>NZ_JBEZDY010000015.1:0-94282 GCF_040648555.1 Actinoplanes sp. NPDC049118
TACCGCTGTTCCGTCACGCTGATCTCCACCAACACTCGGCGGAGTGTCACGCATGTCCTGATACCGATCTGTCACGCAGGTCATGAGACTCGACAGGTCGGCAGCCGGAAGCGGTTCAAACTTTCTGTACGTCTTCAAGGCGGCCCGAAACGGGCCGCTCACGCCGCCGACCAGGGCGCGTGTCTGACGCCTCCCTTGGTCGGGAGGCGCAGCCCCGCCAGACGCCCGTCGGCTGGCGTGTAGGGCGGAAGCGTCGGGCCTGCCGGAGACCGTCAGTGCCTGGGGCTTGTGGTGGAAACTTCAGTCGGCCGGCATGCCTGGGAGACGCGGCCGAGGTGCCCGCGCCTGGCCGTGGCGCGGGGCGGGCCGTTAACTGGTTGCGGCTACTGCGCCTCCGGCGGGGGCGCTCCGGCTCCGGGATGCCCCGTCGCCCTCGCCCCGGGCAAGCCGAGCAGACCCCGCCGACGCCCGCCGGCCTAGCTGCCGACTGTCAAGGCCGTCTTGACGCGGCGGGCGTCGGCGGATGCCAGCTCCCTGCGCAGGCGGGTCGAGGGCGACGGGATGACACGTCACTACACGGGTGCGGCTGTCGCCAGCGCAGCGCTACAACGGGGGCAAGGGTCCGAGTAGACAGACTTATTGCCTGATCGGACCGCCAAGAGACCCAGCGGCAGAGTTGGCACATCACCCATACTGGACAAGTTCCATTCACCGGACCGCGATGCGGGCACGCCGGAGGGGCCTTGAACCACCAACCTTTTTTAGAGTTTGCCGTCAGTGCACCGGGTGCGATCAGGGAACTCCCATCACACCTTCAAGAACTCGTCGACCTACTTCCGCTCAATGAGCCAGTTCATCGATCAACGCTGGAGCAGGCGTATGGACGGACCAACTATGCTCGGCGGGTGAGGAAGATCGTCGCTGAATACGGCTGGGAGATTGAGCGAGTACGCCGAACCAGCGGTGCCAACGACGACTGGTATATACGACGATCAGATGGCCCAGTACGACCTCAAAATATTAGGTATGAAGTACCTAGGAAAACGCGCCAGGAGGTCTATGCAAGAGACGATTGGGCATGTCAGCTATGCGGTGCGTACACTGGCGAAGACCAGGCGATCACAACTCCCCAGTGTGACCACAAGGTCCCGGCTCAAAGGGGAGGCAGCTCCAAACCTTTGAACCTTCAGACACTGTGTACCCGCTGCAACCTCAAGAAGCGGCAGGCCTGTGGCGCCTGTGTGCTTCCATCATGTACCCAGTGCCCATTTGCATACCCCGAGCACTTCAAGGATATGTTCGTAGTCACGGTCAGCCCGGACGTCGGTCGACGTATTCGCGAACGCGCAAGAGTGGACGGCATGACAGCGGACGCTGCAGCATCCGTCATGCTGAATGAAAGCGTTACCTAGGCTGTTTTCAGCAGTTTACCGTGGCTACGGGCATGGCTAAGTACGGCGAGCGCAACATTCCGAGCTAGCTCCGGTGGGACGGCATTGCCGATCTGCTTGACGATTTGAAAAACGCTGCCAACGAATCGGAAGCCATCAGGGAACGACTGAAGCCGAGCGCCCTCGCGAGGCGTAATAGAACGATGCGCTTGCGGATGCAAATACCTTCCCTTTTCCGGTTTAAGGAATTGGGTCCGGATCGTAAGGGATGGAGCGTCCCACAACATGCGACCCATGAGGTCGGCGCTTCCACCGCCTCGCGGGTCCTTGTATCGCCAGCAATCCGGCTGCAACTCGGGGGGAAGGTTTTTGCGATTTCCTCCCGGCGGAATGTGCTTGTATCGCTCTAGTGACAACGGAGTGACTCGACGGCTGTTGTGCAAATTCGTGTCGGTCGGCTCAAGTGGAAGGTCACCTATGGCATCGCGCACAGTCCTCCACGGAGGAAGGTCCGAGAAGAGGGTGTCTGCAGATACTTGATGAGTGGGCAGGGGTAGTGAAGGTTCTCCTAGCCGGCTTCCGATAATAATAGTCCTAAGCCGACGCTGCGGAACGCCGTAGTCCGCTGCGTTCAATAACCCCGCTGTAAGCTTATAGCCGAGTTTCTTGGCCTCCGCAGAAACACCCTCGAAGGCGGCGTCTTTCAAGAACTGCGGAACGTTCTCGATTACGAATGCGATCGGCTTGGCTTGCTCGACACACCGCATGAACTCGCGCCAGAGGAAGTTCTCTGTACGCTCTCTCTTCGACTGCTTGCCCAACAGGCTGAATCCCTGGCAAGGCGGCCCGCCGACTACAACATCCGCTTTGGGGAATTGCGAAAAGGTGCAGATATCTGTGCAGATAGATTCACCCGGAAAGTTTGCAGCGTGCGTATTGATCGCATCTCGGTCGTTGTCGATTGCCAGAATCGGTCTAAAGCCAGCCTGCTGGAAGCCTAGGGTCATCCCCCCTGCGCCGCAGAAGAGGTCGATGACGGTGGGTGCGGAATCCTCAGCTGAGCGCTGAGTCATGCGCCACTCCGGTCGAGCACCCCCATCCGTACCCTGTGCGATCCCTCGGTCACAATCGGCGACGTTTGGGTCGGCTGTTCCGGCACGGCTCAAGACGTCCAGGGTCATTCGTGACTCCTAATCATGGCTTCTCAGAGCGTCATCCTAGGCGATCGCTGGTGGGAGCTGGCGACGCCTCGCCAGGTTGACGTCCGTTCCACCGCCTCACATGTGGCCTCAGGGCCGGGGTCGACGTATCGTCGACCCTGTGCAAACGCCGGTTTCCACATCCGAGGCGGTTAGTCGTTCTATGAAGGCGAACCGGCGAACGGGCACTGGGCCGGAGAGACGAGTCAGGTCGGTGCTCCATCGGCTGGGGCTGCGCTTCCGTAAGGATTACCTTGTCACGGTGGCAGGTGTACGCGTGCGTGTCGATATCGCTTTCCCGCGGCGCCGGGTGGCGGTGTTCGTAGATGGATGCTTCTGGCACTCCTGCAATCGTCATGGCTCATTGCCGAAGACAAACGTCCTCTTCTGGCAGCAGAAACTGCGCAAGAACGTCGAGCGCGACGCTTTAGTAACGCAGGCCCTTTCCGCCGCCGGATGGCAAGTAGTAAGAATATGGGAGCATGAGGAAGTTGGTGCGGCGGCCTCGCAAGTAGCATCTGTGGTCGGCGGGCGAGGCCCACTATAGTGGCCAGGTTTCTACCGCCAAGCTGGCAAGTTGCTTTTGGCGCGCTTCGATTCCGTCCTTGCGCCACTGGCTCTTCTCTTCATCCCAGAGGCCCGATATTCCAGTGTCCGTGGTAAGTAACAACTGGGTGGCCAAGTATGCCTTCTCTGCCTTCTTGGGGAAGATTGAGTTCTTGACGCTAGTGTTTAGTCTCCTGTGGAGGAGTGTAAGATTGCCGAGGCGGTTCACCAATTCCTCGTGCTGTTCCAGGCGGTACTCCTGTGGGGGGCGCTGCGGGTAGATGTGCTCGACGTGGACCGAATTCCCCGGTTTGACGATGAGCTCGTCTTTGCCGGTCTTCCGGCGCAGGGTATCTTCCAGACGGACAAGCACGTGGTGCCGCCAACCGCTTCTGGCAATCGATACACTGGCGAAGGCTTCGATGAATGACTCGTCGGTTCCTGCCTGTGCGCGAAGCTCTGCGATGGCTTCGGATATCGCCAAGCCGCCACGGATCTTAATGGCAAGAGTGTACATGACGGTTTCCAGAAGAGTTGACTCTTTTCTCCCCACCACCGACCAACGAACATAATACGAGACGAGAGCCCTGGCTAGGGGCAGTGATTGCGATTCCCCGAGGGTCTCGACCGACGCCAGAAGAACGGGATACAACGGCTTCGCGTCTAGCTCTCGGATCTCGCCGAGGACTGCGCGGAATTCTTGATCATCAACCTCCTGTTTGCGTAGATCGAAGTAGACATTGGCCGCGCCCTCGAGATCCAGTGCAAAAGCTTTGGGCGTTAGCTCCGAATTATCGAATTTCCGACCGAGAACATACTTGATTTCTTTGTATAGCCCTCGTGCTCGCACATCACCGTACCGACTCACCCAGTAGTGCCGAAGGAACTGTTCAAGGTCGCTGGCGTCCACCGCGCGCTCGAGAACGAAGCGCCAGCTGTCATTTATTTCAGAGCGGTCGTAATCGGCGGCGCGGCGTAGAAGAAAGTTCCGCAGTAGATCGAGGGGTGAAAGCTTCAATCCTCGATCGTTGATCGTTTCGAAAACCTCGTTCGCGTCCTCCTCGGACGCGGTGGTAATCTCTACGAACTGGATGTGGCGGACAAGTACTCGACGAAGTCTCTGAAGCCATCGCCGCTTTTGCTGCTCATCGGAGAGATCGCCCAGAACTTTCTGAATGGCGGCGTCAAATCTTCTCTTAGCGCTCAAGATTAGCTTATGCGACGGTGCGGCAACGTCCTTGACCCCGGGGCTTTTTCCGCTCTCCGGATCCCAATCCTGAATGTGCGCTCGGAAGAATTCCTTGTCGAAGTCTGTTAGCTGCAGGAAGTATTTTTTCTCGTCTCCTTCATCCATCGCATATGCGATGAAATCTCGCTGCACCTCCGAAGCCAATGTTCTCGCATTCTGCGACTCAAGACGCCAAAGTGCATCACGTATCGAGGATAGGAGAATAGTGCTCGTTGTGAGTCGTTGCTGCCCATCGAGCAGGAGTCGAAACCGAGAGCCGGGTCGCCACACGGTCAAGATCGAGCCAACGAAGTACTGGTCTGTTTCGCTTGCCTGAGCCTCAAAGCGCCGCAGATCCTGCCAGAACGTTTCAGTTTCCTCATCCCAGGAGTACTGGCGTTGGACTTCGGTAGGAACTCGTACAACCTCAGCGGATTCGTTGAACAAGTCCTTGATAGTTTTGGGTGCTGCAGCGGTGATGGTGGCCATCCGGAGATCATAAGCCTGTTGGTATGTCCGATCACCGATCTCAAGTGATCGGGTTGCCTCGCTGGCTAGTGGGGTGCGTTCACCGTCGCAAGTATCACTGACTCGGTCCTCTACCCGTCCGTGTCAAGTTGCGCCATACGCGCTGGCCGTAGCCGGGGGTAGCGGGCGCCAGGACGCTAAGCCCAGGATGGCCGGCACAGCATGAGCCATCCACGTGGAGCTACGTACTCCTGGCAGGAGTCCCCTCCACTCCCGGACTTGTCGGTTCGAGTTGGTTACCGTTGGCTGCACCGCAGCCGCGACGACGCGTGTGTGGCGAGAGCCTGGTGAGGTGGTACGGCGGGGTCATGCAGAGGAGCTGCAATGATCTCATCGGTACCGAGTGCAGCCTGGCGCCGACCAACCACACGCATGCAGGTAACATGGTGCGTCGCGCCCTCGTAGCTCAGGGGATAGAGCAACGGTTTCCTAAACCGTGTGTCGCAGGTTCGATTCCTGCCGGGGGCACCTCCACCACCAGCCGAAACGGTTGCTGAGCAGGCTGTATTCATAGCTGCAAGATCACTTGCGCAACGCCCTCGTAGGCAGCTGGATGCCGCCAAGAGCAGTCCATTGCCACCAGTTGTGGCAAATGCGTGTCATGATCTTGATAGCGTTTGGGCTGGTCAGAGCGGGTGCGTGTCGTGCTCCGTGTCATGCGCCGGGCTTCGCGGGACGCTCCACTAGGAGGCGAGGGCGAACTCAATCCGAGTGTTCATCGTGTCGCGGTCGCCGTCGATGCACTTGGCGTAGACCTTCAGTAGGACGTCTACCGAGTGGCCGGCGCGGTCGGCGACGTCGGGGGCGTGGACTCCTGCGTTGAGCCACAGACTGACACCGGCGTGACGCAGATCGTAGGGGCGTGCTGCGAGGGGGGAGTTCACCTGTGCGGGCAGCAGCGCGAGCTTGCGTGCCTCGCGCCACACTCGCGCGTAGCCCGAGGGGGAGATCGGCTTACCGTTGGCGCTGCGGAACAGGTGGTCGCTGACCTTGAACCGCTTGATGTGCTCGCGCAGGATTGCCACAAGCTCGGGCGGGATCGGCACGGTTCGGGCGTCGTCTTCGCCCCGGTGCTTGAGGCCGCGATCGTCGTGGACCTCACCGCTGTCGGTGTATCGCTTGCCGGCCGCCGGGTGTGACCGCTCTACGGTCAGCGACCCCCAGCCCTTCTCGGGCAGGTAGCAGTTCTGCGCTCGCAGGCCCAACGCCTCGCCGGGGCGCAGCGCTGCGAAGTACAGACAGGCGAAGAACGCCACCAGGCGCTCGCCGCGTTTGGCGTCCTTGCCGCGGCGGCCGACGTACGACACGGCGGTCAGCAGTTCACGAGCCTGCCTCGGGTTCACGACGGAACGGCGGTCGACGACCTCGGCGACCTTCTTGCGGTTGGCGCTGACGCGCAGCTTGTCTACTGGGTTGAAGTCGAGCTGTTCGAGCTCGACCGCGTACTGCAGCACGTTGTAGAAGACGGATCGCTTCCGTCGGTGAGTCGTTGCCGCGGCGGCGGTGCCGTCCAGATTCAGGGCGAGCGCATCGAGGCCCTGCCGTACCGTCTCGGCGTTGGCTAGGTCTGTCAGCGGCAAGCTCGCTTGCTCCAGCCAGCGCAAGGCCGCAGCGGCGTCCAGTGGCAGTTCCTCGCGCCGGTTTTCGGGAAGCAGACCGTGTAATCGCAGCGCCTTACGTAACAGCGATGTATCGGGTCGTCCGGTCGCGTTGTTCACCAGAGCGGGTGTCACCGTTGCCAAGGCGTCGGTCATCGACTCTCGCGACGTCGCAGCCGCAGCCGGCCATTTCATTGCGATGTAGCGCCGGACGAACTCCAGCCACGTTGTGACGTCCTTGGCGGCCAGCATGGAGGCTGGCAGGCCCGACTCGACGTCGAACTCTTCGCCGTTGTTGAATGCCGACTTGAGTTCCGATCGGAAGTTGTCGGCTAGTGTCCGGTTGGCGAACGTTTTGGTGGGCTTGTTGTTGGCCACCTTCCACCGGACGGTGTATGACTTCTTGCGAGGGCCGAGTTCGTTGACGCGGATCGCCCATATCCGCACGTCGCGCGACATCATGCCGCCGTGTCCTTCTGTTCGCGGCGGGCCTCCAGCCACGCATTCAACTCGCTACGCCATACGCGTAGCTCGTTGTTAGGAAGCTTGATGCAGGTGGGAGCGATGCGTAGCTCCCGCCAGCGGTAGAAGGTTCGACGCGGAAGATTGTTCAGTGCCTCGCACACCTCAGCGATGGTCATTAGTTTGTCCTCCACTATGGCGTTTCTCCTTGGCGCTGGTGGGCATGGCGGAATTCCAGGCCCGTCGCCGCAGAGCAGCGCCGAGCCTGGCTCGGTTGTTAGATGGTCGATGGATGTGGTGCGCTGGGGGACCGCGTCAGGTGTTAGGCCGCGCGGAGTTCGCGTACCTGGAACCGCGATTCCCACTCCGGCCGTCGCTGAAGGAGTAGGCGCACATAACGGCTGCGGAAGTGGTCGTTCAGACGGACCGGCTCGGGCCTGTTGACGCCGTCAAGCCAGCGCATCGCCTCCCACAGCATGCCGATACTGATGGAGGGGTGGCCGAGGTCGAACCATTCGCCGGCCATCTTCTCCAGCCTTTCCAGCACCTCGGGATGTTCGGCGTGGAAAGTCTCGAAACGACGCTGGATGGTGGCGAATCGGGGGTGCTGCGGTGCGATTGTCACGCGGTGCAACTCCTTGGATTGGGGTCGCGGACGTGCCTGCGGTTGGTCGCGAACCGGCGCCGCCCTGATGGCGGGCCGCAGGCCGTGGTGAGCGACGATGGGTTCCGTCGGGCCGCCCTACTTCACGAACTCACTACATTTACACATTGAGGTCAGACCGCACGCGCCTCGACCGCTGCCTTTGCTGAGGTGCAGGAACGAGGCGTGCCCACACCCGGGGTCCTGGCAGTAGCCCTTCCAGCCCTTCTTGCCTTCGGCATTGGCGAGCATGACGCCGGGGCTGTAGAGCTTGACGGCTCTGAAGGTGCCCTGGACGCCTACCTTCGTCGCTACGCGCTGCGCTTCGGTGGGACTGGCGAACGGCGCCCAGTTCAGGCCGGCTCGGCCGGTGATGTCGATGTGGGCCAGCGCCCACCAGTCGCGCATCCACAGGACGTCGGCAACCTCGCTAATCAGGGCCTTTGCCATCTGGTCGGCGCTGGTGAAGTCGTCGCTTTCCAGGATGGCCTTGACCTTTTCGATCTCTTCCTTGCGTGGCGTCAGTCGCACGCGGGTCCAGCGCTTGTCGTCACGTCATCCCCCAGTGTCCATGTGGACGATCGCTACAAACATTACACGTTGGATGGACTTCCCGCAACACGAAGTCGCTACAGGGTGACCTTGACGTCCTCCAAGGAGTCCCGCAGGTCGCCTAAGGCCCGCGCGAGGTGGTTGGGAAGGTGCCGAGTCACCCGCGCGTCGTCTTCCAACGGTCTGCTGGCCTCTTCCTCGGACAAGGACTTGAGCCAGCCGTCATGGAACCGGCGAATGCCGTTGATCACCTTGATCGCAGTCGCTCGATCGAGGGTGAGCGTCACGACAGCGTCAGCACTGACGAGATCATCCACGGGCGTCTCCTTCGCTGGGTTTGGGCTGGTCGATCGACCCGCTGAACTCGAAGCGGCCGTCAGCGTGCAGGGTGAGAGTCACGCTCGGCCCCCACTCCTCGCTGTCCGGCGGCGCGGCGAGCCGGACGTCAATGGACACGGCATCGGTAGCGACGTCGATGCCGATCTTGTCGAGCCATTCGGCTCCGTCGTAGCCGGTGATCGTTACCCTGCCCATGTCGAGCAGGGTCGACATGGTCTCTTCGATCTCGTTGGGGCTGCGGTGAGCCAACATCACTTTCGGCGGCTTGCGTTTCGCCATGCCTCTGTCCCTTCGTTGGCAGCCATCGTCAGGCCAGGGACGCCACGCCCTGGCGACCCGCGCCACCGGCGACCCGGGGCGGGGTTTCGGCTTACGGCGCCGGGTTGTCGAGGGCGCGTTGGACCATCTCGCCCAGGGCTCGGGGCCAGGTGATGCCGTACCTGCCGTTCTGTCCTTCCCACCGACCGATCTCGGCATCGGCCAGCCACACCGAGTGGACGTTGAAGCGGTCGCCGTCCCGCGTGATCGCGATGCCCTGAACGGGATAGGTTCCCGGTCCGGCGGTGATGCGGGTGAAGGCGACTACGGGGTGCACGCTGATGCGGCGTGGAAACTGCACGTGGTTCATCCGTCGCTGCCCTCGGCTAGGCCCGCGACGATGTCCGCGACCGCGTCTGGGATCGACGAGTTCGGAATGCAGTCGTCCAGGCGCGACACCTCGTCATCGGTCAGTGCGCGTTCGGCCCAGCACTCGACCTGCTCCCGGGTGATTTCCACCGTCCGCCGACCGTCGCCGGCAACCGGCGTGGTTCGCGACGTGATTTCTTGGGCCAGGGTCTGGCAGGCGCCGTGGCCCAGCTCGAAGCCGACGCGGTGCAGGATCGCGGCGGCGTCGTGCGACACCTGGCCGCCGAGCGCGTCAACAACGAGCTGCGCGTACCGACCGGCGTAGTCGCGCGCCAGGCCGTGGAAGTGTTCTCGACTCTGGTCGTCGGTCATGAGGGCAGGGTCCATCGACCGCACCTTTCGTTGAGGGGAATGTGGCAGCCGTCATCAGGCGTGGAATGCCAATCCACGCGACCAGCCCCGGCGGCATCGCCGGGACGGGTTTCGGCGCGGGTCAGGCTTCGCCGATGTCCTCGATCGTCACCTCGCCGCCGGTGATCTCGGACCGCTTGATCATCCGCGACGCAACCGCGTCGGACGGCTCGAACTCCTCGCCGTCGACCACGATCGCGGTCAGCTTCTTCTTGCTGACCCCGAGAACCTTCGCCATCTCGGCGAACTCCAACTCCAGGTTGCGTTCGATGGTCTCGGTGAAGTTGACGTACACCATCTGGTCGTCGTCCATGTCCGCACTCCTTTGTGGCAGCCATCGTCAGCGCCGGAATGCCAGTCCGGCGGACCGAGTCCGGCCATCGAGCCGGACGCGGTTTCGGCTCTACGGGTTGTGCTTTCGTGAAGTGCCGATGAGATTTCGGGCGGTCGTCACGTACACGGCTAGGTCGTAGCCGACGTGTGCGCGCCCGCCAGGCCATTCCCAGATTCCGTTTACGGGCTCGGGGTCTTTGTCGGTCGCCCAGATGTGTTCGCCCATCGCCGCGACGATCTGGCCGAAGTGTTCCCACGGCTCTGCGTACTTGCGCGACAGTTTGACGAGCGTGTCGTAGAAGGTGCGCTGCTCGTCGGTCATCTGCTCGTAGATGCCCCTGAGCCGCAGCCGGGCATCGGACTCCGGCGTAACGCCGTACTCGCTGACCCCGAAGTGGTGCACGTGGTCCTGGTCGTCGAGGTACATGAAGGTCATCAGGTCGTACGTGCTGCCCTTGGGCTTGTTCCACGGCTCACCGTCGACCTTCGGGTTGGTCGTCTGGCTCATGAACCGCTGCCGGCCCTTCTTCGCCCCTTTGGTCGCGGTCTCGACCCAGTAGCGGATCCTGCATCGCAGCCGGAAGCCGTACGGGTAGTCGTCCACCTCGTACGCTGTTTCCGGACTGGTGTGCCCGGTGAGAACCCGCACTCGCTCGATGCTGTTCGTCAATGTTCCTCCCCAAGATTTGGCAGCCTCGTCAGCGCCGGAGTGCCAGTCCGGCGGACCGGGGCCAGCCCTGGAGCCGGCCGCGGTTTCGGCTCAACAGGGGTTCGGGGATGGCCGTGGGCGGCCGGCTTCAGTAGCAGTCGGCTACCGGGATGCCCTCGGTCTTGGCGTACGCGATCACGCTCTCGGCGCTATCGACGTAGAACGCGAGGGCCTTTCGTGCGGCCTCCGCCTCGTTTGGGGCATGGCTGTAGTCCGGGTGGCTGATCCGCATCAGGTCGCCCCGGCCGTACAGGCCGTACATTCCGCCGTCCATCCACAGCAGGGCGTGCTTGTCGACGCCACGCACTGAGTGGACCTCGGTGAACGTGGTACCGATCAGCGTGCGAGAGCGACGCACCGTGATCGTGCTGCCGTCGGACAGCCGCTGGGAAAGTCGCGCGGCCATCGGCTACATCGCCTCCAACTCGGCGTGCAGCTTTACGGCTACCGCCTCCGCCGCGTCCGCCTTTCCCCGGTGTGTCGCGGCTTCCTCGGTCGCCTGCCGAACTCGCTGGGCCAGTCCCAGCCGTAGTGACGTTCGCGTCCACCCCGGGTGCAAGGCGACGAACATGCCTCGCACCGACCACTCGATCTCGCGGAGCTTGTGGCGCACCGGGGACTTCCAATCCAGCGGAGCGCCGGCCGCGGTTACCAGGCCGATCGAGTGGTGGTTGCGGTGGTCGCCGGCCCAGTCATGCGGCGGCTTGTAACCGTCGTGCCACACGTGGACCTCATCGATGCTGTACCTACGGCCCTTCAGGGTGATGAACCGGCGGTTCTCCGACACGTTCCGGCCGCCCTCGTAGGTGGTGACCCGCAGCGCGGGGAACGACTTGCGGACCCGTACGTCGTCCCTCCACACCTGCTCTTCGACGGCGGACAGGATCTCCACCCAGAACATGCCCTCCGGTTCATCGAACGTGAACACCGTCTCGTCGTTGATCAACTGGTCCTCCCCAGTGGCAGCCATCGTCAGGGGTGGAATGCCAATCCACCCGACCCCCGAAGGGGTTTCGGCGTGTTGTCAGCGCTCGACCAGCGCCATCCGCGGGACGTGGTTCTTCACGAACTCGCGCGCCCACTCCGGTGCTTCGCTGAGGAAGATTTGGACGTTTCCCGAGCCGGCGCCGGTCGCGGTGACTCCGTCGGCCGCGACCCACGGACCGGCAAGCACGAGAGCCTTCACGATCCAGTCCGTGTCCCCGAGCTGGGTGCGCCAGTCGTAGTTCACGGTGATCCGCTCCGGCCTGAACTGTCGGGCCTCTACGGTCACCAGGTCGGCGCCCAACACCTCCGCGTACACGGTGTGCCTCGCCTCGGTGTACGACCGTGCGTTATACGTGTTGGCCATGTCGCCTCACTTCTCGATTGGGCAGCCTCATCAGCGCCGGAATGCCAATCCGGCGGACCCCCGAAGGGGTTTCGGCGTTCAGTCGCACTCGCCGCCGGGAGTGCCGCAGCGGCAAACAGCCCCGACAGGCCGCCGCCCCTGCCGCTTGGCGATGTATCCCAACGCGTCCAGCGGCGAGGGAAAGCGACGGTCATAGGCGCTGACCGGGATACCCGCCGCGCAATCCGTGGAGGTGATCTGCCACCGGCCGCGCGGCGTACGCTGCACCTCGACGATGCAGACATCGCCGTGCGCGCCGTCCCAAGCGCGCATCCGGTCTGCATGGGTCACGCAGAACGGATCGCTGGTGATGTCGTCGTCAGCGTTGAGGTACTGCCACCGATAGGTGAGCGCGTCTGACGCGCCACGTTGGCCGATCACGGCGTCGGCTCGTTCTCGGTCGACGGCGCATCCTCGCCAAGCTCGGCACGTTCTCGCCTCAGCGCATGTACCGCCTGCGCATACCCTTCCCCGTTGACGACACGAACGTGCTGAATGTCGTCGGGGTCCAGGTCGGGGAACGCATGCTCCAGCGTGCGCCGGGCCGCGCGTTGCACCATGCCGTACGGTTCATCGACGCCTTTCAAGCCCACGGCGTACGGGTAACCGGCCATATTCAGGTGATCCAGCGCCTCGTCCAGTCCCGACAACGCGGCGACGACGTGCGGATTCGGGTGGATTGGTGTCCATCCCACGGCGCCCTCCTTTCATCGTTGATTTCGGCAGCCTCGTCAGCGCCGGGATGCCAGCCCGGCGGACCCCCGAAGGGGTTTCGGCAGGTCAGATAGCGAAGGTGAGCTGCCCGGGAATCGGCGCGGCGAGTTCACGCGCCCACTGCCCCAACTCGGCCATGCGGCGCACCTGGATCTCCGCCCACGCCAGCTCCGCGGACCGCTCGAAATCCGTCCAGTAGCCGGACACGGCGGTTTCCGCCTGCCAGTAGCCGGCCTCACCGTCAGCGCATACGCCCCAGAACAGGTCATCGGCGTACGCGTTGCTGCCCAGCTCGGTCACGTCGTCATCGGAGTCGAGCTGCTGCGCGAGCTTGCGGATCTCACCCGTCCAGTCGCTGCGGCCCCAGTTCTCCCAGCCCTCCTGCTCCAGCTCGGATTCCAACTCGGACAGGTCGGACTCGTCGTATAGCGAGTAGTCGCGCAGCCTCACGATCGCGTCGTACAGCCCCTCGGGGATCTCGACACCGATCCGCACAAGCAGCACCTCGAGCCCGAAGTCGGCGTTCAGGGTGATCACGTACTCGCCGAAGTCACGGCGCAGAGATCGGGCGTTGCTCCGGTCGTACGTCGACCCGGTGTAGTCGCCCCACGCGGTGCCGCGGATCTCCAGATACCGGACGTCGTCCGCGGTCAGGTCGTACACTCTGCTCTGCTCTCGCATGTCCAGCGCGCCAAGCGTGACCGAGTCCCCGCCCTCGGGCGGGTCCGTCGGCACCCACATCAAGCCCTGCATCGTCTGACCGCGCCAGACGTAGATCCGCGGCTTCAGGTAGGGCACTTCTAGCAGGTCATCGGTGTTGCGGGTCTCTTCCTCTTCCTCCACGCTTCACTCCATTTACACATTGGGGCCTGGGTGATCGGTCGTCGCAGCTCAGCCATGCAGGGTCGTCGTGCGGCACGGTCAGGGCATCCCGACCGCACCCACCCCGCTCCACAAACATTACACGATGGCGCAAGCCTCGACGTCGTGCCCGTGATCGGTCATGAGCCGTCGTCACCCATTCCACCCCAGGTCACAGGGCGGATCGATGAGTCACGGGCGAAGTCTTCGAGGGGGCGGCGTCCGGCTCCGTCACACATGGAAGACCCAAAGTGGCCTTCCCGGACCAGAGCGGCCCCAGTTCATAGCGGCGCGTTCCTCGGAGCCCCGGCCCCCGCCTTCACGAGGGCGGCCGTCGCTTCCGGTTCCTTGCCCTGCCTCGCTCCGTGGTCCCGGCGTAGGGGTGCCACGGCACGGCAGCGCAGAGTATCAACCGCTTCCACTATGGAGTTCAGCAATGAACAAGCTACCCGGGCAGGTTCCGCTAGGTTCCCGACCGCCAACCATCCCAGCCTTAAGGGCCACGCTGGGCTGCCCTGACGCTGTAGTGCAGTGTTGCTGTCCTGCATCCCGCTGTGCGGGTCACGCTCGCCTCTCACCGTTGCGCTTGCCGTGACAGCCGGGCCGTTTGCCGTTCCGCGCCGCTCGCACCCGGTTAGGCATAGGTGCTCACTGTCTGGCATTGCGCTTTGGTTCGATGCGAGAACCGTAATCCATTCGGATCGGTATTCGCAACCCCGCGATTCGGGTTAGTTCTGCGTCTCCGCTGTGTTGCTGTGTTGCGGTGACGGGACAAACATTAGGACGACGCATCGGCGTTTGTCAAATGCGCAGGTCAACGCGCGAATACGGGTCTCTTGCACCGGCGGAAAGGCTCCGTGAGCCGCCTTCGGAGGGTGCTTTTAGGTGTCGCTTCAAGGGTGCGCGGGAGCAGCGTTTGCGCTGGTCAACAGGCATACAGCAACGCTGCAATGCCGCCTTCCTGCCGCACCTAGCAATGCGTTACGCGTCGCGGTTATACCGCTTCGCTTGCACCGGCGGAAGAGCAATGGGGGTATGACCCCTTCGCTATTTAATTAAAGGACCGCCAGGTTTAGCAGCGAAGGAAATGCCACGGTTTCCAGGTCGACGATCCGCAAGCATGCCGTCGCAGATCACCTCAAAGTGGACGCCAGCATGTGGAGCCTGCGCAGTGCACGAACCCTGACAGGCCGGCATGCCTGCCAAGCTGGCGCTTTCCAGCACCAACGGGCATGCGTGACTCAGGTCACGCCGGTTCAGGGTTATAAAACTCTGGGCTCAAACCGTATTAGAAGCGTAAACAGCTTTACTGCTTTACTGCTCCGCCGGTCACGCCGATGCCAGCGCACTGTAGACGGTGACCGAGGCCACGCCTTCGCAGGGTTATAAAACTGGCTCCTGAAACCGTATTAGAGATGTAAGCAGCTTCGCTGGCGTGCGGTCTGCCAGTCAGCCCGTTGACTGCTTCGATCAAATGGGCCCCCTGAAGGGGCCCTCTCAGCATCGCAGTCAACGAGTTGACCAATATCATGGCCAACCTTCTTCGCCGGTGTGGTGATGCCGATGCCGAACTGGGAAAGCTCGGATCGCCGGGATCGCCTACCAGCGAACTGGCCTGCTATCCGCCGGCGCATCCTTCGCCGGGACGCGTTCCGCTGTACCGCGCGTGACGCGTACGGCGAGCGGTGCGGCGAACCAGCGACCGAGGTAGACCACATCAGACCCGGTGATGACCATCGCGACTCCAACCTACGAGCGGTTTGCGGGTGGCATCACCGTCGAAAGTCGAGCAGCGAAGGGGCTGCTGCTCGCGCCGCCGGTTGGCGGCGTAACCATCGCAAATTCCGGCGCTCCGAGACCCATCCCGGTCTCGCTTGATCGCGACGCACATGCGGTGACGCGCTACTGCGCGGCCCTCTACCCGGGGCACCTGTCGGGCAACACCCTGCCAGGCAGGTGCCCCGTTCCAGCATCGGCGGTACGGAGGCATTCGTGGACACCTGGGCATGGCTCTGGATCGGCTGGATCGGCCTCTTCGCCGTGCTCGAAGGCGTAGCCCTGGCCCGCAAGGCGCCAGACGACACGCTCAGCGAACACGTCTGGCGATGGTTCGGCATCGGCCGTCCCGGCAACCGCCCGACGATGAGCGGCTGGGTACAGCTTCGCCGCTTCGCGTTGCTCGCCGGCCTGGCGTGGCTGGCTTTCCACCTCTTGACCGGCGGCATCTTCTAGGCCCGTATCGGCGTTGACGAAGAACCCTACGATGATCTTGCTAGGGCTGCGTTCCCCGTGCCGCAGCCCTGGTATCGCCCGACGAGGGCGGGCAGTTCGCATCGAGCTGCCCGCCCCGTTGACGGGTCTGCTGCCCGCTGCGCCCCACCTGCCGATGGCCGTGGCCGGCGCGGCGAGGGAGTGTTCTCGCCAACGCACTCAGACTTCCGGCGTCGCTGTGTCGCTGTCCACCGACGCCTCTTCTTTCTGTGGATAACTTCCCCGGCTGTGGATAACCTGCGTGCCGGGTCGCTGTCGTGCTACGCGCCCGGAGGTGATCGCCATGACTCGTGGACCTGTCCCGAACCGCAGCGATGACCTTGCCCGGCCGCGTGAACGCAAGGGCTCCGACATCGTTTCGGTCACCAAGGGCCTGTCCCGCCCGGCCAGCGCGCCGATGCCTGATCCGCAGTGGCATCCGATCGCCCGGCAGCTCTGGGACGCCTTGGCGGTGTCCGGCCAGGCCGACTTCTACGAGCAGTCGGACTGGGCGATGGCGTTCAGCCTGTGTGATGACCTGTCGCACTACAAGAACTCCACCAAGCGCTCCGGCCAGATGCTGCAAACGATCTATTCCGCGATGGAGCGCCTGCTCGTCACTGAAGGCGACCGGCGTCGGGTGCGCATCGAGCTGCATGAGCCAGAGGACGACACCGAACCCGCGTCCGTGCTGGCCATCGCCGCCTACAAGCGGGACTTGGGGCTCGGCGCCTGACGCCCATCGAGGGGGTGGTTGCCCGTTGACGCCACCCCCGGCGAGAAGGTGCGAGCACTGCCAGACAGACATCTCGCACAAGCGGCGGGACGCCCGGTTCTGCGGACGCCCGTGCAAGGCAGCCCGTTGGCACACGACTCGCCGATCTACCTCGCAAGGCCGTGCTGAACAGCGAGAACGCAATCGTGCCCGCTATCCCCGTGAGGCTGCTCGCCGTCGAGCACATGCGATCGACTACTACCACCGTCACCAGCAGGCGCGCGTCGCGTATGCCCGCACCTGGCGGGCCGAGAACCGGCAGCAACGGCGTATTCAGGCCGCCCGCCGGGCTGCCCGGTTAATCGGCAATCCCGGCTTTTGCCCTTTCACCGACGCTGAATGGGCGGCGATGCAACGCCGGTTTGACAAGCGCTGCGCCTACTGCGGAAGGCGCCCACCGAGTCCGTTGATCATGGACCACATCGTGCCGGTGGCCAAGGGCGGACGTCACGCCCTCGCGAACATCTTGCCCGCCTGCGGCGACTGTAACGGACACAAGAGCGATCTGCTGCTCGTGCAGTGGAAACAGCGTCCGACCTACCCCCGGGGGAGGTGATGTCCCATCTCAGCCCTGACCACACAGGAGATCGATGCGCTTGCGCCGTCGTATCTCGGTCCGACCTGGCGTCGCCGCGACGACGGTAGCTGGCTTCTGCCTGAGCTCACGCTTGGCTGGCAGATCGCCGGCTGGTGCGCCGAGTACCTGCTCGGCGACGACGGCAAGCCCTGGCGTTTCACCCGCGAGCAGCTTCGCTTTCTCCTGCATTGGTACGCCGTTGACGACACCGGCCGATTCGTTCACCGCAAAGGTGTCCTTCAGCGGCTCAAGGGCTGGGGTTAGCCCAGCAAGGACCCTCTCGTCGCGGTGATGTGCCTGGTCGAGCTGGTCGGCCCGTCCCGCTTCTCGCACTTCGCCCCCGCTGGTGAGCCGGTCGGGGTGCCGCATCCGCAGGCGTGGGTGCAGGTCGCCGCCGTCAGTCGCGACCAGACCCGCAACACCATGACCCTGTTCCCGTCGCTGATGTCCAAGCACTTCATCACCACGTACGGCATCAAGGAAGGCGCGGAGCTGATCCGCGCCAACCGGGGCCGGCAACGCCTCGAAGCGGTCACCAGCTCCTACCGTGCCCTCGAAGGCGGCCGGTCCACCTTCGTCGCGTTGAACGAGACGCATCACTGGATTCGCGGCAACAACGGCGACCGGATGTACGAGACGATCGACGGCAACACGACGAAGCGGGACTCCCGCTACCTCGCGATCACGAACGCCTACCTGCCCGGCGAGGACAGCGTCGCGGAGCGGATGCGCGAGGCGTACGACAAGATCGTTGAAGGCCGCGCGGTCGACATCGGCTTCCTCTACGACTCGATCGAGGCGCACCCGAAGACCCCATTGACGCCGGACGCGTTGCGGATCGTCCTGCCGAAGATCCGCGGCGATGCGGTGTGGCTGCGGGTCGAGACGATCCTGCAATCGGTCTTGGACACGACGTTGTCGCCGGCCCGGTCGCGGCGGATGTGGCTCAACCAGATCGTCGCGGACGAGGACGCCCTGTTCGGTCCTGAGCAGTGGGCTCCGCTGCTGGTGGAAGGCGCGACGCTTCAGCCCGGCGACGAAATCATGCTCGGCTTCGACGGCGGAAAGAGCGACGACAGCACGGCGCTGGTCGCCATCCGCGTGTCGGACCAGGTCGCCTTCGTCCTCGGTCTGTGGGAACGCCCGGACGGGCCACGCGGCGACGGCTGGGAGGTGCCCCGCGCTGAGGTCGACTCGGCCGTGCACGACGCGTTTCGCAGCTTCACCGTGCTGGGCTTCTACGCCGACGTCGCGCTGTGGGAGTCACGGATCGCGGACTGGGCCGAAACGTACGGCGAGAGCCTGACGGTCAAGTCGGAGGGGCGCAACCCGATCGCCTGGGACATGCGGCAATCGCTTCAGCGGGTGACCCGGGCGAACGAGCGGATGATGCGGTCGATCATCGATGGCAAGCTCGGCCACGACGGCGACCTTGCTCTGAAGCGGCACGTGCTCAACGCGCGGCGCCGCACCAACAACTACGGCGTGAGCTTCGGCAAGGAATCTGCCGAGAGCCCTCGCAAGGTCGACCTCTATGCGGCGCTGCTGCTCGCGCACGAAGCGCTCTACGACTACCGCACCCGCGGGCGGAAGGCTCGCCGACGCACCGGACGCGGCTACTTCCTCTGAAGGGGGTGAACGGTTGTTCCCGCCCGTCGACAGACGAGATGAACGGTTCTTTCTGCCCGTCGACAAACGAGATGAATGGTTGCTCCTCCCCGCCGATGGCACGCCCCGGGCCCTTGCCCGCAGGCTGCTGGCGGTCCTGAACCGGGATCTGCCGCGGCTCAAGCGCATCGACGACTACATGCAGGGCCGGCACGACGACCCGTACATGCCGTTGCAGGCCGACGCCGAATACCGGCTGCTGGCCAGGCGCGCGGTCAGCAACTGGATGCCGCTTCTGGTCGGCACGCCAGCGCAAGCGCTCTATGTCGACAGCTTCCGCCGCGGCCGGTCCGCCGAGGCTGGCGACTCGGAGCAGCTTCCGGAGTGGCGCCATTGGCAGCAGTCGCGGCTGGATGCCCGCCAGGCCGCGGTGCACCGGGGCGCGTTGACCTTCGGGCACTCCTTCACCCTCACCGAGAAGACCGCGGCCGGGGTGCGCACCAAGGGACTGTCGGCGCTGCGCACCGCAGCCCTGTACGAGGACCCGGCTAACGATGAGGTTCCGCATGTCGCGCTGACCGTGACCCGCCGGCCCCATGGTGATCTGCCCGGGGTAGCCCGAATGTGGGATGCCACCACGGAGTACCGGGTGACGTTCAAGGGGTTCACCGATGCCGCCAGCATCCGGGTCACGGTGGTCGGCCGGCATGGCGCCACCGAGTGCCCGGTGACGCGGTTCGCCGCAGCCGTGGACCTGGAAGGCCGCACGGTCGGCGTGGTAGAGCCGATGATCCCGTTGCAGAACCGGATCAACCAGACGGTCTTCGACCTGCTGGTGGCGCAGACCTACGCCAGTTTCAAGGTTCGGACGGCCACGGGCATGGCCCCGCCGATCCGCCGCAACAGCGACGGCGAGCCGGTGCTGGACGCCAACGGCCAGACCATCCCGTTGCCGATCAACGTCAATGCCAAGCGGTTCCTGTTCGCGGAGGACCCCGACGTGAAGTTCGGCTCGCTCGCGGAGACACCGCTGGGCGGGTTCATCGACTCGATCGACATGAGCATTCGGCACCTGTCGGCGATCTCGCAGACCCCGCCGCACCATCTACTCGGGCAGATCGCCAACCTGTCCGCCGAGGCGCTGCTTGCTGCGGAGACAGCCCTGTCCCGCAAGATCGAAGAGTTCCGTAAGGGATTCGGCGAAGCCTGGGAGCGGGTGTTCCGCGTCGCTGCGGAAATGGCCGGCGACACAGCGTCCGCGCTGGATTACGCCGGTGAGGTGCTGTGGCGCGACATGGAGATGAAGTCCCTCGCCCAGAGCGCAGACGGGCTCGGAAAGCTTGCCGAAGCGCTCAGCATCCCGCGGCGGGGCCTGTGGTCCCGGGTGCCTGGCGTGACCGCGACCGAGATCCGGGATTGGGAGCAGATCCGCGAGGACGATGACGCGGAGCTGCAACTGGCGCAGGCGCTGCGCCGTGCGGCGCCTGACCCGGAGCTGCGTGCGGAGGCGGCGTGACCACGCCGGCTCGTACCGCTGAAGCCGAACAGGCATCGGCGGCCTACCACCTCGCGCTGACGCAGCTCGGCGCCGCGACCATCGAAGACGCCCGGAAGTTGTGGCAGGCGGTGCCGCCGGTGCAGACAGCCGCGCTGAGTGCGGCATGGCTGCGCCGCGCGATCACGCTGGTGATGACCCGCCGGGCCCGTACCCGGGACCTGGCTATGGCGTATTACCGCCTGGTCAGGGCGCTTCGGACCGGCACAACGGTGGCCGACCCGCGTAAGCCTGAACCGGCCTACGTCACGCTCGCCATGCTGCGCCGCGAGTTCGCCGCCCTGGCGGGCACGCCAGCGTCATCCACCAGTCCGGCGCCGGTCGCCACGCCCGAACCCGTAACACCGGCCGCAGAGCCAGCCGAATCGCAGGCCACGCAGGACCGCGGTGACGACGAGGCCGATCGGATTCTCGTGGAACAGATCGAGGCGATCGACGCCGAGCAGGTGCGCCTGGAGCGCGCCGCGGAGCAGGAGGCCCGTATCGACCTGGAGGCGCTGGGGCCGAGCAACCTCGATCGCAAACTCGCCAGCATCGACACCACGGCACCCGCCGAGCAGGTCGACGCGCTCCGCGAGGACGCGCACCGCCGGGCAGGTACCCGGCAGGCCGCCACCGCGGAACGCCTGGTCATGGACGGCGCCCGCGGCCAGGTGTGGTCTCTGACGCAGGCCGACCCCCGGGCCCAGGGCTACGTGCGGCTATCGCGGTCGGGAACGCCGTGCGGCTGGTGCGCGATGCTCATCTCCCGCGGCCCGGTCTACAAGTCGCAGCGCACCGCCGAGTACGCCGACGGCGACGCGTATCACGACAACTGCCACTGCTACGCCGAGCCGGTCTACAGCCGCGACCAGTACGGCGACTCGGCTCTGTACGCCTTGAACCGCCGCTACGAGCAGTTGTGGCCGCAGGTGACCAAAGGCTTGCGCGGTAAGGCCGCGCTCAGCGCATGGCGCCGCTTCATTCGCCAAGAACAAGCAACCTCCGCCCGGGTGGCGGAGTCGACAAGCAGCGTCCAGGAGGCGTGACCGCAGTGACTGCACCCATCAATGACAGCGCCGTACCGGGCGAGGGCCAGGAGTCCGAGGCCACCACCACGGATCAGACACAGGCAGGCGGCGAACCCGGCGAGACCGATACCGCCGGGAGCACGCTCACCCATGAGCAGGCCCTGACGGAGCTGACCCGCGTGCGCGGCGAAGCGGCGAACTACCGCACCCGGCTCCGCCAGGTGGAGAAGCAGCTCGGCGAGGCGAAGACGCCTGAGGAGTTCGAGGCGGCCCTGGCCGAGGCGAAGGCCAAGAACGCGGAGCTGGAGCAGTCCATCGCGCGCAACGACGTGGCCCGCCGGTTCGGCCTGCCGGACGAGCTGGCCGCACGGCTGCGCGGCGCGACTGTGCAGGAACTCGAGACCGACGCCAAGGCGTTGCAGAAGTTCGCGGCGCCGACTGCGCCAGCCAACCTCAGCGGGGGGCTGGACCCGGCCGACGACACCGACGGCGAGATCGATCCCCGGGTGCTGGCCCGCCGGTACGGCGGGCGGCGTCGCTGATGTCCCTGCTGGTAATTACGGCGTCCGATCATTGAAGAGGGATCGGGACGGAGATACTAGTGGCGGACCCGAAGGCGTCCAGAAATTCGGCCTTCATCGGTAGACAGCCGCTCTCGATCGAATACTTAAGGTTGATCGAGCCCGTCGTTGTCGTCCCGTTCTTCACCGTCTCGGTCCACGATGAACGGTCGGGGTCGCCGGGACGTTCGTCACCTCCGTTAGGTCCGGTGAAGCGGAAATTCTTGACGAGCAGGGCGAGCTGCTTGCCGGTCTCATTGCGGGCCGACAGGTCGACCTTCCAGACACCGCCAAGGACGGAGATCTTCATGATGGTGAGCGTCAAGCCACGGTCTGCGTGAACCGCGCTTCCTGTGTAGATCACGCCGTTCGTGACCGGCGAGCCGCTGCAGTTGACTGACGGCGGGGTGCTGGCGGGCGGGGCCGTGCTGGTCGTTGGGTCAGTGCTGGTTGACGCGGTGGTCTTGGTCGGCGCGACAGGGCTGGCCGGCGGCGTGGTCTCGGCCGGAGAGGGCACCTTCCAGTCGAAGGCGTCTCTGGCGAGCGCGCCGGCTGCGATCAGGACGCCGACCACCGTAAGCAACAATATGACCGAATTGAACTTGTTTTCCCGGATCAAGACGGCTACCCGAGCGCGAGCACTTCGCAGCCGCGTCGCGACGCGGGCGCAAGCACTTCGCAGCCGCGTCGCGACGCTTGGTCCAGTCCCACTCGAACCCTGCACGCTCGATCAACTCCGTCGCTCGATCGGGAGACCGATTGTGCCACCGCGCGACCAGGCTCGGGCCAACACTGTCTACATAGTTGGCACCGAGCCAGGTCCCCAGCCGTCGAGTGCTGCCTCATGGGAAGCCCCGGCCTCCGATGGGCGGGCGCCGTCTGTCAGCCACCTGATCACCCTGTGAGCCCTTGGCGAGGGCTCTCGTCATGCCTGGAGGGCACGCATTGGCAGAACATCAGATCGTCAAGCCCGAGAAGCTGGTCGCGACCGCGGTCGGCATGCTGGAGCAGGAGCTGGTTGTCCCGAACCTGTTCCAGAAGCAGGGCATCGACCAGTACAAGGGCGCCGACGACGACACCATCAGCGTGCCCGTCGAAGGCGTCCTGCCGTTCCACGACTACGGCTGGCGCAACGACCGCTCTCAGCCGATCGTCTTTGACGAGTACAAGGAACGCAAGATCGCCACGAAGTTTGGCGGCAACGTCTACTCGGCCGTGAAGCTCACCGACGAGCAGAACGACTTCGACCTGACCCAGTGGGGAAAGCTGCTGCGCCCCCAGGTCAAGGCCGTCGCCCGTGGCCTGTCCCGCCGGGCGGTCAACGCCCTGACCGGCCAGGTGTACCCGGTCGTCATCGGTGGTGCCGAGGCGAACCTGCGGGGTGCGCTGACCGAGGCCCGCCGGGTGCTCAACAAGTTCAACGTCCCGGACGGCTCCCGATACCTGCTGGTCGGCTCGGACTTCGAGTCCGCGCTGCTCAACGACGACAACCTCAACCTGGCCCAGTTCGTCGGCGACAACGAGGCCGAGTCCGCGCTCACCACCGCGACCATCGGCAACCGGCGCGGCTTCCGGATCGTCGTCTCGCAGGAGATCCCGGCCGACGCCGCGTACGCGTTCGCCACATCGGCGTTCATCTTCCTGTCCGGCGCTCCGAGCGTGCCGCAGTCGGTACCGTACGGTGCGACCACCAGCTTCGAGAGCATCGCCCTGCGCTGGGTCCGCGACTACGACCCGCTCTACATGCAGGACCGCAGCGTGGTGAACACCTATGCCGGGTTCCGGGCGGTCACCGATGTCCTGGTCGGCTGGGACGAAACCGCACAGTCCGAGATCGTCTCGATCGGGGAGCACTTCGTCCGCGGAATCAAGCTCACCCTCGGCGGCGCTTCGGCGTACCCGCCGGCCTCGGGCGAGCTGGCGAAGATCACCGGCATCTCCGACGCCGCGCCGTGGCCGCGCACCGCTGCGGCAGGACTGACCACTCAGGCACGCACTCGTCGCCCATAGCCGAACAGCGTCGCCTGAAGCCCTCAGGAAATGATCATGACCGTGGTTGAGTGACGGCGGAGCCGCTGATAACCGCTTGACCCGTACGTGTCAAAGGGCGGGGCGAGCGACACCTAACAGATTAGCACTCATGGCGTTTTTTAAAACGCTCCTGGGCGGCTCAATGACATACCCAAGGACACCCGCGGCAATCGAAGCGACTGCCAATACGGCTGCCTGACGTGCAGACGGAGGCCCGCTGTAGCCAGCCGCGATTTTCAGTGCCTCGGTCGCTGCCGTCATTACGGCGAACTTCGCAGCTCGTAACTTCCGCGACGACGGAGGTCCGGTTCTGCGTGATTGTCGAGGCACATCCGAAGTGTAGAGGGCTACCGCAAATGGAAGCGATTGCTCTTCGGGCATCTGCCAAAGGAGGTGAGGTTGGAGCCGATTGCGACCGTATCCGATCTGGTGGAGCGTCTGGACTGGCAACTAGACGACGACGAGCTACGCATCGCGGCGGGCGCTCTGGAGGACGCCTCGGACCTGGCCCGTAGCTATGGCCGCGACTGGGACGCCGAATCGGTGCCCCGACTGGTGCGCACTCTGGTTCTCAAGGCGTGCCGCCGGTACATGAGCAACCCCAACGGCTACACGCAGTCGCGTGCCGGCGATGAAACGCTCGGCTGGAACGACGCCGCGGGTGAGAACGCCGGGACGGTGTACTTCACCGACGACGAGCAGAAGCTGTTGCGCGGTCTGGCCGGCAAGAACCCGGCGTTGGTCTCGGCGACCATTTCCGCATGGGGGCCGCAACGCAAGCGGCCCGTCGGCCTCGTGCCGGTCGACGGCAGCGGCAAGCCCTTCCCGCTGTTCGCGTACGAGGATCAGCCCTGGTAGACCCCCGCATCGGACTGCGGATTCAGGGGTCGGCCCGTTTGCAATCAGCTAGGTAGCAGAATTTTTTTTGAGGGCGAGGTAGCAACCCACCCGAGCAGCCCACTCGCGAGCGCAACGCCAGCCGTGCACCACATCTGGAAGGCGCTCGGGAACTCAGAGAAGCCGGCAGCGACTTTCAGGACCTCTGTCCCGGCTAACGACGTTGTCAGGGCGGCAACGGTTGCGGGCCGCCGAAGCCGCTCCCAGTCAACACGCGATCGCCGCACGTAATCGACTGTAGGGCGTCGCCGCCACCCTGCGCCATATCTCGAACATCGAGGAGGCTTCGCCCTTGAGCATGCAGCGCAGGCGTGGCCAGCGCGCTCTCATCTACAAGACGACGAGCAACACCGACAACCGCGGCAACCACGTGCTCACGGCGGACGATGACGGGCCGCACCAGGTCCGCGCCGTGTTCATCCCGCAACGCAGCGCCCGCGCCGAGGTGCCCGGTCAAGCACAGATCAACGTCACCCGCATGTTGGTCAACGCCGACATCGAGGACGTGGACCTGTGGTCACGCGTCGAGTGGGCCGGGCGGATGTGGGACGTGGTCACCCCGCCCGCTCTGCACCATGGCAGCCGTCGGGTGCGGCACTGGTCGATCGACATTCGGCAGCGCCCCTGATGGCCTACATCTACAAGGGCCTCAACGGTCGCAAGATCACTGAGGTGATCGCCCGGAACGAGGGCGTACAGGCCGACCTCGAGCGCCGCACGTTCGAGATCGCCGCACGGGCCGACGCGGAGCTGGTCCGGCACCGCCAGGACGGTCACGCCGAGATCGACATCGAGAGCGGCGACATCGACTTCTACGTCATCTTGTCCGACGAGCGCGGGCAGATGGCGGCTCTGAGCATCGAGTACGGCCGCGCCGGCTACATCGACCCGCAGACGGGCGAGGAGTACGGCGAGATGGAGGGGCTGTTCATCCTGCACCACGCCTCGCGCCTGCCCAAGGACAGCCGGCCGAAGATCAAGGTGCCGCGGCTGCGCCGCAAGCGGGGCCGCCGATGAGCGGGCTGCCCGACCACATTCGCGCGATGGCGGAGCTGAGTCCCGTGGAGGACGTCATGCTGTGGCTGCTGCGCGCGGCCCTGCCCGGCGTCAGCGTCCAGTCGCTGATCTGGATCGACCAAACGTTCCCGATGGTCCTCGTGCGGCGTGCGCCGAGTTTCGGCGAATGGGCCGGCGACACCCGGTTCCTCGACTCGGCAGATGTCATCGTGCACGCCTTCTGCACCGATCCGAACGGCGATGAGGACGCGGCGATCCTGTCCGAGGCGGTACGCGTCGCCCTGCGCGATGCCTGGCTGCATCACACCGTGGTCCCGGGCCGCGGCAACCTGATCCGCGTCGAGATGACCTCGGCCCCGCGCCGGGTCACGGACTGGGCGACCGCGACCGGACCCGTGCAGTACGCCGACCTGCCTACGGGTGTGTGGCGCTACGAGACGCAGTACCGCGTCGCCATCCGCAAGCCGCGTTCCCGGCCGTTCCCCCTGCCCTGACCTGTCTTGCCCTCACCCTGTCCTCCGCGTTGAGGGCGGGGCTTTTCGGCCTGCCCTTGGAGCCCATATCAGTGCTTAATGACAACGCGACCCTCGTCATCGGGGCCGGTAATTACCTGACCTCGCCGACCGGCACCGCGCTGCCCAACGATCTGCTCGCCCCCGGCACGCCCTGGAACCCGGTTGGCCATACCAGCCTGGAGGATATCTTCGGCATCACCTCCGAGGGCGGCGAGGCGACCACGCTGGGCAGCTTGCAGAACAAGAGCTTGCGCACGAAGTACAGCGCCCGGTCGGAGACGATGACCTTCACGCTGATGCAGTTCGACGAGGACGCCCTGCGCCTGTTCTACGGTGCGAACGCGCCGACCCTGCCGAACGGGCTGATCGGCGTTCCGCAGGACCCGGTGCCGACCGTGTGCGCCTTCCTGACGATCTTCGTGGACGGCGAGAACCACTTCGCGTTCTACGCGCCGAAGGCCGAGATCTACCGGGCCGATGACCTGTCCATCTCCGACACCGAGTCTCTGGCGGGCCTGCCGCTCGGCGTCAAGCCGATGGTGCTGGGCACCAACACCTGGACCTACGCGGTCACCCCGCTCGGCGGCACGCCGGCGACCGGAGCGACCGCTGGCACGCCCGGCTCGTTCACGCCGCCCGGCTCCGCCACCCCGGCGAACCTGGCCGCGCTCGCGGACGTCGAGGCGACCCCGACCACCAGGTGGACCGCCGGTCAGTACGTGATCCTCGGCGACACGTCGAACGCGAACTGGTCGGGGACCGCCTGGGTCGCCGGCATCGCGAGCTGACCCACCCGTTCCGCCCGGCTGCGCGCGTGCTCGCGGACCTCCGCGCGCAGCCGTCGCTGCACCAGTCGGCGCACGGGTTCGAGCGCCGAGTCAGGTACGCGCCGCCGCGCAAGTCAGTTCGTCGGCGGGAGGCCGAGGCTCTCGCGGCCGGTCTCCTCAAGTTCGGTGCGTTCCTCGGGAGACATCGCTTGGTACTGCTTCCAGAACTTGTCGAGTCCTGCCGCGACCTCGTCGCCGTATGTGCTGCTTGAGGCGACCTCGCGGAGTGATATCTCGCCTTTGAGAACTGCCGTTGCCATTTCGCGCATCACCTCGCTGCCGTTCTTGGCTAGCTCGGCCAGCGTGCGCTCAATCTCCGCCGCCAGGCGACGATTACCGTGAGCGATGTCGAGGATCTCGTCAGCCATGGGCCCCAGCTCCAGTAAGCGGGTGGTCGTATCCGGCTCCGCCACCAATGGCCGGAATCGCGACGCTGTCGAGGTTGCTGAGTTCACGGTTGAGCAGCGCCCTGAACGCCAGGACAGCGGCGTTGAGGTTCTGCAGTAGCTTCGTTATTTCGCCCCAGATGCGCAGAATGTTGGCGACTTCGAGTGCTGCCACCCCGTAGCCGACACCGGCTCCGACGCCGGTCCATGAGGTGGCGGTTCCGCCGACTGCCGCGATTCCGGCGATGATGGCCGCGTCCCCTGCGGCCTTGAGTAGACCGCCGAGCGCATCCCCTGCCGCCCATACCGCGTCAGCCATGGTCTTGTAGCCGGCGGAGATTTCTCTGAAGGAGGGCCTGAGGTTGTCAATTGTGGTTGCGAAGTCGGTGAAGTATCGATACGCGGCGTCGCTTGCATTGCCGTGCCAGAGGCCATGCAGCTGCGTTGCCCCCGACTGCACATTGATGGAGAGGTCGTGAAGCGCGGATTCCACGTTGGCCATCACGGATGCCATCCGGCCAACGGCCTCCCAATCGCCGAAGACCTTGTTCTGCACTTCGGCGATGGGGTCGAACCCGAGGACGATATCGAAACCTTTCATCATCCACGACGTCGGGCTGATGTAGTCGAACCATCCGAGTTTGTTGGGCGGGTTGTCAGGGTCTGCTGGTGGAGTGAGTCGGCCGACGGGAGCCCGGGAGTCGCCGAACAATCCCGGCTGGCACATGTTGGAGGAGATCTCGTTTTCCAGTGACGTGGGGCGGGTCAAAGCACCCGGTGTAACCAGGCCGTCGAACTTCTTCGCCGAGGCCGTGTCGGTCTCTCGATAATATTTGGAGGCTGCGCGCAGTTCGGGCGCTGAGTACTCCAGCATGCAGGCGAGGCGATTGAGCGTGTTCTGCACTCCTGTCACCGTATGCTCGTGGCCTTCCCGAGCAATGGAGAATATCTCGCCACCAAGACCGGCCGTGGAGTGCTTGGTGACGTAGTTTTGGATCTCGGTTGACGCGTCGTGGGCACGGTCGATTTGCGCCGCGTACGAAACGAGCGTACTCGGCTCGACCTGCAGGCCCGTCACTTGTCGACCTGCGTCATGAGGGCCAGACCGACGATTCCGAGGATGGCCAGAACGACTGCAGAGAGCAGGAGCCAGCGCGTCAACTGCGGGTAGGGCCGGCTGGCGTATACGCCGGCACCGCAAACTCCACCGACTGCGCAGGTGAGGATCGGCACCAGCCGCGCACCGTCGGCTTCACCCCAAGCGATCATTGCGACAGCGAAGACGCCGAGCAAAATGGTGATGTTGGCAATACGGGTACGAAGATTCCAGAACGCGGACCGCTGGAGTTTCGCGATCGCCTCTTCGTACTCGGTTGCTAACGCCCTCTGCTCATCAGCAGACGGGGTACGCCGTCGGCTGCTGTCCCTGCTGTTCTTCCTGGCCACAGCGCGGAGGCTAACAGACGCTTGCTCCCGCTGGCGTCCACTAGGACATTAGTTCCCGAAGGCCGACAAGGCGCCCATGACTTCAGACTCGGTATGGGTGGACGCCGCATTGATCACGCTTCTGCCGTCATGCGTAGTTCCGAAGTCGTTGTGCCGGCTGCTGTCGATCGCTCGTGGATGCCGAGCGCTGCTCGGCATGTTCATGCGTGCCTGGCCCGGTACTCAAGCCTGTTCGCCGACGCCATTCCCCGGGTCTGAATTCGTATGCCCTTTGACCGTGGAGGTCCGCCACCCATGCCCAATCTCACCCTCGACACCATTCGCGCCGCCGCCGAAGCGAAGTACGGCTCGACCGACATCGACCTTGGTGATGGCACGGTGGTCAGGCTGCTCAACCCGCTGCGGATGGCCAAGGCCAACCGGACCGCGCTGCTCGCCACGCAGGAGAAGCTGCGTGCGGATGACGCGGACCAGGAGGAGCTGCTGTCCGAGGCGCTGACCCTGGTCGCCGAGACGCCGGCCAAGGCCAAGCGGCTGCTCGCCGCGATCGGCGGTGACCTCGCCGTGCTCGCCGAAATCTTCACCGCCTACACCGAGGGGACGCAGGCGGGGGAAGCCTCGGCCTCGCGCGACTGATCGATGACTACGGCGACGGGCTGTACCCCGACCTGCTTCACCACTACGGCGTCGACCTGACCCGAGTGATCGCAGGAGACGGGCCAGCCCCCCGCCTGGTCCTCGCGCTCGCGCAGAGGCTCCCCGACACCTCCCTGACCGCCGCTCTCGCGGCGGGCGGTAGGGAGCACTTCGGCTGGGGTGTCGACCGGCACCTGATCGCCGACCTTTACGACGCGCTGAACCAGAACACGAGGGCGACCGGCAACTGGGCCAAAGGCAAGGCGCCCGCCCTGCCGGCGTGGCCGCGCCCCAAGGCCACGGCGAGCCGGGCCGAGCAGCAGAAGCCGGTCACGGTCGCCGACCTCTACACGCGGCTCACACGACGGTAGGGGGCGCGTATGACAGGCACGATCATTGGCCGGATCGCGGTCAAGGTGATGCCCGATACCTCGGACTTCCGGGCCGCCGCTCAGCGAGACCTCGACCGGATCGAGAAGCAGCTCAGTGAGCTGAACGTCGACATCAAACTGAAGACGGCCGGGCTGGGCCGGCAGGCCGCGCAGGCTCAGCGCGACATCGAACGCGCGCTCAAGGACGTGACCGTCGCGGTCAGCCTGGACAACGAGTCGAGCGTGCGGGCCGCGGTCGGCCGGGTCCAGCGCGAGTTGGACAAGATCGATGAGACCCAGCTCTCCGTTGACCTGGACCGCGGCTCGCTGACCGCGGCGAAGGAACTGCTGACCGAGCAGCTCGCCAAGGTTGCCAAGATCGAGCTGAAGGTCGACCCGACCAGTGTCCGCTCGCTGGAACGCGCCCTCGACCAGATTGATCGTGAGATGGACAAGATCGGTGAGATCGATCTGGACGTGAACCTGAACGAGGCGGACCTGACGGCAGCCCGCGAGCTGATGGAGGAACAGCTCCAGAAGCAGATCACGGTCAAGCTGGCCACTGACAATGCCGACTACCGGCGTGTACGGCAGGAGATCGCGTCAATCCTCGACGGTATTCGGGTCAAGCCCGAGTTGGACACCGCGCAGATGGCGGCCGGGTACCGGCGCATCGAAACGTACGTCGAGCAGATCAACGACCTACGTGCCCAGATCACGCCCGAGCTGAACGACCGCCAGCGCCGCGAAGTCGAGCGGAAGATCGCCGACCTACGGGACAAGATCGACAAGGTCAGGTCTGAGATCGAGGTTGAGGTCTCCGAACCGAGCTGGCTGTCGGCGGTCGCGCGCCTCGCGGTCCTGACCCGGGATCGCGTGGTCTCGCTCATTCCCCTGGTCGACAGCAAGGCCGCGGTCGCGGCGGGCACCGCGCTGACGGCGATTTCCGGAGTGCGTGTCATCGGCGACCTGCTCAACAGGCTGTGGGACGCCTTCTCGAACCTGGACCGGATGGCACCCAAGATCGCGTCGCTTGCCCTGGCGGTTGCGGGGCTCGGCGCGACCGGGATTGCTTCGGCTTCCAGCCTGGCGTCGCTGTCCGCGTCGCTGGCCTCGATCGCGCCGGCTGCCCTGACGTTGCCCGGCATTCTGGGCGGGCTGGCGCTCGGCGTCGGTGCGACCGTCGTGGCCTTCAAGGACTTCAATCGGGTCCTTCCCGAGGTCAAGGCGCAGCTTTCCACCCTCGCCGACCAGATGTCGGGCGACTTCTGGTCGGCGGCCAACAAGCCCATCCGCACGCTCGTGGACACCCTGCTGCCGCAGTTCGCGGCCGGTATGCGGCAGGTGTCGACCGAGCTGGGTGGCTTCTTCGGGCAGCTCGCGACGGCGCTGACCGACGTGTTCGCCGGCGCCCTGCGCTCCATGTTCGCCGACCTGAGCGCCAGCATCACCATCGCGTCCCAGGCAACCGGCGACCTGGCCTCCATCATCAAGATCCTCGGCGAGACTGGCGCCGGCTACCTGCCCCGCCTCGCCCGGTGGTTCGTCGACATCACCGACAGCTTCGAGGCGTGGTTGTCCGCAGCCGCGGGCGACGGCCGGCTCCAGGCGTGGATCGACACGGCGATCACGGCGTTCACCGACCTCGGCCGCGTCGTGCTCCACCTCGGCCGCATCCTCGCCGGCATCGCGCAAGCGGCCACCGCCGCAGGCGGCTCCACCCTCGCGACCCTCGCGGACGGTCTGGCCGCGGTGGCGGACACGGTCAACAGCGCCAGCTTCCAAAGCTCCCTGGTCGGGGTGTTCGCCGCAGCGCATCAGGCGATCGACAACATCACCAGCCAGGCAGGCCCGGCGCTGACGAGGTTCTTCACCTCGCTGGCTGGCACCCTCCAGACGGTCCTGCCGGTTGCTGGGCAGGCGATCGGCACGCTGCTGTCCAGCATCGCCGACGCGCTCGCCTCGCCCGCCTTCCAGGGCGGCTTGGTCAAGCTGTTCGAGGGCATCGGCGCTGCGGTGCAGGCCCTCGCGCCTGCGTTCGGGCCGGTCGCTGCGGCGCTCGGCGCGATCGGTGGCCTGCTCGGCACGTTCCTGACCGCGCTCGCCCCGAACGTGGCGACGGTCTTCACCCTGCTGGCCAACGCCGTCACGGCCCTGGCGCCCGTGCTCGGCCAGGTGGTCACCATCCTCGGGCAGGGCCTGGCGGCAGCTTTGCAGCAAGTGGCTCCGCTGTTCGCCCGGCTCGGCCAGGCGGTCATGCAGGTGGCCTCCGGCGGGGCGTTCGACGGGCTCCTCGGCGCTGTCTCCGCGGCGGCGCCAGCGTTGCAGGGCCTGGCCCCGCTGATCGGTGACCTGCTCGTCTCCGCGGTCGAGACCCTGGCCTCGCTCCTCGGGCCGCTGGCGGGCCTGATCGCGGCGATCATCCCGCCGGTCGCGAGTCTGGCCAGCGCGGTCCTGCCGGTGCTCGGGCCGCTGCTCGAAGCGCTCGGCGCCGCCATCGGCGGCATCGTCACCGCGCTGACGCCGGTCATCGCGAAGATCCTGGAGATCGTCTCAGCGATCGTCGGGCCGCTCATCGCCGCGATCGCCCCGGTGATCACGGAGCACCTGCCGCAGTTCCAGGCCGCCATCGCGCGGCTGGCCGAGGCGTTCATGCCGCTGCTGAACATGATCAAGACGGTTGTTGACTTCCTCGTGCCGTACCTGATCCCGGCGATCAAAATGTTCGCGGACACGCTGCTCGACAACCTGATCGTCGCGATCAACCTGGTCGTCGACATCTTCACGGCCGCCGTCAAGCTGATCCAGGGCGTCTGGGACATCTTCGCGGGCGTCTTTCAGGGCGACTGGTCTCGGGTGTGGACCGGGATCAAAGAAGTGTTCGGCGCGGTGTGGGGCGCCATCGAGGCGATCCTGGTGGCCGTCTTCGACGTCATCAAGAACACCGTCGCCAACAGCACCGCCCAGGCCCGGCAAGCCTGGTCGGACGCCTGGCACGCGGTCCAAGACACGGCCGCCACGGTGTGGAACTGGCTGCGCTCCACCTGGTCTTCGGTCACCGCCGCGATCACCAGCACTGCAACCGCGGCGTGGTCGAACATCCGGTCGACCTTCTCCGGGCTGTGGAACACGATCACGAATCTGGCGTCGGCGGCCTGGACGACCCTGCGATCCATCTTCGCCAACGGCGTGGCCGACGCCGAGAACACGGTGCGCGAGCTGCCATCGCGGGCGCGGGCCGCGCTCGGGAACCTGTCCTCGATTCTCGTCAACGCCGGCATACAGCTCATCGCCGGGTTCATCGATGGCATCACCTCGATGTTCGGCGCGGTCGAGCGCAGGCTGGGCGACCTCACCAGCAGCCTCACGGCCTGGAAGGGGCCCGAATCCCTGGACAGGGTGCTGCTTGTCAACGCAGGTCAGCTCGTCATCGATGGATTCATTCGCGGGCTGGAGTCACGCTACGGCGCGGTCCGCAAGTCCCTGTCCGGGCTCACCGCGGACATCGGGTCGATGACTGTCAGCCCGCCGCAGGTCCGCGCCTTCGACGCGTCGGCTCTCGCTGCCAACGTGAGCAGCGCGCTGGCCGCCGAGACCAGCGCCGGGGGCGTGACCAAGGTACTCAACTACTACGCGGCCCCGGGATCATCGCTCGGCAGCGAGGAAGACCTCTTCGCCGCAACGGGCCGGGCCAGGATGGTGGGCTGGTAATGCCGCATCTCGTCCTCACGAACCGCACGGACACGATCAACCTCGATGACGTGGCGAACTTCGGGACCGGCGCGCAGGCCACGGCCGGCGCGACCGGGCTCGGGTTCCCCGAGGTATCGGCGCAGTGGATCGAAGGCGCGGGCGACGGCGCCACCTACCGCGGCTCGCGCCTGCGCTCGCGCAACATCGACCTGCCACTGCACCTGGTCGCCGCGGACCGGCCCCGCTTGCAGGAGCTGGTCGCCCGCCTGGAGATGATGCTCGCCTCGGGCGAGTGCACGCTGCGCTGGGTGCAGGACGACGGCACCTACTGGTCGACTAGCGTCGCCTGGCAGGGCGGGGGCGGCTGGCGGTACGGCACCGACACGACCGGCGAGCGCGACCTGTCCACGGTCATCACCCTGCGGGCCGGGTCGCCGTACTGGACCTACAGTGTGTCGTCGTCGGAGAAGATCCAGAACAGCAGCTCGGGGCGCGGCCTGCTCAACGGGCCGCTCACCAGGATGAGGGTCGCCGCGTCCCAGGCCATCGGCGAGATCCGCCTGACCAACCCGGGTACCGCGCCGGCCTATCCGGTCTGGACCGTGCAAGGGCCGGGCACCAACTTCGTCGCCCGCTCGCCCTCCGGCGCGACGCTGCGCTGGGCCGGCACGCTCACGGCCGACGAGAAACTGATCATCGACTGCCGCACCGCCACCGTGACCGACGGCACCGGCGCCAACAGGTACGGCCAGCTCGCTCCCGCGCCGAAGTTCTGGCCGGTACCGCCGGGAACGAGCGTCGCGGTCGCCTCCTTGGAGAACACGTCGACCGGCGCGCTGACCGCAACTGGCCCCGCGCTGGCGACCAACCTGGTGACGAACCCGAACCATGAGAACACCGCCGGCCTGGCCGCATCGGTGTCCACCGGCGCGCAGATCACCGCTGGGCTGGCCGGCACGACCGGAGCCCAGTACGCGCGTTGGACGACGCCCGCGAACAGCGGCACGGCCTCCTACCGGGTCGCCCGCTCCACCGCACTCTCCCGCGCGGACATCGTCGCCGATCAGACCTACACACTGCTCATCCGACTCCGTCAGATCGGTGGGAGCGCCGGCACACTGCCCATCCGCATCGCCCCGGCCACCGGCGCTCCCTGGGTCATGGCGAACATCAATACCCCCAGCATCGGGGACGCATGGACCAAGTTCCGACACACCTTCACCGCGGCTGTTGACGGCTCCGACAACAGCGACATCGGCCTGTACATCACCCTGCCCAACCCGAGCCCCACCGTCGACTCCCACCTGGACATCGACTACTGGGCGGTCATGCCCGGCGCCTACACCGGCGACTACTTCGACGGCACCACAACTGATTCCGAGGCGGGTGGCGTCTACGGCTGGACCGGCACAGCGAACGCCTCGACCTCTATTAGGCGCGCGGCGCTGGTGACCGGCCGCTCCTCGATCACATGCACGTGGCAGCCCCGAAAGCGGGTGATCATCTAAGTGAAGCTGTCGGACATCACCGTCGAGGTCCGCGACAGCGGCCTCCACCGCATCGGACAGATCCGCCCCGAGGAACTCGACCTCCAAGTGCAGGACGTCTTCAACAACGTAGGGACATGGACCCTACGACTCGCCGCGGAGCACCCCCTCGCCGGCGCGCTGCGCACCCCGGGGGCGGGGCTGATCATCACCGGCCCCGACGACGTCCTCATGACCGGACCCGTGGTGGAGCCGCGCAACGAGGCGACCGCGACCGGCACGGCCGGCACGGTCACGATCTCGGGCGTGACCGACACGGTCCTGCTCGCGGACGTCCTGGCGTACCCGCAGCCGAGCAACGGCGACCCGACCACGCAGACCATCGCCAACGACGTCCGCACCGGCCCGGCCGAGACATTGATGCACCAGTTCGTTAATGCGAACATCGGCCCGGCCGCTCCGATCGCGCGCCGTCCCGCCGGCACGCTGCTGGCCAAGATAGCGATGGGCGCTAACGGTGGACGGGGCCCGCAGACGGCCAAGTCGGCGCGGTTCCCGGTGCTGGGCAACCTGCTCGCCGAGCTGGCCAGCGTCGGCAACCTCGGCTTCCGCATGGTGCAGCGCGGCACGAGCATCATCTTCGAAACGTACGAGGTTCGCGACCGCTCCGACCTGATCCGGCTCGACATCGCCAACTCGACCCTCGCCGGCCACAAGGTGGCCATCAGCCCACCCGGCGTGACCCGCGTGCTGGTGGCCGGGCAAGACGAGGGCGTTCGCCGCCGGTTCGTACTGCGCACCAACGCGGCGGCGCAAGCCGCGGAGGTCGAATGGGGCCGCCGGATCGAGAAGTTCCTCGACCAGCGCAACACGGGCGTTGTGGCCGAGCTGGAACAGGCCGGCGACGAGGCGCTGGCCGATTCAGGATTCAGCACCCTCGCGGTGCAGGTCGTCCCGATGGAGGACTCCGCGATGCCCTACGGCACCACCTGGGGCATGGGCGACAAGGTGGCCGTCGTGGTTGAGGGCCAGGAACTGGCCACCACCGTGAGCGGTTTCGTCCTCAAGGCCAACAGCGACGGCTTCCGCGTCGGCGCGGTCCTCGGCGACGCGACCGGCTTCGACCCGCAGGCCGCACTGAGCAAACGGGTCAGCACCGTCGAAACCCGCGTCTCCTCCCTCGAGCGCAGCAGCACGACCACCCCCGCCATCATCTCCGTGCGTAACCGCGGCCTCGGACTAGCCCAACCCGGCTGGAACACGTTCATCGTGACCCTGCCCGGCGCCGCCTTCCCCACCAGCGCCTACACCGTCACCGGGCACGCTCACGAGGTGAGCGGCGGCACCGGCAGCGCCATCTTCACCACGGCCGAAATTCTGCCGATCTCCAACAACCAGTTCCGGATCAGGGTCAACAGCTCGTGGACCGCACCGCTGCCCTGCCTACTCGACTACATCGCCGTGCAGTCCACCTGACCCCGCGCAGCGGCATCGCCCGCGTTGGCGCACCCAGGGCCTGTTGCCCTGACCCCCCGTTTCCCTCGCCCCGTAGCCGCGTGCCGCGGGGCGTGTCGCATGCCCGGAGGCACCTTCCCTTGGCTATCACCGCATTCCCGTTCGATGATCAGGACACCACCGAGGCGCAGTTCTCCCAGTGGGCGCGCGAGCTTCAGGACAACGGCGTCGCCGATTCGATCGGCGGCACCGGATTGCGGGTATCCGACGGCGGCGGCATGGCCGTCCAGGTCCAGCCGGGCAGCGCCTTCTTGCGCGGCCACTTCGTCACGTCGACCGCCGTCGAGACCGTCACCATCCCGGCCGCGGGGACATCCTCCCGCGTGGACCGCGTGGTGATGCGCATCAACCCGTCAACCAACCTCGGCACGCTCGCGGTGCTGCAGGGCACGGCGGGTAGCAGCTCCGCTCCGTCCCTGACGCAGACCGACGCCGGGATCTTCGAGATCAGCCTGGGCAACGTCACCGTCCAGGCCAACGCCACCACGATCGACGCGGCGATGGTGACCGACTCCCGGCAGTTCACCGGCACCCGCGTGCGGGCCTGGTCGAACACCACCCGGCCGACCTCATCGTCGCGCCTGTACCAGATCGGATTCAACAACACGACCGCGCGCTGGGAGTTCTGGAACGGCACCGAATGGCAGGGCACGGCTTCCGTGCAGTCCGACAACGCCTCCCAGTGGGGCGGCTACGAGCTGATCGTCTCCCCGACTCAGCCGGGCGTCACTGCGCTGACCAACCGCATCTGGATTCAGCCGACCGCCTAAGGAGGCATCGCCTGTGGCAACAACGTGGGGCTCCTACGACGGGCACCTGCGGTACGGCATCGACCTGACCACCACCACACCGAGCGCATCAAGCACCACGGTCACCGTCACCGTGAAGCTCTACATCCAGGTCTCCGACGACTGGCGCTTTGACGACAATCAGACCTGGACGTTGTCCGGCCCCAGCGGCGACTCCGACTCCTTCACGAACACCCTGGAGGACGGCGAGAGCAAGCTGCTCTACAGCAAGAGCTTCTCGGCCGGGATCGACTACGACGGCGGACCGACCTACAGCTACTCGGCCAGCCTGTCCGGCGCGTACAACGGTGCGAAGCCGACTCACTCTCGGTCGATCACCCTGCCCCGGCGGCCCGCCAGCGCGCCGTCAACGCCAGGCGCGCCGACTGTCGGTTCCATCGGCTCGACCACCGCCACCGCAACATGGTCGACCCCCGCGAGCAACGGCGCCTCGCTGACCAACGTGAACGGACAGGTCTCGCGCAACTCCGCGTTCACCAGCCTCGTGACGACCTGGAGCACGGGCTGGGCCAACAGCCGCGCCCTGTCCGGCCTGCCCAAGGGGACCACCCTCTACGTCCGCATCCAGGCGAAGAACAGCGTCGGCTGGTCCGCCTGGTCCGCGGCCCGCCAATTCGAGACCCAGTCGACCGCGGCCAGCGCTCCAACGCTCGGCGCCATCACCGGGATCGGCCCGCAGTCCGCCACCCTCGCCTGGGCCGCGCCGAGCGACGACGGCGGCGAGACCATCACCGGCCACCACGTGCAGACGGCCAAGGATGCCGGCTTCACCGACGGCGCCACCACCATTAGCAGGTCCGCCTCGCCCGCGACCCTGACCGGCCTGCTGCCGGGCACGACCTACTACGTCCGGGTCCGCGCGGTGACCGCGTACGGCGCGGGCGCCTGGTCGGCGGTCAGGAGCTTCACCACGCTGTCCGGCGTCCGGATCGGCAACGGCACCGCCTGGGTGCCCGCACTGATCTACGTCGGCACCGGCACGCAATGGGTGCTCGCCACGGTCAAGGTCGGCAACGGCACAGGGTGGAGGTGACCAACCCTGCCATCGCTGGCCCTTGAAGCCCCGGTCCAGGTCGCGTTCGTGACCACGCTCGGCACCGTCCTGGTCGCCCTCATCGGTGTCGTGGTCGAGCTGCTGCGCCGCCAACACAAAGCCCTCGGCGCCGTACAGGAGCAGGTGCACAACGCCCACGGCACCAATTTGCGCGACGACCTCGACAAGGTCATCGCTGGAGTCGACCAGCTCCTCGACGGCCAGGACCGCCACGACCAGCTCTTGCGCGAGCACGCCCGCGACATCGGCGGCCTTCGCGCTGAGCTGCGCCACGAACGCGCGGAACGCCTCGCCGTGGAGCGGCGCCTGGACGCGCTGACGACCCGCGAGCGCTAACCACCCCACACCGACCACCCACGGCCCTGCCTTCCGCGTGAAGGCGGGGCCTTCCTCATCTCTGGAGGCACCCCACCGTGGCCCCGAACCCGAACCCGGCCCGCATCACCGACGCCATGTGGTGGCTGTGGGAGCAGCTGCACGCCCTCGAACCCCGCGACACCGAGCTGGGCGGCATCTACGCGCGCAAGCCCGGCTACCACAACACGCGGGCGGGTAACGCCGCTAACAACTACTCCGTCCGTGATGCGGTCGACAAGCGCGGTCCGGCAGACAAGGCGGCGGCGCTGGACTGGACGTTCAAGAGCGCGCAGCGCGGCGACTACCGCACCATCGCGAAGTACATGAGCCGGATCATCGCGTCCGGCAGGGACAAGCGCGATCCCCGCCTCGATGGCTGGCGTGACATCTACGGCCAGGCCGACAAGGACCGGCACGTCGAAGGCTGGGACTGCCGCTACGACCGCGACATCACCAGCGACGACTCCCACCTGTGGCACATCCACTTCTCCGAGAGCCGCGAGCGTGTGACCAGCCGGGCCAACAAGGACGCCCTGCTGAGCGTGCTCAAGGGCGAGTCGTTGGACGCCTGGCTCAAGCGCACCGGCGCCAAGCCGAAGCCGCCGGCGCCGAAGGGCACGTGGTGCAAGGGCGCATACCGGCCCGAGCTGCGGCGCGGCTCCGCAGGCGAGCACGTGAAGTTTCTCCAGGCGATGATCGGCTCGCCGGTCGATGGCGACTTCGGCCCGGCCACCGAGGCGCGGGTGCGCTGGTACCAGAAGCTGCGTGGCATCGCCGTGGACGGCATCGCCGGCCGGCGCACCTGGACCGAGATCAACAAGATGTAGTCGCGTCACACATAGCACGGTCGGGCGGCCACGGGGGAAGCCGTCCGACCGTGCGTTGCCAGCTAACCACGCTCCGCGGTGGAGCGAAAGCCCTGTAGTGCAAGCAAATAGGAGAATGTATTCGTGTCCGACAAGGGACAGTCACCGGGCCGCGCCGACGCGCGGCGGCGCACCCTCCGCACCGCCTTCCAGGCGGCCATCTCGGCGGCGAGCGTCCTGCTCGTCGCCATCCCCGTCGCCTCCGCTGTGCTGCATGAGCACCTGTCCGCCAGTCACTACGCGGCCTATGTGGCCGTTGCTGGCGCCGTCACTGCGGGAGCGACACTCATCACACGACTCATGGCACTTCCGGCCGTGACCGGCTGGATCGACACCTACCTTCCATGGCTCTCGACCGGCAGCCCACTCACTGACAGTGATGATCTCGGCGCCTCCGACACCGAGTAGCGCTGCTTGAACGCGGCATCCGGCGCGCTTCTGTCGCCGCGTTCATTCGCCGGCCTCTCGGCGTTTCAGCGCTTCGATCTCCTGCAAAGTGACGACACGGGTGCGTGATCGGCGCCGCTTGCGCGCAGGCGCAGGTGTTCTGTTTCCTTTCTTAACCAACTCGACACCTAACTCGAACAGGTGTTCGAGTGGCGCACCGTGTTCGGCGCATAGCGATACGGTCGCGGACCGAGCCCCACACATGACGGTGTACGTCTTCGCGGGTCGAGATGCGTCCTGGCATACCCCACATACCGCCGCCACCGCTTGCATCCACGCTCCCCTTGCTCTGTAGTGAGAGTGGTGAATCCGCGTACCCGGGCAAGCCTTGACCAGCCCGCATCACGTAGGCTTCACTACACTTACACGTTAGTTGTGCGGCATAACGCTGGACAACTCTGACCCACCTGCGTGGTCCGAGATGACCCCACGCAGGTCTGGTCGGCAGTGTGATTCGCCGCTAGCCGGCGGGCTCGTTGGACGGCAGAGTCCTGGCTTGACCTGGTCAAATGGAGCGCGTGGAGGGGTGCGATGGTCGCCAAGACCAAGATCGTCAACATGGAAGAGGTGAAGACCTGGATGGACGAGGGTCGCACCTACCAATGGATGGTCGACGAGTACCTGCGCAAGTACGACATCCAGACGAACCCGAGCATGTGGGGCAACGTGCGTCGGCGCCTCGCCCTTGACCGGCGGACCACGCAGAACGACGCCCTCATTCCCTGGCGCCTCAACGAGGAGCATCGCGGCGAATACGCGGTCCATCTATTGCGCATGGAAGCGCGTCGCCGTGAAGGAAAAGAACTCCGCCCGCAGGATCTGGCGGCGCTCACCAAGTGGCTGGAATGGCTCGACCACGAGAATCTGGTCCTTCATTACGACCCCGAAACAAAAGAGGGGCTCTTCTACATTCCGCGCGAGGCGCGCGACACTGACATCATTCGCGCTCCGCAGCGAGCCACTGGCAAGCGACAGGCAACGCCGTCCTGACCCTCGCCACTGTGCGTGATCGGTGGCCACGGTGGACAGTCGAGCCGGTCGGCACTCGGCCAGGTCGGCGTGTTCGAACACCCGGTAACAACCCGCCTTCGCTGGCAGACACTAGCCGTACCAATCGGTAGGGTGATCTAGCAAGCGGGGGGAAGCCGCGCTCCCAGCCGACCTTAGTCCCTTGTGGACAGATCAGGCTCCCCTTCCTTGACAACGACAGATAAATTCCGATGCTTCAATTGCGAGCACGGCGCTCGCAGGGACTCCGGGGGGTGCCAAGACGGTATGCACCAGCCGTTCGATGACGCACGGGGGAACTCCGAACCGCACGTGGTCCAGGCCGACTTGGTTTGCCTGTACGAAGATCCGTACAGTTTCGAGTTCTACATCGACGCCGCGCCCGGCTACACCGCCGAGGGCCTGGCGGCAATGTTCGACCAGGCCCACCAACGCGGCCTGGAATCGATGGAAGGCGAAACGCCTCCGTCCATTCTTGACAACGGCACCCTTCGGTTCTGGCTGACGCCCGCCGATGCGTTCGCCCACGATCCTTGGGAGTACCCGGAGGCCGACTGCGCTGCCCAGACATCCGTGCCGACCGCACCGGCCCGGCAGGGCCGTCACGCCCGTCACCTGTGGAATCGTTGCCAGGGCGGCGCTCGCGCGGAGTCCGACAACCCCGACCCTCCGCCAGCCGGCACAGCGATGCGGTCGCACTCCTACAGACGTGGAGGCATCCTCGCTTCATGGTCATGCTCAGCCAGCCGAGCACAGTCCACCCCGGATCAGACCGCGACACCTCATCCGTGCCCCGAGACGGACGAGGCCGCCCCCTCGTTCAAGTGCCAGGTAACGATCGTCCTGTTCCATACACCCGATGCACCACGTTCGTGGACTGCATGGAGGACAAGACGCAGTTGACGGCCTGGTCCAAGCGCATGGTCCTTGCTGGTGCCGCGCGAAGCCCGGATCTACTCGCCCAGGCCCGAAGCCTCGACCCCGCAGACCCGCAGCACAAGCAGCCGCTCAACGCGCTCGCGGAGCGGGCAGCCAACGCCGCGGGAAGTGCGAGCCGACGCGATCACGGCACGCACCTGCACACCCTGTCGGAGTACGTCGACCGAGGCGAACCATTGCCGGCACACTCCGCGGCCGACGTTGCCGACATGGCCGCGTACAAGCTCGCCACGGTGCACCTCGACGTGATCCACGTGGAGCGGCTTGTCGTGGTCGATGACCTACGCGTTGCGGGCACCCCGGACCGCATCAGCTACTACGACGGCCCCGGCCCCGACGGCGACTACCTCACCGGAAACCTGATCACCGACCTGAAGACCGGATCACTACAGCACGGCACCCTGAAGTTCGCGATGCAGCTCGCGGTCTACAGCCGTGGGCAGTTCTACGACCACACCACCGGGGCACGCTCACCGCTGCCCCAGGTCAATCCGCACTGGGGCCTGATCATCCACCTGACGCCCGGATCGGCGATCTGCACCGTGCACTGGATCGACCTCGCCCTCGGCTGGGACGCCGTCCAGGTCGCGCGGCAGGTACGCGCCATGCGGTCCCGCAAGTCGGTGCTGAAGCAGTTCGATCCGACCGCAACGATCAAAGAGGTTGTCGCCTCCGGGCTCAACGTGTAAAGTTTGTAAGCGAGCGATCATGGAGGGACAAACGCGTGGAGGCCGACATCAGCCTGACCGGACCGAACATCACCGTAACCATCCCGTACCAGAGCCCTACGGGCACGACCGCGACGTTCCGCGGCGACGTTAACCAGGTGCGCGCCAGCCTCGTGGCGTTCTTCGGCCTCGAACGTGAAAATGTTGTGGGGGTGACACTGTCGGATCTGGTCGTCAACGCCACCACCACGGCACGCGCCGTGGGCGCCATCGCCGGCACTCTCGGCGGCATCGTCATCGCCTCCGGCCCCGAGACCTCAGCGACACCGCGGCAGGCCGCAGAACGCGACCCATGGACGCAGGCCCAGCAGCCACACCCCGCCACCGAGCCCGCGGCCGGGCTGACCACCCCGCCTGTCACCGCCGAGCCTCAGCAGCATCCGCTGATCGCCCTCATCGAGCAGGCCGCGGACGTGAAGACCCTTCAGCGGCTGTGGGCGGAGAACCAGGCAGCTTTCGCCGACCCCAGCGTCACGGCCGCCTGGAAGGCGCGAGGCCGAGCACTCACGTAGGCCGCTGAAACCCACACCCCATTGTGTAAAGTTTGTAGGAGGAGATTCCCCTGACGTCCCCGTTTGCCAAGCCCTCGGAGTTCTCCGGCGGCACCATTTTCAAGCCAGGCGACCACATGACCGACGTGGCGCTGCTCATCGAACCGACGAAGATCGACAAGGGTGTTCCGAACACCTACCAGGGCGAAACAACCCTGCGCGACGAGGTCACCGCGGACGTAACGATTTTCGCTACCGCCGAGTCGCTGGACCGGGGCACTCCCAGCGAGGTCATCAAGGGCGCCAAAGTGGTGCACGGCATGCTCACGTCCACCCTGGAGCGGCTGATCGGCACCCCGATGGTTGCTGTGGTGCGCCGCGTGCCCACACGCCGTGGCTCCGGTTTCGCGTTCCGCGACGTCGAGCCGTCTATCGAGGCCGCCGTGGCCGCGTTCTACGAGCAGCGTGAGGCCGCCGTGACCGCCGCGCTGTCGTCGGGCGACATGCCGTCCTTCGACTGAGAGGCGCCCGCAGGTGTTGACCCCTCGCCGGTCGCTTCGCCTGCACGCCGAGTCCGGCCGCGAGCTGCCCCGGGTGCCGGCATTCGAGGCGTTGTATCGCCGCGGATGCCGGCCCCGGCACGGCGAAGTGATCATGATCGCCGGACGAAGCGGCACGCAGAAGAGCGGCTTCGCCCTGTTCTGGGCGGCATCCATGAATCTTCCGACGCTGTACTTCAGCGCCGACATGAGCCCGTTCACCGCCTCCACCCGCCTGGCCTCCATGGCAACGGGCGACACCACCGAACAGGTGGAGGCCGGCATGAAACAAGGAGGCACAACCCGTGCGCGCTACCTCGACGCGTTGTCCCACAGCCGCCTCACGTTCAGCTTCGGAGCCCCGATCACCTGGCCGGCACTCGATGAGGAGCTGGAGGCGTACGTCGAGCTGTGGGACGCCTACCCGCAAGTGATCGTGCTGGACAACCTCATGGACTTCGAGAACGCCGAAACCGACTACACGGAACAGATGGCAGTGATGTCCGGCGTCACCGAGCTGGCCCGCAACACGGGCGCCACCGTGATCATCCTGCACCACGCCTCAGACAAGAGCTGGGAAGCCAAGAGCGACCCGTGGTCCCCGCCGAGCAGGGATCAGGTCAAAGGCGGCCTGTCGGAGAAGCCGGAGCTGTCGCTGTCGGTGGCGTTGGACCCGTCCTCGCTGGAGTACCGCGTCGCTGTCATCAAGCAGCGCATGGGTCCGTCCGATCCGACGGCGCGCAGTTTCGCGCTCCTGTACTGCGAGCCCGAGCGGACCCGGTTCCACGCGCGGCCGTACTTCCGCGCACCGCAGGTGCAGCTCACTTGAGAAAGGGGGAGCACGTGACTGACGTTGCTTCGCGCAACGCCCGTAACCGCCGAGCCGGCTCACGCTGGCAAGCCGACCTCCGAGACGGTCTGCGCGGCGCGGGCCTGGACATCGAGCGCCTGGCGCTGACCGGCGCCGAGGACGAAGGCGATCACGTCGTACGCCTGCGGCCCGAGGACACGGTGCTGCGGCGCCGGTTCGTGGTCATCGAGGCCAAGGCCGGCGTACTGCACCCGGCGGCCTTCGCCGAGCAGGCCAGCGTGGAGGCGGCGCACTTCGCGTTCCACCGTGGCCTGTCCCTGACCGATGTGGCCGGCATCGCCGTCGTCAAGCGCCGTAACGCGAACTGGCGCGACGCCTACGTGCTGACCACGCTGCGCGACTACTTCGGGTTGGAGGCGTGATGACTCGCTTCCGGCAACGACGCAAGGCTCGCCACGGCGACGTCCAGCGCCACCATCGAGCCCTCGGGGACGAGGTCACCCGGCTGTTCCTGCTCGATCCGGTGGCCGCGGTGAGCCGGGTGATGCGCAGCGGATGACCGATCCCCGCCCCACCTTGACCGCCGTACTCGACCACTACGACGTGCCGTACAGGCCCGACCGGGTGTCGCAGATGACCCACTGCCCGCTGCACGACGACCGCACGCCGTCGCTGTCTCTGCAACTGGAACGCGAGGTGTGGCACTGCCACTCATGCGGCAAGGGCGGCGACGCCTACCAACTGATCATGGAGAAGGAGGGCATCGGATTTGCCCGAGCACGAGCCCTTGCAACCTCTCTCAACCTCGCAGCGCGAAGCACTGGAGGAAGCGACAGCGAGCTATCAGGCAGCCGTTACGGCCGACGCCGCACGCTACCTGCTGGCACGCGGGATCGACCGCGAGACAGCCGCTACGTTCCGGCTTGGCGTCGCCGCTGACCCCGCCCCCGGCCACGCCAAGTTCGCCGGCTTCCTCGCCATCCCCTACCTCGGCCCCGAGCGCCAGCCGCTATCGCTGCGGTTCCGCTGCCTGCAAGCCCACGACCACCGCGACTACGGCCACGGCAAGTACATGGCCGTGACCGACGAGCCAGGCCGCCTGTTCAACGTCGCCGCCATCGCACGGGCCGACGACGAGATCCACCTCTGCGAAGGCGAGCTGGACGCGATCATCCTCAACCGCGTCGGCCTGCCCGCCGTCGCGGTGTCCGGCAGCAACGCGTGGCGAGCGCACTATCGGCGCCTGTTCGCGGGCTTCAACCGGGTGTGGGTGTGGGCCGACCCGGACGAGGCAGGCGCCGAGCTGGCGAACCGGGTCACCCGGGCATTGCGCACCGCCAAGCCCGTGCGGCTGCGCGACGGCGACGTCACCGAGACCTACCAGGCCGGCGGGGCGCAAGCGCTGCACGACCTCATCACCTCAGCGAGCCGCCCATGACCCCCGACCTGCCGGGCACCCCCGGCCCGAAACTGCGCGATGCCTGGACCGCAATGAATACCGACATGCGGGCGGCATTCCTGCCGCACCTGGTGGGCGGGACCAGTGCCGACTACCTCGCCGACTGGCTAACCCGCAACGGCACGCCGGTGTCGGCGTCCACGATCCGCACCTACCGCCGCACTCTCACCCCAGACAGGAGCGTGACCGATGAGTGACGCCCTCGTCGCCGAACTGCTCGCCAAGCCCGTCGGCCGCGCCACCGGCGACGCGAAGGACCCGGCGCTCACCCGCCGCATCGACGTCACCGGCGACACCGCCTCGGTCACCCTGCGCGGCCCGGCGCCGCAGGTCACCGACGACGCCGCCGCAGAGGTATTGCGGGAACGCGGCTTGGACCCGGAGCAGTGGATCCCGACGGGCTACCGATCCTCGCAGTGGACGATGCCCGGCGGCGCCACTGGCGTCAGCGCTCGCTGGTCCTTCGCCCATCGCGGCGAGCCGGTAAGGCTGCCCGACCTGGACGATCTGATCAGCGAGATCGGCCGCCACACGCCGGCCCTAGACCGTCCCGACGGCGATCACGGATACCTCGTGCTCCTGGGCGACATGCAGTTCGGAAAGGTCGATGGCGATGGGGTGGCTGGCACTCTGCGCCGCACGATCACCGGACTCAACCGGGCCGCCGATCTGCTCGCCACGTACCGGCAGCGGTTCGACATCGGCCACGTTCACGTGGGCTGGCTCGGTGACCACGTGGAGGGCTTCAACTCCCAGGGCGCGGCCAACACATGGCGCACGGGCTTGACCTTGTCGGAGCAGATCCGCCTGACCCGCCGGGTCATGCTGCACGCCCTGACGACGTTCGCCCCGCTGGCCACCCGGCTGACCATGGCGGCCGTGCCGGGCAACCACGGCGAAGCCGTCCGCATCGCCGGACGCGGCATCACCCGCTACGACGACTCCCACGACACCGAATCCCTGATCGCCGTCCATGACGCCGTCCAGCTCAACCCGGCCGCGTTCAGCCACGTCGACTTCTTCGTTCCGGAGACCGACGAGCTGACCGTCGTCCTCGACGTCGCGGGAACCGTCATCGCACACGCCCACGGGCACCAGTGGCGACCCGGCAAACACTTCGACTGGTGGAAGGGCCAAGCCTTCAACACCACCAGCGCCATGCACCGCGCTGACCTGCTCGTCGCCGGACACCTGCACCACGAACACATCGACACCGACAGCGCGCGGACCTTCATCCAAACGCCGGCCCTGGAATCCGAATCCACCTGGTGGCGCCACGCCACCGGCACCACCGCAGCACCCGGCCTGATCGTCGCCGTCACCAAGGACGGCCACACCAACATCAAGGAGGTCATCCGGTGACCGCCGACTGGACCGTCCTGGAACTCATCGGCATCCGCGACATCGCCGTCAGGGCCGCACACAGCGTCGCCAGCGAATACCGCGGCATCACCGACGTCGAAGACCTCTACCAGGACGCACTGATCCTCTGCGCCAGCAACGCGGAGCTGATCCGCGGGCACTACGACAGCGACAACCGCGGCCTGGTCTTCACCTGGCTGCGACACCGCCTGGTCGACGCAGTCCGACCCGAGGCGTACCGCAGGAACCGCACCATCACCCTCGACCGTGTTACGGAGGCAGCGTGAGCAACTACGACCGGCGCCTCGTGGAATGGTTGCTACCGGCCGTCTGGGATTCGCAGTACGCGTACGGGCTCGACAACCCGACCATGCCCGACCCCGACATGCCCCGCGCCCCGACCGACCCAGCCCACGCAGGCACCCTGTACGCCCACCTCGCCGACATCAAGGCCGGCTGGCGCGGTGCTCCGCTCACCACCGGCCAGCGACGCGCCCTCTTCCTGCGATACGGCCTCGACTGGCCCGAGAAGCAGATCGCCCGCCGGCAGGAGGTGTCCCAGCCGCGGATCTCGGTCCTCTTGACCGAAGGCGTCGGCCGAATCGTGGGTGTCCTGAACGGCGAATCCTCGGACGAAGCGCAACAAACAGCATGAGACAAAGTCGCCCCCTCCACCGACACGGTGAAGGGGGCGACATTTGTCTATCCGCTAGGGGCTTGATTCACCTAACGCAACGGTTGCATACGGTTCCCAGACGTACATGCCGTTGTCGCGATTGAGGACAATTAGCTGACATGAAGATATTCTCACCTCGGCAGACAATGCCGACACCTCCTCAAGCGCCTTAACCAATGGCGCCGCGGGCCCCTTGGCGTTGATGTATGCCAGGCTCATGTGTGGATTATATGGCTCCGCCGGTTCAGGTATGCGATCGAAGCCCCAAACTTCGCCAATTGAAGATCTTATCTCCTGACGGAGTGCCCGCACCGGCCCGGCTGGTTCAATCGCAATCTGTATCGACTCAGGATCGACGTGCGGCCGTCCGATGCGCAGTTTCATCGGCGCCAGGTTCGCGCAGCGCTGACGCGCTTGGGCGACAATTGAATCGACGTCCTCCGTGGAGACTTCGTTAACGAATCCAATGCCCTGCATCGTCAGGTGCAGCCACTCGTCGGGCACGACGTCGAGTATTGACTGCTGATCAAGAACATCGCGGTAACCCTTTGCCAGTCGGATGACCTCGGACTGACCACTAAACGTGATATGCCATGTATAGAAGCGCGCGCCGACGTGCCAGCCCGGTCGCCAATACCAGTGATCTTTCACGCTATCGGCGTTCACATTGGTCATGAAACATCCTCTTGTGACTTAGGCGGGTAGTTGAGGAGTACTGCCCGTTAGGCAGAAACTGCTGATCTCCGAGTGCAAACTCTTCGCTGGCAGGCTGCCCCGCAGTGAAGGATTAGATCCCAACAGTCGTCCGACGCCGCGTAGTCGCCTCACGACCGTGTCCAACCGTTGTTCTGGGGGCAAGGCAAGTACTGGCCCCAAAATTTCTGCGGCACCCTCGACTCCATTTGGGCCGATGAGCTGATCTGATGCCGACTTTAGATGGGCGGTTGCCGCCCAAATCCGCACCTGCGCCACGGTGCCGTATGCAGGCGCGGCTTCGCTATCTGCCGCGGACAGTGCGGCGTTGGCATGGTCGATGGCGTCGGCTGAATTGCCGATGCGTAATTGAACTGCACCAGCATAGTTGTGCTGCCGAAGCGGGTTGCAGGCGAATAGGCCACCGACGACATCCTGGCTGGCGTGTTGGCGAGCTTCTTCTGCTTTCCTCAATGCGGCTTCAGCGAGATCACCGGCACCGATCTCTGCCCATGCGTCAGCTTCCTGGCAAGCAAGCATGATTGCTGCTGTTCCTTGCGGTGCGTACTCGAAGCCACGTGCTGCGGCCGATGCAGCTTCCTCATACCGCTGGTCCCACAGGTAAATCTTGCTCATCGTGGATTGCACCCACGCCCGTAGCGTCGGGTCCGCTGCTGGCTCTGCGCATGTCCACGCGATCCGTATCTGCGACTCGGCTGCGGCAGGATGTCCCAGATCGCCTGCCATCCACGCGAGAAGCGAGCACAGGTACCCGGCCCAACGGTAGAGTTCACGGCTTTGTTCAAGCGGTTGGTGCCCCGTTTGCAGGAGCCAGAACACGCGATCGGCCAGAGCACCGGCGCGGCCATAGACGGCTAGCGGCGGCTGGCTGAGATAGTCCCGAGCGATGCGACGGGTAGAGGCGGCGATGTCGTCCAGCGTCGTGGGACCCACGTTCGTGGACTCGCTCCACGAACCGAAGTCTTGGACCCGTTCGGTCACTGCGATCACCAGATCCGTCTCGTTCTCCAGCCTTACCCGCTGGCTCAACGGTATGCCCTGGGGCCGTTCACGCCCATGGTCAACCTCACGAGCCGGGCCAGGTGCGGCGGGACGGTGCGCCTTGAGAGATGGGCCGAGGACGGCTCTATCCCCAGGGGGCATGTTGGCAAGATCGTCCAGGTCTACGAGCGAGGATGTGCTGGTTTCGTATACGTCAGCCAGTGTGGAGAGTACCGCCACGGAAGGCCGGCGACCGCCGAACGGCCACCTCTCGTAGTCGCTGATGCGAGCACCCGTGAACGCAGCCAGTTCAGTCCCGAGAGCGTTGAGCTTCGACGCAGCTTGATCTTGGGTCCAGTCGTGCGCCTGGCGAAATGCTTCCCGCGGCCGTAGACCGAACCGGCGCTGCAACTCGGCCGCGACCACGCCGACGCTGGCGCCGAACCCACCGAGGGCAAGCCGAACGTCGTCGCGTTCAGCCTTGGTCCCTGTTGTGCGCGACACTCGCCTCACTCACTTTCAGACTTGTTGGCTGTCACCGATTATTGCCGCCCGGTCTGCGCTAGGACAGGACTCGTCGGGAGCCTTGGACCAATCAAAGTGGTGAGTTGCCGCTTCCTTGCGGACCGTTTCCCCAGCTCAGGGCACATCACAGCCTGGGGAAAATTCTCTCCATCCGTGGTACTCCGTTCCGGGCCGCTCCACAGCATCCTGATTGTGCAAGGGCAAGCGTTGGGCCCAGCCACAAATTCGTAGATGTCAATCGATGTCTCGTGCCTGCTTCCGCCTTGGGGGTGATCCTATGCACCGGCGACAGCCGCGTTGGGGGCTTCGCCGCGCTCGCTGCACGTGCGGACTGCCGTGGCCGTGCCTTGAGTTGAGGCTCCGCGAGATACAGGACCGCCCGGCGACCGCGGCCTGGCCGCACCTGCCGAGCACGTTGGCCCGGGAGTTGGAAACGGTCGTCTCCGCAGCAGCCGCAGCAACCCATCGCCCTTCATGACTCTTTCAGAGGAAGTCTGGACATGCCTCGCACCCCAACGCTGCCCCAGCGAATACCAGGGGCAGAGCTGCCAGTCGACGCGCCAGCTCGGTACGTGGGCCGAGCGAAGGTTCGATGCACCGACGGTGAATGGTGTGACGATGCTCCGGGCCTGAGCGTGTTTGATCTCGAACGCCTCCGCGATGCGATCCGAAAGATGTGAAGGTGAAAAGCGGCAGCCGAACCCCGCCGCAACCCGGCGCGGTATATGCACTCTCCGAGGATGACTATCGATACGGCCTTGGCCCAATCATGGTCCGAGTCGTCGCCGTCAAGTCACTGGTGAAGTATCGCGGCGAGCCGTGGTGGTTCGCTGCCGTGGAATACGCCCCCGGCGTCCCGACGCGCTGCGGTTCGGAATGGCGGCCGATTGAGATTTACCTCCGAGCGGCGGCTCTGCTGCCCGCACGCCAACACCCAATGCCCGACCGGCGAACGAGAGGCACGTCCTCCAATGCAGCGCAATGACCTCATCACCCTGGCAAGCCGGTACGACAACGACACCGTCGCAGTAGGCATTGCCGGCATCTACGTTGACGTCGTCTCCGTGGGCTACGACAAGGAGCGCGGGTGCGTTCTCCTAACGCTCGAACCCGGAGAGCTGCAAGCCGCATTAGACCAATCGCGAAATCTCGTATTCCCCCTGCACATAGATAGGCGGCTCATCCGCCCACCCACGCCTCGGGTATCGAAGGGCCCGCGTCAGCCTGCATACGCCTAGTTCGCGTGGTTCACCAGTTCCGGAGGACTCATGCTTATCACCGCCGCCCTGGATGCCCATGACCGACTCATCGCTTCGGTTAATAGGGTACGGAGAATCCCTCTCCAAAGATCCCTCAAGACTCGTCTCCTGCTGACCGATCCTGCGGAAATGGAGAAGGAACTTGCTTGCCTCCTTCCGCATCGGCTGTTGATTTCCGGAACTCTCGACCGCCGCCTTTTGCTGGCGGAAGTGAACCCCTCGGAGCGGCGATGGCAGCTTGCCGACCTGTCCGGTCGCGATCATGCATCACGTGAGTGGCCCGCATGGGCGCAGCAAGGGATGCAGATCGATGAACCGATCTCCTGGAACTCCTCGGGCGTGCTCGGCGACGAAGTAGTCCACCGCCTGATGAGACCGCGTGTCCTGTTGGTCGCGCTCTATCACCCAGAGCACTTCCCCCTTCCACGGTTCCCTCTGGCCATATCCGACCTCGCTCGCGCCGCACGGGCGACCTTGATGGGCAAGGTTCGGCTGATGGACATGCAGCTCGGCGTAGCACTCAACGACGTCACAGCCGAGATCGAGCGCTGGACCCCGGACATCATCGGTGTCTCGGCCACCTTCGGCCAGCACGACTTGATGGTGCAGCTACTCGACCATATCGGCAGCCTGGACCGGCCCTCGTTGACCATCGCAGGAGGCAGCCTCACCGCTCGCAATGAACGGCTTCTGCTGGAGCAGTATCCGAATCTCCTGATCGCCCGGGGTGCCGGCGAAGCAACTATCCAGGACCTCATCGCCCACTGGCACGGCGACCTTGAACTCGCAGAGGTGCGCGGCATCGGCTATCACGGGGCACCCCGAGGCGGCGGGCTAGCGATCAGGCCGTTTCGTCGCACAGGCGCAGTCGGCAACCGTGCGCAGACCGACATCTTCCCCGAGTTGGATCTCCTTGACTCCACGTTCCGACACCGCGGCGTGGCGCAGCTCGAAACGTCGCGGGGGTGCACGAACTTCTGTTCGTTCTGCCCACGGGGGCATAAGGGCTCGTGGTCCGGCTCCGCTCCGGAACAGCTTCCGTGGATTCTCGCCGCGATGCGTGACGTCTTCGACCGGCATCCTGAGGTGTCGCGGACGCTGTACCTGGTGGACGAAGAGTTCATCGGCCGCGACGAAGGCGCAGTAGACCGGGCTCTGTCAGTGGCACGAACGGTTCATGAAGCAGGCTTCCGCTGGGAGACGAGCTGCCGCATCGATCAGGTCGTTCTGCCCAGCGAAGATCAGGCGTGGCATGTCGAACGGGCCAGCATGTGGCGCGAGCTGCGACAACACGGGCTGCGGCGCTGCCTGTTCGGTGTCGAGTCAGGCGTGACCTCGATCCTCGAACGGTTCAACAAGGAGACCACCAGCGACCAGAACGCCCTGGCGATCCGGACGCTGTCGGCGCTTGGCGTCCCGACGCGCTTCACATACATCACCTTCGACCCCCTCATGAGCCAGGCTGAACTCACGGCAACGTACGAGTTCCAGAACCGCGTTGACCTGCTCCTGCGACCTTTACCGGAGTTGAGCGTTGAAGAGATCGTGCATGGCGTACGCGACGACACGTTCGTCCGCCGGCACGCCCTCGGTGAGCCCTTCTACAGAGGCGTGTCGTACATGCTGGTGTCGATGGAGTGCCTCATCGGTGCGGCCTACACCCGCGCAGCGCAGGCCGCCGGTCTGACGCGCGAAGCCTGCCCGTCGATGGGCCGCGTCGATGCCGAATACGCGGACTGGCGCATCGGTGTCTGCTCGCAGCAGGCGCAGCTCTGGGTCGACCGGAACTTCGCCCTGGACTACACCCTCAAATCCTTGGAGAAGGTTCTCGACGGCCAGCCGCGCCATAGCGTCCGACAAGCGCGGACCGTACTAAAGGACGCGGCCTTCCAGGTCTTCGGCGACATGTTGGCACTCGTCCAGGTATGTGATCTTGCTACGCCGTCGGTGGCGTCGCTGCGCTCCGATGTGCTTGCCATGATGGACACCCGTATCGGACAGCTCAGGACTCAGATGGGGCGCACTGTTGACGAAGTCGCTGCGAAGCTGAGCGACGGCGACGGTGGGCGGCTTCGAACAGAGCACGGCAGATGGGCGGAAAACCAGTCGTGGCACTCGATCAACGCCTCCGACCCGTGCGGAACGTGACGCGATGATGCCGCCGACCCAGAGCAAGGGAGCGCTTCCGATGCGGCGCGTGCCCGGCATCGACATGCCGATCTCGGCCATCGGTGCCGGATGTTGGACGATCGGCGGTCCCGCCACCAACGGCCGCATCCCAATCGGTTGGGACGATGCTGATCCAGCAGCAGCTCTCGATGGGCTCCGGTGCGCCTACGAGCACGGCGTCCGCCTGTTCGATACGGCCGACGTGTACGGCATGGGTCAATCCGAGCGACTGCTGGGCATCCTCCTTGCCGAGATATCCCGCCATGAGGCAATCGTGTCCAGCAAGGTGGGGTACTTCGCAGGTCGGGGCACCCATCCCTACGATCCGGCTCAGATGCGAGAGCAGTTCCACCGCAGCCTCGAACGTCTCGGCACTGACTACCTCGACATCTACTTCCTCCACAGTTCCGACTTCGGACCGCAAGACGTCCGGCTTGCCGAGGCGGTGCAGGTGATCTCCGACCTGCGGCGTCAGGGTTTGATCCGAGCCGTCGGGCTACGCGCGCCGCATGACTTCGCCGTTGAATGGGCGAACCAGGACCTCGGCAAGGCGTCGCGCCAGGCGGCCCGCTTCATGCACCTGTTCACGGCCGTTCAACCCGATGTCCTTACTGTCCGCCACAACCTCCTGTCGTACGAATACGCCGACGACGAGACCGACGTGTTCGCATTCGCTCGACGGCGAGGCGTCGGCGTATTGACCAAGCAGGCCCTCGCGCAAGGAATCCTGCTCGACACCCACGACCCTGACCAGCCACGATCGTTCAGCGCCTACGACCACCGCAGCGCAGACCCGGCCTTCCGCCAGCCGCTTCTCCGCGCCGTACGCGACGGCCTGGCCCGCGCCCGGCAGTCCGTCAACGCAGACCCTTCGCTGTTCGTCGGTGCGGCCATCGGATACGCACTCCAGCGCGCAGATGCCGCGGTCCTCGTAGGGTTCCGCAATGCCGCTCAGATCCGAGCCAGCATTGAGGCCGCAGCACAACCGATCGACGCCGGCGACATCCAACTCGTGCACCGTTCACTCAGGCCAGCACGTGCCATCCTGCACGCCGATCTCCACGCAAGACGCCACGCACCCGCTGACCATCCGCCGATCACGCTCAGGAGGGCCCCGTGAAGTACATCGAGGTAGAAAAGAAGTACGTCCTCGACGACGCCGACGCCTTGCGCGCGACGCTCGCCGACCGAGGCGCGAAGCCGGGCAACCACACCCGCCAGATCGACACCTACTACAACGCCCCTCATCGAGACTTCCTCGAACCCGAAGCAGTCTCGGAGTGGCTTCGCATCAGGGTCGAGGACAACGGAGATTCGTCCTTCAACTTCAAGGTGTGGCACCCGGTCGACGCGCTCGTCAAGACCCACGCCGATGAATACGAAACCGGGGTGACCGACCCGGAAGCCGTCCGCAGGCTCCTCACCGCCCTGAACTTCAAAGAGATGATCAAGGTCGACAAGGAGCGCGAGGAATGGCATCTCAGCGGTGAAGTGCCAGTCGCTGTCGCCATCGACACTATCGAGAACTTGGGCACGTTCGTGGAGTTCGAGTTCAAGGGAGAGGCCGCCGACGCCGCGGAGGCCGCTCAACTCCTCACCTCGTTCATTGACAATCTCGAGGCGCCCTTAGGGGACCAGGTCAAGAAGGGCTATCCACACATGATGCTTGGCCGCGAGCACTAATGACATCAGCCCAGTCCAAGCAATAGGGGGAGAAGCGCGGAGCGGCGCTCGTCGCGAGAGAGCTACGCACGGCTCCCCGCCCTAACGCGCCGAGGCCCGCCCCTTCGAGGAGACAGATGGCGCCTGCGAACGTGCAGGTGCTGCATCTGTACAGGGACGGGCCTGGCGCGTGCTCTCCGCGGTAACCAATCGACCACCCCCATCCCTTCGCCGGGGTTGACCCGTTGATGGGGTCACCGTTCATTCACCACCATCGGCAGCAGATGCCCGATTCTGAGGAGAACGGTGCGATCAGCTTGACGCGAACTGCACCGCCGGGGCGGCCTTCTTCCTCGGCGCTCGCCTAGCCGGCTTGCTGGCCGCGACAGTCGGCTTCCGGACTGACTTCCCTGACAACGCCGCGGGTGCCTTCTTCGCCGCCTCGTACGCCTCGACCACGGTCTGCGGAATGCGGCCCCGGTCGGACAACTCGTGACCGTTGCTCGCCGCCCACTCACGGATCGCCCTGTTGTCCGCCCTGCTGGACTGCTGGCGCCGCGACGGCGTAATGCCCGGCCGCCAAGCGCCGAACCCCCGGCCGATCTTCGTGCCCGCACCAACGTACGGCTCCATGGCTTCACGCAGCGCTGCGGCGTTCGCCTCGCTCAAATCGATGGTGTAGTTGTTACCGTCGAACGAGAACGTGACAGTCTCGGTGGCAACACTCCCGTCGAGGTCGTCAATCAGGGTTTCGATAATCTGCTTCGCCATGTTTCCTCATACGGTGTGGTTCGGTTCCGCATATCAACCGAAAAGTAGATATCGGATTGCCAGATGCGCGCCAGGATCGGCTCCACCGGGCGAATGATGTGGCCATGATATTAGGCGAATACAGTGAACCATCTGCTGGCAGGGGCGGAGTCGGGAAGAGTGCAGAGTGAGAGGACTCTACCTGCCCTACGGAAGCGTGCGATGAGGAACCGAACGACCGCCGGTGCTGCACCGCCCGCGTCTCCCAAGCGAGGGCTGCTCGCCCTCATCTTCCGCGTGATCGCCGCCGTCGCGGTCACTCTCCTGTGCTGGTTCGGCGCTATCCACGCCTTCTTCTACGCGCTCTGGGAGATTCATCCGTGGGCAGGGCAACACGGGGAACGCTCGACCGCAGCGGCCTACGTGTCACTGCTGGTGGCGTCGCTCATGGCACCGTCCGCTGCATGGCGCGTTCTGGTACCCCGAACTCGCTGGTGGGGCGCCGTTGTCTTCGGGCTTATCACGGTGGCCGTCGTTGGCTACTTCGTTTCGCTCATCGTCTAATGGGAGCCCGGAGCCAACCACGGCGGGTCCAACACTCCGGCGATACTGTAGCTACTCATGCGGACCAGCTTCCGCTACCTGCGCTCGGGCCGACCGCTGCACGCTTCTCGGAGCTACGCCGCCCCCACGGTCAGTGGTCGGGAGCCGACACGGCCCTTCTTCGGAGTGGTCTGCTCCTTGGCGGGTGTTGCCGCCCTCTTCAGCTCCTTCGGTAGGTAACGCCGCGCGGTACTCACGCTGACGCCGGCCTTGACCGCCACGTCTTCCACGCGAGCGTTCTTCGGCAGCGCGGCCACGGCCGCTTCAACCTTCGCCGCGCTGGTAAGCGAGCGGGGTCGGACGCGCTTGGCCGGTGCCGCGGGTCTCGCGCCAGGGCGGGACGGCGTCGTCGTGGCCTGGTCGACCTGGCCCGTATTGCGACTCAGTGCAGGCCCGGTTTCCGCGGGGGCGGTCCCACGCTTGGGCATGTACGGCGTCTCCGGCTCGGGCGCTGACGCGAAGATCGCTTTCACGGGGACTGGCTCCTGAGTCACTGGGAATACCGGCGTAGTCGGCTCTCGAATTGGCTCAGGAACGGGCTCGGGCGGCAACTCGCGGGCTATGGGCTTAAGGGACAGCACAAGCTTCGTGATGCCGATGAAGGCCAGCGACGGGACCGCTGAGACGACCCATCCGCTCAGGCCGGGCTTTGCCACCGCGAGCTGCGCGGTCAAGCTGAAGGCTGACGCGATGAGCAGCAAGGCCAAGGGGTACCTGATCGTCTGGCCTCGGCGGCGTCGATGCCGGATCACCAGCAATGTGGCGATCGGCACCAGCTCCGAGACGGCGGCGTTGGTGCGCCCGTACGCGACAGACGTGCCAGCAGGCACGTGGGCCATCGTCCAGTCCACGACGTGACCGACCGATGCCCAGCCGGCAAGACAGCCAACGACTACCAGTATCAGCACGAGGGCCGCTTGCTCAACGGCGTCAGTGCGTACGTGACGGGGCTTCATCACAGTCCCCCTCGTGAGTTGGCGGTCCGGGAGCCGTGGGGGTGACCCTCCACGCCAGGTGGTAGCGGGCCGGGCACCTCGTCTGAGGCATCGCGCTGGTACGTCACGCCGGTGTCGGTCCGTGCGGCGTTGGCGAGCAGAGCATCGGCCTGCACGAGCGCCGTCATGGCATCGATAACGAGCCGACGCGCTCGCTCGGTGGGCTGTAGCTGAGTAGGTGTCATGGCTTCCTCCGAGCATGAAGAAGCCCCAGCGGCAACCTGCCGTCCGGGGCTGTACGTTGCTATGGGATGGGGCGACTCGGCTTTACCGTGTTGCCGTGATTGGGTCAGCGCGGTATCCCGCTGCTATGTCAAATGCGTGTACTGATCTTGACTCAAGCGGCCGTTGTGGGGCCGCAGCCGCAGGTCAGCGGCGTTACCAGATCATGGAGCCTCACCGTTCCTAAACCGTGTGTCGCAGGTTCGATTCCTGCCGGGGGCACCTCCACCACCAGCCGAAACGTCGGTTGAGCAGCCTTGAGCACTGCGGGCTGAGTGGGCCACGCTCCGACGGCACCTGGTCGGAGACCCGACCTCCTTGACCTGACGCAGGCCGATCGACGACAGATTGGCTGACCTGGGCCGCCCCCGTTGTGCGCCGCAGCAGGCTTCCCTCTCGGCCTGATCGGCAACGAGGTATCCGGCCTTACCTACGGGTCACCGGTCGGCGCCGACTCACCCACGCACCGGCGGACCGAATGCCTGATCCCAGTGGCGGTCGGATGTGCTGGGTGTGCGGTCGGCCCGCGACCCCGAGTGGCCAACCCAACCCAGCCGCCCGGCCAACTCGACTCCGCGTGCCGCATCCGGTGTTGGCATACCGAAACCGCAGGGCACCGTGCCGGCTCGGAGCGCTCACGAGCCGCCGACATCGACGCCTGCCCGCAATGAGCGCGGGCTGCTCCCCATCGTCTGATTCATTTCGAGCGCCCTGGCCGTGGGTGCTTCGCGTGTTGCCTCCTGGGTTAACCTGTCGCCCCCTCGAACTGGAGACGACGTTGTGAAGACGCTGCTGCGTAAGCGCTGGCAAGTTTGGACCGCGGGTGCGGTCGCGGTGGTGGCCGTCGGCTCGATCGCCTGGTTGGTGTTGCGTCCGGGGTCCGAGCCCGAACGCGAGCGGCGGTATCGCGCGGAGACGGCATGCCTGCTGACCGGCGAGGGCGGTGTCAGGGGTACGCCGGCGGCGGCGGTCTGGGCCGGCATGCAGCGTGCCTCGTTGGAAAGCCTGGTGAAGGTCAGCTTCGTAGCGGTCAGGGGGCCGCAGACGGCGGGCAATGCCGCTACCTATCTGGGCGGATTGGTGCAGAGTCGCTGTGACCTGCTGCTGGCGGTTGATGCGGCGCCGGTCGCCGCGGTCGCCGCGTCCGCGCCCGCTTTTCCGCAGCAGAAGTTTGTCGTGGTGGGGGGCGCCGCGGCGGCGAACGTCTCGGTGCTGGAGGGTACGTCCGACGAGGCTTACGCCCTGGTGACGGAAAGCTTCAAAGAGGACTTCTAAACACGAATGATCGAGTGATCTCGCTCATATTTTTGGCTACGTGGGGCGGCGGCGCGCGCTGATGCTCTCCCGGCCGCCGTCCCATGGCCCTGCGCGGTTCCGCCTGACTGGCCCCTGACCTGCGCTATCAAGCGTGAGCGCTCGGGCGTGCGTCGCCATTCCGGGGCATCGGCGACCGGCACCTGACAGGTTTCGCCGATGATCAATTTGCTTTATGGTCTGCGGACCCCGCTCCCAAGATCATCGGAGGCCTGGTGGCTCGCCACGCTCGCCGTCTTGCTGTGCTGCTCACCTTCGCCCTCGTCGCCTCCATGGGCATCCCGAGCGGAGCGATGTCAGGTTCGTTCCCGACCGACTGGTTGCACTGGCGCTGGTCGTTCGGCGACGCGGCGACGGCCGCCGTCGGGATTCCGGTGCAGAAGCGCGGCCCGGGCGACGACCGGTCGCATTACGCCGGGAAGAAGCGCGGCTTCGACCAGCCGGCACCCGCGAAGCGCCCAGCGTGGAAGTCGCCCGCGGCCGGCGGTGAGAACTCCTTCGACCCGGCACGTTCCACCAAGGTGGACGGGCGCTCGAACGCGTCGACCGACGTGTTCCAGAACCCGGACGGCACGCAGACCGCCAAGGTCTCCACGGGCAAGCTGAACTACAAGGGCAGCGACGGCAAGTGGCGTCCCATCGACACCACGCTGGTCCGCGGTGGCGACGGCCGACTGAAGACGTCCGCCAACGCCTTCGGCACCTCGCTGGCCGCTCCAGCGAAGCCGGCCGCCGCCGGTCTCCGGGCGGTCGACGCCCAGGCACGACCCATGGCCGAGGATCTTGCCCGGATCACCCTGCCGAGCGGCGAGGAATTCGGCTACGGGCTGCAGGGCGCGGCTGCGGTGACGCCGACGGTCAAGGGACAGGAGGCCTCCTACCCCGAGATCCTTCCCGGCGTGGACCTCCAGATGCGGACCCTCGCGACCAGCCTCAAGGAGATCCTCGTACTCAAGGGGCCGACGTCGCCGCGCGAGTTCGTCTATCCGCTGCACCTGAAGGGCCTCACGCCGCAGCTCACGGCTGACGGCGCGATCGAGCTGCGTAACGAGGCGGGCAAGGTCGCGCTGCTGATCCCGCGTCCGTTCATGGAGGACTCCAGCCCCGTCGGTCCGATGGGCGAGCGGGCCAAGTCGCATGACGTGTCGTACTCGCTGATCGAGGTGGACGGTAAGCCCGCGTTGAAGGTCACGGCCGGCTCCGCCTGGCTCGACGACCCGGCGCGGGTGTGGCCGGTGCGGCTCGACCCGACCGCCAACACGCTCAACGAGGGCGACGCCTTCGTCGACAACGAGGCGGAGACCACCCCGTCCGACCAGAACGGCGACTCGCTCGCGGTGGGCCGCTGGCAGAACAACATCGCCCGCTCCTTCGTCAAGTTCTCCAACTTCGACGAGGACGGGTTCGTCGGCAAGCGCATCACCGGCGCGAAGCTCTGGGTGTACCTCACCTGGGCGAGCACCTGCGACTCGTACCGGACCGTCTATGTGCACAAGGTGACCGAGCCGTGGACGGTGGCGGAGGTCGCTGCGGGCGCACTGGCCGCCGGCCCCACCTACACCGCGCCGATCGGCTCGTCGAAGATCACCGATCACACGCCGGGGTGCACGAACACCGCGGCGAACCGCTCGGTGGGCCAGTGGCACGCGATCACGCTGGACCCGACCACCCTGCACGACTGGGCGACCAACCGCGGCGGGAGCAACTGGAACCAGGGCCTCGCGCTGACCGGCGAGGAGGGCGTCACCGACTCGTGGAAGCGGTTCACCTCCGGCAACTACAGCGACAGCTACAAGATCTACCTGGAGATGACCTACGCGAACAACATCGCGCCGCAGGTCAACACCCTCTATCCGAGCTCCGGTACGCAGTCGGCGACGCTGACGCCCCAGCTGATCGCGGATGGCTACGACCCGGACGGCTTTCCGGCGGCGCTCGAGTACAACTTCGAGATCTACGAGGAGTCGGAGACCGGCGCCCAGACGAAGATCAAGGAGTCGGGCTGGCGCACCGACAAGACCTGGACCGTGCCGAGCGGCGTGCTGAAGTGGGGCGGCCGGTACCGGTGGCAGGTGAACCTGAACGACGGCCGGGTCAACGAGGGTGTGCCGTCATACACCTGGCAACCGGCGTGGCGATACGTGCTGACCACGCCGGTGCCCCAATCGGTGATCACGTCGGAGCTGGAGCAGAACGGTGACGCCGGCTTCACGGCCGGATCCGGTTCGTACACCACGGAGGCGACGGACGCGCAGATTTCCTCCGTCGGACCGACCCTGGGGATCAACCGGTCCTACCACTCGATGGACAACCGGGTCACCGGCGCGTTCGGCGCCGGCTGGTCCTCGATGCTGGACGCCAAGGTCACCGAACGTAAGGACGCCCTCGGCGCCCTGGTCACGGTCGAGGTCACCTATCCCACCGGCCAGACCGTCTCGTACGGGCGGAACAGCGACGGCACCTTCTCCGTGGGGTTGGGCAGGTATGCCCGGTTCACCGCGGTGACCGGGGGCTACCAGCTGGTCGACAAGTCAGGCGTCAGCTACCTGTTCACCACCGGTCTCGGCACCGGCGTGTACGGCATCACGTCGGTGACCGACGGCAACGGGCGGGCTCTCAACCTGACCTACACCGGCGGCAAGGTGAGCCGGCTGACCTCGTCGGCCACCAAGCGCAACCTCAACGTCGTCTGGGCCGGCGCGCACGTCGCCTCGGTGTCGACCGATCAGGCCGTCGCCGGCGACCCGGCATCCGTATCGACCTGGACCTACACCTACACCGGCGATCAGCTGGACAAGGTGTGCCCCCCGATCTCGTCGACCCAGTGCACGACGTACGGCTACACCGACGCCAACCTGTACCCGTCGACGGTGGAGAACCTCGATCCGTACTCGTACTGGCGGCTCGCCGACACCAGCGGTACGCAGGCGACCAGCGCCGCCGTCGAGCGGATGAAGGCCGACGTCGGCACGTACAGCGGTGTGTCGCTGGGGCAGCCCGGCCCGTTGGGCGGCTCGACGGCGACCGCGGTGACTTACAACGGCACCAGCTCGCGCACGAGCCTGCCCGCCAAGCTGGTTTCGCAGGCCGGACACCAGTCGGTGTCGATGTGGTTCAAGACGTCGTCCACGACGGCATCCGACCATGTCCTCTACGGCCAGAGCTGGGATCCCATCACCCAGGCCACCACCAAATCGCCGTACCATCCGGTGCTCTACATCGGCAGCAACGGGCAGCTGTACGGCGGTATGCCCACCGTGCCCAACCCGAGTTCCCTTGGCAGTCTCATCGGCTCCGCGTCCGGTCGTTGTCTCGACGCCGAGTCCGGCGGTTCCGCGAACGGCAAGCGGGTCGTGCTGGCCGACTGTTCCGGGACCGGCAGCCAGATCTGGAGCCTGACCGCCGACGGACAGCTCAAGTTCGTCAACGGCACCACGAGCAGGTGCATGCGGGAGAGCGGCAGCGATGCCGGTTCCGGCGTGTTCGTGCAGGACTGCAGTGCCACCGCCGCCGACCAGAAGTGGCGCTTGACCGGCGACGGACGCATCGCCTCTCAGGAGTCGGGCAAGTGCCTGAACCCGTCCGGAAACGGCACAGCGAACGCGACCTGGCTCACCATCTGGACCTGTGACCGGCCGTACCAGGCGCATCAGACGTGGTCCGGGTCCGTGCACTCCCCGATGACCGCCGCCGGAGCCGTCACCGACGGGCAGTGGCACCACGTGGTCCTGTCCGCCGCCGGGGATCGGCAGACGCTCTACCTCGACGGCGTGCAGAAGGCCACGCAGGTCGGCGTGAAGATTGCCGACATTCAGCCGCGCTACCAGTACCTGGGCGCCGGCTTCCTGGGCGGCGGTTGGCCGAGTCAGGACAACGCGGTGTCGCACAAGAACACCGGTTCGCCCGACTTCTTCGCCGGATCGATGAGCGACGTCGCGGTGTTCGACAGCCCGCTGACCGCGGACCGGGTGACCGAGCTGTACGCCGCACGGACGCCCCGCAAGCTGCTGTCGCAGGTCACCCAGCCCAGCGGCGTCGTCTCCGCCAAGGTCCAGTACGACCGGGTGACCGGCAAGGTCGCCCAGGTCACCGACTCCAACAACGGAGTCTGGAAGCTCGGCACACCCCAGATCAACGGCACCTCCCAGGTGTACGCGTCGAAGGTGCTCGGCGGTAATCCGGTCGACTACTGGCGACTCAACGACCTGCCCGGCACGTCGGAGCCGTACAACGAGGTCAACGGGAACACGGCGGTGAACTCGGGCGCCGTGCTCGGCGGCACGGCCGGCACCGACGGCCCGTTCCGCGACACCATCGCGCCCAAGTTCACCGCGTCGCAGGTCACCGAGATCACGGCGGACGGCTCCTCCATCAACACGGCCGGCTCGTTCTCCGCCTCGGCGTGGGTGAACCTCACCGACGCCGCCGCGGACCGCCAGGCCGTCGCCGTGCTCGGCAGCCGCTCGACCGGATTCATGCTGGGTTACGACAAGCCGCTGAACCGGTGGATCGCGGTGATGTGCAACGCCGACACCGACACGGCGTCCTGCCCGCGGACCGCCTCCACGACGGTGCCGACGGCCTCGGCGACCTCATGGACGCACCTCGCCGCCACCTTCGACGCGCCGACGAAGACCCTCCGGCTGTTCGTCAACGGGAAGTTGGAGGCCACCACCGTTCAGGCCTTCACACCATGGACCGCAACCGGTCCGCTGGTCCTGGGCAAGTGCCGCTACAAGGGACTCGACTGCGACCGGTGGACGGGTCGCATCGCCGAGGTGGCCACTTTCGCCACCCGGCTCCCGGACGCCGAGATCACCGCGCAGTACAACGCCGCGGACCGGAGCTCCACCGGCGTTGCGATGCCGGCCTCGTCGGTGTCGACAATCGATCCCAAGGGCAACACGAGCACGCAGCTGTTCAACCTGTACTCGGGCCAGGAGATCGCCGCGATCGACGCGCTGGGCAACCTCACCCAGTACGGATACGACCTGGCTACCGGCACGATGAAGCTGACGGTCGATCCGAAGGGCAACAAGACCGAGTTCGTCTACGACGCCCGCGGCAACGTGATCGAGCAGTCCACCTGGCAGGACCAGGCGCAGCCGACCGCGAAGTCGACGACCCGCTTCACCTACTTCCCGGACGCGACGACCAAGTACCCGGCGCCGGATCCCCGCAACGACAAACTGCTGACGATCCGCGACGCCAGGTCGACCGGCGCCACCGACAACCGTTACCTGACGACCTACAGCTACGACAGCCGCGGCAATGTCACCGCCGTCACCGACCCTCGCGGGACGACCACCACGACGCTGACGGACGGCACCACCGATGTGCCGTCGGGCCTGGCCACCAGGGAGACCACGCCGGGCGGCGCGGTCACCACCACGAAGTTCGCCTCCAACGGCGACATCCAGGAGGTCATCGACCCCGCCGGCACCGTCACCCGGTTCGCCTACGACGGGCTCGGCCGGGTCGTGTCCCAGACGGGGATCACGAAGTCGACGCCGTCGCAGGGCCTAACGGCCCGGATCGCATACGACAAACTGGGCCGGGTCGTGACGATGACCGAGCCCGCGGTCCTCAACCGGGTCACCGGTGCCACCCACACGGCGGTGACCACGTTCGGGTACAACGCCGACGGGCAGATCACCTCGACCAGCACTGCGGACACCACGGGCGGCGACGCCACCCGTACCGAGACCTCGGTATACAACACCCTGGGTCAGCTGGTGTCGGACACCGACGCGGCGGGCAACACGACGACCTACGTCTACGACGTGTACGGCGAGGTGGTCAGCGAGACCGACGAGGCCGGCACCACGCTCACGACCAGCTACGACGCCGAGGGGCAAGTGCTGGAGGTGAAGTTCAAGAACTTCACCGGGGACCCCGACAATCCGTCGCCGGCCACCGATGTCCGGTCCGAGTACCGGGTCTACGACGCAGCCGGTCGCGTGGTGAGCAGCACGGACGCCATGGGTTGGGTCACGGAGTTCGAGTACACCCACAACAACCTGCTCACGAAGGTGACCCGGGTCGACGGCGCCAAGCGCTTCGTGCTCGAGGAGAACACCTATGACAAGGCCGGCAACCTGACCCAGCAGGTCACCGAGGACGGCCGGACCACGACGACGCACACCATCGACAACGCGGGCCGGCCGTACCAGTCCACGCTCGACCCCAACGGTGTGAAGCGCACGATCAGCCAGGTGCTCAGCCCGGACGACCTGCCCCTTGCGACCACGGTGAAGGACGCGGCCGGCGTGACTGTCGGCTACAGCGAGTCGATCTACGACCCGATGGGCCGCACGCTGTCCGAGACCACGTACCCGACGACCGGTTCCGCTCCGGTGAGCCGGTGGCGCCTCGGCGAGATCGAGGGAACGACGGCCGCCGACTCGGCCGGCAACACGCCGGCGCAGTTCAGCCCCTCCGACGTCCGGTGGTCGGCGGACCACCCGCCGGCACGGTCCGACCTGACCGGCTCGCTGGAGTCGAACTACGACGGCAACCATGGCCGGCTCACCACCACGGGCCCGGTGGTGGACACCAAGCGTTCGTACACGGTCTCCGCCTGGGCCCGGCTGGTCAACCCGTCGGGTAACCGCGCGGTGGTGTCGCAGGACGGCGGCGACTACTCGGCCTTCGTGCTCGGCTACAACGGCAACAGCAAGTCCTGGCGGCTGCTGACCTGCAACAACGGTGCGACGAACTGTGCCGAGCCCATGTCGACCGCACCGGCGGCGGTCGACACCTGGACCCATCTGACCGGTGTCTACGACGCGACCGCCAATACGGTCAGCCTCTACGTCAACGGCGTGCTGCAGGGCAGCGCGCCGTGGGGCGGCGGAAACACGGCCGCAGGACAGTTCTCCATCGGCGACGCCAAGTGGGGCGCGGACAACCGTACCGACCAGTGGCCCGGCAAGATCGCTGATGTCCAGGCGTATCAGCGGGCGCTGAGCGCATCCGAGATCACCGATGTCTACCGCGGCGCGTCCGCCGCCGCTGACGCCCAGGTCATCCGGGAGTCGGTCCAGCGTGACACCGACGGGGCGGTGATGTCCGAGACCGACGCGAACGGCAACGTCACCCGCTACGAGTACGACGAGGCCGGCGACGTAGCGGTCACCATCGAGCCCGCGGTGACCACCGAGGTGCACGGCGAGGCGCCGGTCAAGGCCAGCCCGATCTCCTTCACGGGCTACAACACCTTCGGCGAGGAGACCGAGTCGAAGGACCCGAGCGGCGACGTGACGACCGTCCGCTACGACGCGCTCGGGCGCCCCACCACCATGCTGCTGCCGTCTTACACCCCGCCGGGCTCCAGCACCCCGGTGCAGCCGCAGGAGTCGGTCGAGTACGACGAGGCCGGACAGGTCACCAAGGTGATCGACCCGCTCGGCAAGGAGACGTCGTTCACCTACGACATGCTCGGCCGGGTCACCCGCGAGACCAACCCGGACGACAGCACCGTCCGGTACACCTACAACCTGGCCGACGACGTGCTGTCGGTGACCGACCCGCTCGGTGCCAAGCAGACGGCGACCTACGACTTCCTGGGACGCCAGCTCACCGGCACCGAGATCGTCCGACAGACCTCGGCCAGCCACACCACGGACTTCACCTACGGCGCCGGCGGATGGCTGAGCAAGGTCACGAGTCCGGACAAGGTAGAGGAGAGCTACACCTACAACGCGGTCGGTGAGATCGTCTCGACGACCGACGGCGCGAACGCCACCACCACCTACCAGTACGACGGCCTCGGCCAACTCGTCCGGACGACGCTGCCCGACGGCACCTACTCCACCAGCAGCTACGACCTGGCCGGCCGCAAGATAGCGCAGAAGTCCTACGACGCGGCGAACACGCTGCTGCAGTCGACCGGCATGGCCTACGACCGCAACGGCAACCTGACCTCCGCCACCGACCCGCGGGGCACGAAGAACACCTACACCTACGACGCGACCGATCTGATGACCTCGCAGACCGAGCCGATCTCCGGATCCGACTCGATCCTGAGCAGGTTCGGCTACGACGCGTCGGGCCGGCCCACCCGGTTCACCGACGGGCGCGGCAACGCGTTCTGGACCACCTACAACACTCTCGGCCAGGTCGAGTCCCGGATCGAGCCGGCCACACCCGCGCACCCCGACCTCGCCGACCGGACCTTCACCACCGCGTACGACGCGGCGGGCAGCCCGGTCGCCGAGATCAAGCCCGGCGGCGTACGGGTGAACCACACGTACGACGAGATGGGCCGGCTGGTCCGCTCGACGGGCACCGGCGCCGAGTCGGCGACGCAGGACCGCGAGTTCGACTACGACAAGGCGGGGCATCTCACCAGCCTCTCCGGCACCGGCGGCTCGAACATCCTGCAGTGGGACGACCGCGGCCTGCTCACCTCCGTGTCGGGCCCGTCCGGGAACAGCTCCTTCACCTACACCGCCGACGGCATGGTCAAGACCCGGGCCGACGCGGCCGGCACGACCACCTACGGCTACGACACCGCCGGCCGGTTGTCGTCGCTGACGAACCCGAACACGGGCGTACAGGTCTCGTCGGCCTACAACGCCCTGTCCCAGGTCACGAAGCTCACCTACGGCGGAACGGGCAACACCCGTACGTTCGGCTACGACAACCTGCACCGGAACACGACCGACGAGCTCAAGACCCCGGCGGGTGCGTCGATCGCGAAGATCACCTACGGGTACGACGCGAACTCGAACATGACCTCGAAGGTCACCGCGGGCTTCGCCGGATCGGCCGCCAACACCTACAGCTACGACCTGGCCAACCGGCTCAAGACCTGGAACAACGGCTCCGCGACCGTCGACTACGAGTACGACGAGTCCGGTAACCGGACTAAGGCCGGAGCCAAGTCGTTCACCTACGACGCCCGCAACCGGCTGATGAACTCGCCGTCCGAGCACAAGACGTACGAGTACACCGCCCGGGGCACGCTGCGGAAGACCATCTCCGGAACCGTGCCGCTGGAGACCAAGGCCGACGCGTTCGACCAGATCACCCGCCAGTACTCCGGCGAGTCGACCTTCGTCGACTACACCTACGACGGTCTCGGCCGGGCGCTCAAGCCCGGTTTCGCGTACACCGGGCTCGGCAACGACCTGGCCGCCGACGGGTCCGCCCTCTACACCCGCGACCCCGCAGGCGACCTGGTCGGCATCAAGCAGTCCGGTGCCAGCGTGTACGCGTGGACCGACCGGCACACCGACGTCGTCGGGCAGTTCACGGCGAACGGCGCGAGCCTGGCCGGCTCCACGACCTACGACCCGCTGGGTGCGGTCGTGGCCTCGACAACCAACGTCGGCAACCTGGGCTTCCAACAGGAGTTCACCGAGCCGGAGACCGGCCGGGTCAACATGCACGCCCGGTGGTACAACACCGAGACCGGACAGTTCGACACCCGGGACTCGGCGAACCTGAGCCCGTTCGGCGGGTCGGCCAACGCCAACCGCTACGGATACGGCAACGGCGACCCGCTGAACGGCATCGACCCGTCCGGCCATTCCTTCATGACCATGAAGGGCTGCAAGGGCACCTTCTCGTGCATGTTGCAGGGGTTCGTCAACGCCTTCGACTTCATCGAGATGGCCGACAACTTCATCTCCGCCTTCCGCAACCTGCGGGGCGCGGTCAGCGGCATGCTCGGCGGCCTGGCGGACGATGCGCAGAACTGGTCGAACAACATCGGCGCCGCGATCCGCGACAAAGTCGACTGCGGCGCCTGGTGGATGCCGATGAAGGAGAGTTTCTGCACCACCGCCATCAACAGCCTTGCCTTGGTAGGCGGCTGGGCGTGTGCGCTGAGCGGGGTCTGCCAGATTCTCAGCGACTGCTTCGGCGGCGGCAGCAGACTCGCCTGCGCCGAGATGGCGGGCGGCATCATCGCCGACGCGGTGAAAGCACTGATCACCGCCGGCGTCGGTGCGGCCTCGCGGCTGGTAAGCCGGGTCGACTCCCTGATCAAGCGGTTCGGCCTGCCCAAGCGCGCCAAGCCCGGTGGCGCCAAGAAGAAGGGCGGTGGCGACGACGTAAAGAAGGAGAAGAAGAAAAAGAAAAAGAAGAAGGGCGGCACTGCCAAGAAAAAGAAGAAGAAAGAAAAGAACAAGACCCGCAACAAGAAGGACAAGCAGCCCAAGAAGGAAAAGAAAAAGAAGAAGAAGCCCGGCAAGCCCGGCAACAAGGGCGGCGGCAAGCCCGGCGGTGGCAACAAGGGCGGCGGCAAGCCCGGCGGTGGCAACAAGGGCGGCGGCAAGCCCAGCAACAGCAAGCCGGTCGACGACGGCCCGACGTCCGATCCGCGCCGCAACCTGCCGTCGGCCTCGGACAACGACGGCGGCGGTCACGGCTACGACGACGAGTCCCACTACGGCACCGAAACCGACTGCCACAGCTTCGACCCGGCCACCAAGGTCCTGATGGCCGACGGGTCGACGAAGGTCATCGCTGACGTCGAGACCGGAGACAAGGTCACCGCCACGGACCCGAAGACGGGCGAGACCACGGCGCAGCCGGTGACGACGCTGCACAAGAACCTGGACACCGACCTCGCCGACGTCACGGTCAGCACCAAGCCGGTGGACACCTCCGGCGAGGCCAAGGTTGCCGAGGGCCAAGGCGGCCGGTCGACGCGCGGCCCGACCGAGACGGTCCTGCACACCACGCAGAACCATCCCTTCTGGGACGCCACCGCTAAAGCATGGGTGAACGCCGAGGACCTCGAGCCGGGCGTCTCCACGCTCATCGGCCCCAACGGCGAAACCCAGTACGTCGCCGCGGTAGACACCTTCACCGGCGCCAAGGAGATGCGCGACCTCACCGTCGACGTCATCCACACGTACTATGTACTCGCAGGTCAGAGCCAGGTCCTTGTCCACAACTGCGGCGGATCGGAAGACGGTCATCATGCGTCGTGTGCGTGCGCCGCTGGAGACCAGCCGCGCATGGCAAACGGCCGGCGGGGCTCGAATCGGGTGCGTGATCCGAATGAGCCGGAGTGGGGATCGACCGAGCGGCGTGCGGAATGGAAGAAGCACTACAACGACCCGAACTCGCTGCTGACCGCGGCCCAGAAGGCGGTGGTCAAGGCTCGGGGATACGCAGGGCCCCAACGCATCAATCCTTGGACGGGTGAGCTGGAGACCATGGAGCTGTCTCATGAGCCGATCCCCTTCCGTGATGGTGGTGATGTGACGGTGCCACGTTGGCCGGATGATCACGCTGCCATCGACGAGTTCCGCAAGCTCAAGGGGAACCGGATTCCGTTCACAAATACTTATCCGGACGACGACTAGGTAAAGGGGCTGTCCAGTGTCTGGCGAATACCGACTGCGAACCGAGTGGGATGACGACATCCTGGATGGCGGCCCGGATGGCTTGTACCACACACTGGACAGCCTTGTGCTGGGCGAAAATCCGGTCGCCCAGCTGAGACCGGTCGACGATGACGGCTCGTTCGTCGAAGCCGCCGTCCGCGAGGACAAATCGTTCCAGGTCCGGTTCACCGAGGCGGGTTCGGACGTGGTTGAGAGCGTTTCGGATGCCGATATCCTGGCGGTTCACCAGGCATTCATGCGATATGTGCGTGCGGATGCAAGTTGGGCGGCCGCAGTCAGGGCGCTGGACGGTACGGCGTTACAGTCAGGCGAATCAGCGACGGCAGTCGACTACCGCGAGACTGGCCTGACCATCGCCACTGCGATGATCGATTTCGGTAACCGCCAACGTCGACGGGGCGCGGGTGTAGTGGTGCCACCGGTGATCCGGTGGGGATCGAAGGAGGTGATCACCGGGGATGTCTGGAAGGACGTTCCGGAGACTGGACGCCTCGCCATCAGGGTGACCGGATTCGATTCCAGCCGGGGGAATGGGATAGCTGTCTCGGCGATGGGTGGGACCTTGACGTTCGGGGACGAACCGCCGGTCGCTGAGCTGATCCTGTGGCCGCAGAGCGATGCGCGGGAATTCACGATGAGTTTCACCGCTCCGAAGCGGGCCATCGGAATCTGCAACGTCTACATCGTGGCGGGCCCGAACTGGTCTCGAGTTGATCGGTGGTCAGAGTATGCCGGCATGCTTCGAAGAATCGTTTCGAGGGAGGAGCGCGCCTACGACTGCAATCATGCGCTCACCGACCCGCCCGCCTTCGATGACCTGTCCTTCTCGGTTTCGCTCACCTAGCCGGCGCGTTTCATCACTGACCTGTGACTTTGCTGCCAACCCTCAACCTTCCGGTTTGCCGCACATCGTCAAGTGTGGAATGGGGCTTGTCTCATAGAAGCGCAAACCTCGGAACCGTGCCTAAATCGCATCACTATGAAAATGGGTAGCGATGGAAGTTGATGGCGAAGCGAGAAGGTGAGCGCTGGAGTTGGTTCGCATTCTTCGAGACCCTGGTCTTCCGGACGGCGAAATTGACGGTCTCCTCCTTGAATTGGAGCGGACAACCGAGGATCTCGACGGTCGGCGCGCTGACCGGGGTGCCGCGCAGCGGGTCGTGGTGCAGCACCTTCTTGGCCAGGTCCCAGACCGGCGTGCCGACGAGGTAGGTCTCCGCCAGGCCCACCGCGGCGTCGCGGATCAGCTGGACGATCTGGTCGATGATGCCGCGGACGAACGCGAGCGCGTCGTGCCGTAATCCATCACGTCGCGGGGGCCGATGGCATGTCTTCCACGACGACTCTGTCGGCCTCGATCCGAAAACCCAGGACCGGATGCACAGCGGGGTTGCCTCCTTCGCCGTCCATGAGGACCGACTTGCCAAGTCGTCGGCCGACTGAGCGGAGGAACTCGCAGAAGACGTCCAGCGCCTCCTGGTCCCGTATCTCACGAACATTGATATCGAAGTCGATCTCCTCGGGCGCGTAGAAGCAGAAGATCGCTACTAGGCTCGAGGTGATCCAAACGCGGAGAGCAGGACTCTCGGCGTCAGCAGGCCGACTGAACACCGCCTCCGCGCGAGGCAGCGGCAGAATCGTATCGCCTTCGGCGTACTCGAAACGCCAGGCGCTCGACGCAACGAAGTCCAACAGGCTCTGCCAGTCGTCGGTTGAAGTCTTAGGAACGCAGAGATCTGGGAGGGAACCCATCAACTCAGCATCGAAGACGGACTGGACGTCGTCCCACAGCAAATCGGGCGGCATACGGCCATTCTCCTATGGCACCGGCTACCGGATCTATTCCGCTTGAGCGCGGCGTTGCTGCGCGGCCGACGCGTACTCAACTAGCCGCAGGGCGCGCGGCCGGTTCGCGCTCCCGAGACGCGTTGAGTCAGCGAGGCGGTGCGCCGACCTCAGCTTCACCGATTCGCATCAGCCATGATGGTCTGACGCGGCTCGTCCGGGCCGGCCTCCAGGCAATCCCCAAAGCCCGGACGATGCCGTACCTCGGCTTCGTCTACGAAGCGTAGATAGCGCTGGTCCCCAACCTTCGCCATCAGGGATCGCCCGACACCGTCTGCCACCGCACCTGCAGGGACCGACACAGATGCTGGCCAACCAGGAGCACTTCGAGAAACTGGCGGAGATCCAGTTCGCCGGCTGATGGTCCGCGACGACCCGTCGCAGGCAGCGGGTTGGAGGCGGCGCCGGTCGGCGTCGCGTCCACGCCGCTGTCGATACCGATCGAATGAACAGCACGTTCGTCCTGAACTGGGGGTCGTGGATGTCCGTGTGGGAGTTGCTTGTCGCCCAGCAACCGCCACGGAAGGATTTCCCGCGATGGCTACCTCGACTTCTCGTACGATCCGATCCCGTACCAGACACCGCATCACCACTCTGATCGCCAGCGTCGCGCTGCTCCTCACACTGAGCCTGGTCGGGGGACAGACGTCGGCAGCCGCCGTCGAGGTTGACGACTGGACGCAGTCCTGCTCGAGCTGGTCCGAGTTCCAGCTCTGGCAAGTCCAGGACGAGTGGGCGCGCGTGAGTCACCGCTCATGCATCGTCTGGACGACGCACACCGCTAAGGTGCGGGCAGCCACGGAATTTCGCGTGGACTGGCCCAACATCGTCAATTGCTCGGCGTCAATCGGCAGCAAACCGGCGTGCGCCGTAGCCACGCTGAAGGACCCGACCTTCCGCCTCAATTCGAACGGACTTCTCTCGTTCCTTTGGTACGACCTTGGTGGCAGCCGCCGATCCGAATCCGACCCAGTCCGGTGCCAGAGCTGGCAGAACGTGCACAAGACCTGGGGATTCAACGGGTCCGCCCCGCGCAAGGCCTGCAACGGTCGGGTGTTCTACATCAGAGACAATACGCTGGGGAGCTACACCGTGAACAGTAAGCACTTTGGCGATCGGCTCAACGACGGCGACGGCTGGAAGGGTCTGACCCAGACCGGCGACTACACCGTGAAACTGCGGCGTTCCGGTCGGGTGACCACTCTCGCCGGGTAACCGTGGCGCGATGCTCGTGATCACCGCTCCGCCGGAATCGCTGGCGCCGCCACCGTCGGCCCAATCGGGGTCCGTGTCACTGAGCGCGGACTCCGATCTCGGCCGGTCAGAATCGGTACCAGGTCAGCTCGGGCAGACCGAAAGGCAGGCGCGGCATGTATGACGTCGACGATAGTGCCTGGCACGGGTGAGAGCAGCCGTATCCTCATTTGCCGCGGGCCGTGCGCGGCTTGCTGACCTGCCGTTACTATCCGTGGCCGACCAGACCGTCCGCCACGCCCTCCACTGCGCGTTCGTGCGAGACCTGGCTGCGCACCAAGGCGGGCACCCGCTCGACACAGGTGTGATCCTGCCGCCAACCGTGCGGTGAGTGAGCTCAGCGCGGCAGCAGCGGGTACGCGGTCACCCCGTTGCCGATGATCGCTGTCAGCATGGTGGGGGTGACGTCGAGTCGGCTCGCTGGTCCGGGTGTGGAGGTCGACCAGAGGGTGCCGCCCGATGCCGGGTCTAGCTCGTGGAGAACCGAGTCGTGGGAGCCGACGAAGAGCCGTTCACCGCTGACCGCGGCGACGCTGGGATTGAGCAGCGGCCGGCGCCAGCGCACGGCGCCGGTGCGTACGTCCAACGCGATCAGCCCGGCGTGCTGGAGCGTGAGTTGCTCTTCCGTGATGCTCACTACGACGATATCGCCGACGGCGGCGAGCCCTTGCACCTCGACCGTGACCTGCGAGTCCTGCTCGGTGATGCCGCGCAGCGGCGCGCCGGGGTGCGTCACCAGCGGCACGGTCCAGGCGGACTCGCCGGTTCGGGTGTCGACGGCGACCAAGGTCCATCGCCGCTTGTCGAGGATGACCACGTACGCCCGGTCGCCGTGCCCCGAGAGCCGCAGACTGTGATCGACGGCGGTGGACATGCGGCTCCTCCAGCGGACCTTGCCGTCCTGCAAGCCGATGCCGTACAGCCAGGACACGCTGTCGCGTCTCGCCGAGGCGCAGACGACCCCGGCGGTGCTGGTGAAGCACTCGTAGCCCAGATAATCATCGACCCGCACGCGCCACCGTTCCCGGCCGGTGCGGGCGTCGTACCCGATCATCGCGGACCCGGCACCGCTCGTCGCCGGCTCGAGGAGGAACGTTCCCTCCGTCCCGGCGACGTTGTCCGCCGCAATGGGGTTGCGCCACCGCACTGCGCCGGTTTCGGCGGCGAGGACCTGGTAGCCCTTCGGACCCTCCACGAGCACCATGGACGTGCCGATCCCACGGATGCTGTAGGCGCCGCGGGGTCCGCCGTGCCAGCGCTTCGTGCCCGTCTGCGGGTCGAGGGCCAGCACTCCGTCGGCGTGCAGGCTCACGAACGTCGACCCCACCATCATGGACATCGGTAGGTCGTCGCGCTGCCAGGCGAGAGCGCCAAGACCGACCGCGCGCGCCGGCGCCGGCGCCGTCGTCGTGGGCCTTTGCGAGCGCACCGACCGCTGGTGCCGCACGCCCCACAGGCTGCCGCCGACCGCAGCCGCAGCTGTTGCCGCGGCCCCGGTGAGCACGAGCCTGCGAGACACTCCCGGCCGCCGGACCATCCCGCCGAGCAGCAACTCGCGCCCCTGTTCGGCGGTCGGCCGTTTCTCCGGATCGGCTCTCAGCAGCTGCATCAGCGCCGGCGCCAGGGCTCCGGCCCGCTGCGGCGCACGGATCTCATGACGGGCGTACGCGACCAGCATCGGCAGGTAGCCGTCGCGGTGGAACGGGCCTACCCCCTCGATCGCGTAGTACATCGTGGCAGCGAAGCCGAATACGTCAGCGGCCGGACCGGGCGGCAGCCCCTTGGCCTGTTCCGGTGCAAGGTAGCCCGGTGTACCGAGGACCACACCCGTCTCGGTGAGAGTCTCGGCGTCGGGCAGGACGGCGAGCCCGAAGTCGGTCAGCCGCACGTCGCCCGCGTCGGAGATCAGCACGTTGGCCGGCTTGACGTCGCGGTGCGTGATCCCCGCGCTGTGCGCCGCCTGCAGCGCCGACAGCAGCTGCAACCCGATCCCGACGGCGCGCTCGACGCTCAGCGGGCCCTCCTCGGCCACCACGTCCTTCAGCGACCGCCCGGACACGAGTTCCATGACGATCCAGGGCCGGCCGTCGTGCTCGACGACGTCGTACACGCCGACGATGTTGGGGTGATCCAGCGCCGCGGCCGCCCGCGCCTCGCGCAGGCCGCGTTCACGTCCCTCGGCGACCGTGCGGTCCGAACTGCCCCAGCCGTGACGCAGTTCCTTAACCGCGACTGCGCGGCGCAGCACCTCGTCCCGACCGGACCAGACGACCCCCATGCCGCCGCTGCCGATGCGCTCCAAGAGCCGGTAGCGCCCACCTACGAGGACACTCACCATCGGATGGGCAGACTGCTCCGGTTGCTGGGCAAAGGACGGCACGGCGGCCAGGCTAGTCGATCTCCGCCAGGCGACGTCCCCAATCCGGGCGCCGGTCACGCCGGGAGCCCAGGCACGGCTTCCGGACGTCGACATTGCCGCAAGAATCGTCATCGCTCACGAACCAACGTGCCAAGCGAGTCGCCTGGCCACTACGGTTGGTCTGCACGGATGCGGTATGAGTTGCGGAATCGCGGCCCAGCATGGACTCGCACGAAGAACGGCTGGCGAAGCGCGCGGCCGAGCGCAAGGCACTCGAGGCCGAAACTCGACCGCGAGGAAGGCCAACGCAGGGCCGAAGCGGCCGAAGCCGCCGCCGCCGTGGTGAGCCGGCGCGAAGGCAGTGCGACCCGGTCGGCCGTCGATCACCTTCATCCGGATGGCCGGCAGGGACTATGCCGACGCCGAGCGGACCGGTCGGGCCGTCGTCGATGCCTGCGATCGTCACGGGCCGATCACCAACAAGGGCTTCGGGTACTGGGAGCGGTGCACGGTGACGATCACCTGGGACGACGGCACCGTGAACCGGCTGAACGCCGACGCGGTGTTCACGTCAGCGGACGTCGGTGCCGAGATCCGCGTCGGGGACCTCGGCGCGTACCGGACCGGCAAGACGCTTGCCCGGGAGGACACGCCATCTCGACCATGGCTCACCTGGATCGGCTTCGCCGTGGGCTTCATCGGCGTCATACCGGGCCTCATCGCGGTCCTGATCACCCGCGAGTTACTCCGTTTCCGCCGCCGGTGACCCGTGAGTGACAACCGTGAGCCGGGTGGGCGCGAGTTCGGCTAGTGCCGCCAGATCCAGATGGCGGACACGATAAGGCCGATGGCCGCGATCACGGTGAAGTTGGTGATGGCGTAGCGCAGCGTGGCGTTGTCGATCTGCCATTGGCCCGCCGCGACGATCATCGAGCAGGTGCCGCTGCCGAAGCCCAGGACGGCCAGGAGTACGGCCTTGACGACCTTGGAGCCGTCGTCGCCGCCGCGGGTGGTCGGCTGGTTTTGGGGCGCACTGGGGTGGATCACGGAGTCCTCCTACCGTGAACAGACCTGATGAAGGTGAAGAAGAGAAGCCTTCCGGCTCGGTGATGTGTCAGTGATACACCATGTTCGGCTGCAACGGCGCGGCGCCGGCAAGAATCATGTTCCCAATCATTCGATGCTGCCGTTACGCGTCCGGAACTCACTGGTTCGGTGACCGCCGAAGCCAGCTGTCCTCCCAGCTCGGACTGCATCTCTCGGTGAAATTAGATCGGCGATCGTCCGTGGCCAACGCATTACCTCGGCGACCTCTTCCTGCGTCAAGTCCGTGGCCTCCCGCTGGCGAAAGAGTTCCATAAGTGGAGTCGCCAACTGCGTCGAGGTGGCGCTCATTGCAGACGCGATTCCGGTTCGCGGAGAGCGCCGCCACCAGGATCCAGCGCGTACGCCAGGTCGGGCGCCATCGATCCGATCGCGAGTGCGACGCCGTCGACCCAGCGGGGGCGCCACACCTTGAGTTGCAGCACGGCAGCGGGGTGGGACGAGAAGGTCAGCGGCGTCCAGGCAACCTAGAGTGCGCGGTAGTAGTCGATCTTTCTCCGTAGGTGCGCGCGCTGCGCCTGAAGCATGGCGATCTGTTCCCGTACGGATTGATCGTGCTGTTCGAGAAGGGCGATGCGCTCGGCGATCGTGTCGTCGTCGCGGCACAGCTCGGCGAACCGCCGCATCCGCTGGATCGGCATCCCGGTCTCCCGCAGGCAGCGCAGGATCTCCAACCAGCCGAGGTCGTCGTCGCTGTACTCCCGTCGGCCGCCGGGGGTGCGGTCGATGCCGTCGAGCAGTCCGATCCGTTCGTAGTAGCGCAGGGTGTCCAGGCTGAGGCCGGTCCGCTGGGCGACCTCACCGGGCGTGTATCGCGACATGTCGCCGATTCTGTCAGCGGCGTCCACAGGGAACGCTTGACCTGGAGCGCGCTCCAGGTATCAGGATCGGCGACATGGCGGAGATTGTGCTCGGGGCGATGCTGTTCGGCACCCGGATCGGCGAGGCGGAGTCCTTCGCGCTGCTCGACCGCTTCGTGGAGCGGGGCGGCCGGTGGATCGACACGGCGAACAACTACGCGTTCTGGGAGCACCCGTCCGGCCTCGGCGGGCAGAGCGAGCGGACGGTCGGCCGGTGGCTGGCATCCCGCCCGGGAATGCGGGAACGGGTTCTGCTCAGCACCAAGGTGGGTGCGCAGCCCACCGACCCGGCCCGCGGCCTGGACTCGGCGGAGGGCCTGTCGGGCGCGGTGGTGCGCGCGGCGATGGAGGCGAGCCTGCGCCGGCTCGGCGTCGAGTACGTGGACATGTACTGGGCGCACGTCGAGGACCGGCGGGTGGCGCTGGCCGAGACCGTGCGGGTCTTCGGAGAGCTGGCGGCCGGTGGCCTGGCACGTCGGCTCGGTGCTTCGAACACCCCCGCGTGGCGGGTGGAGCGTGCCCGCGGAATCGCCGCCGGGCAGGGCGTGGCCGGCTGGACGGCCGTGCAGCTGCGGCACTCGTACCTGCGGCCGCGGCCGGGAGCGCCGCTGGAGTCGTCTTCGCACCGGCAGGTCTTCCCGGAGACGCTGGACTACGTGCGCAGCGATCCGGGGCTGGTGCTCTGGGCGTACACCACGCTGTTGAACGGTGGGTACGGCCGTGCGGACCGGCCGCTGGAGCGGGCATACGACCACCCGGGGACCAGGAGCCGGTTGACCGCTCTGGCCGAGGTGTCGCGTGAACTCGGTGTCACCGGCAACCAGGTGGTGCTGGCCTGGCTGCTCGACGGCGACCCGGCGGTCTTCCCGATCGTCGGCGCGAGCACCCTCGAACGGCTCGACGAGGTGATGGACGCCCGCGACCTCAAGCTGGACGCGGAGTCGCGGGCCCGCCTCGACGCCGCGTCCTGAGCGTCGTGTTCAGACGGAGTCCTTCTGGGCCCGGAGTTCGGCGAGCAGGCTGTCGCGGTCGGTGAGGACCTCGCTGAGGATCCGGCGTCCGGCGGCGAGGAGGTCAGCCACGGCGGGGGTGCTCAGGGCGTACATGACCAGCGCGCCGTCGCGGAAGGAGACGACGATGCCGGCCCGCCGCAGGACGGCGAGTTGCTGGGACATGTTGGCGGGTTCGATGTCGATGCGGGACAGCAGGTCGCGTACCGGAAGTGGGCCGGTCTGCAGCAATTCGAGCACGCGGATCCGAACGGGATGCCCGAGCACCCGGAACATCTCGGCCTTGGCTTGATATAGCGGCACCGACACCGGCGGCTCCCACCCTGGTTTGCAACGGCCTGGGCCGTCACCCAGGTCCTGGCTATGTCGTGCGCGGCCAACACTACCCAGCCACGGCAGACCAGAGTCGCACCGCCGTTCGCGTGCAACGGTCCGTTACCTCTACCGGCTTGCTCGCCTTCCGATACTCGGACATTCCGAGATGTCGAGATGTCGAGTTGCGAAAAATTGCAACTCAGATCCCGAACATCTACATCATCGGGTACGGCAGTTGGCCGGCATCGGACAGCTCGTCCGTTCCGTTCGGGTGCCCGCCGAGCATCCTCTGTTCCTGGTCGTCACGAGCCGAGAGGACGCAAATGACAGAGATGGATGTGGCGCTCAAGGACGCGTTGCAGGTGGAGGGGGCGATCGCCGCGGCGATCGGTGACTACACGAGCGGCATGGCGCTGGGCACCGCCGGCGGCGACCACACGTTCGATCCGGCGGTCGCCGCGGCGACCAACACGGAGGTGCTGAAGGCCAAGATGCGCACCATGGAGATGCTGGGCCTGAAGGAGAAGATCGAGGACATCCTCGTGACGCTGGGTTCGCAGTATCACCTCATCCGGCCGGTCACCGCCCGCTCCGGCAAGGGTCTGTTCATCTATCTGGCATTGCACCGCGAGCGCGCCAATCTCGCGATGGCGCGCCATCGGCTGAAGCAGATCGAACAGAATCTGGATATGTGACCGGCCATCGGAGCTGATAGGACGGTCACGGCCGCGGATCACGCACGACCAACGTTGCGTGCGATGCGCCGTGTCATGATCCGGCGGCGCCACCCGGTCGCGATTTCGAGGGTCACCGTCATCGCGACCGGGCCGGCGCCGCCATGACCGCAGTCCAGTTCCACGTCAACGAGGTCTTCGACATCCCGACCCGCGGTGGGCTGATCGCCGTCGGGTCGACCCGGAACGGTGACTTCGTCGGAATACCGCACCTGCGCGACGAGGCCAGCGGAGAGCCCATCCACGTGCTCGGTGTCGATCGAGACTGGCGGTGGACCGCGCCGACGTCGATTACGTCGCGTTGGGCGGGTGTGGATCGCGGAGGAGCGGTAGCCGCGTCGGCGGGTTCGCAGGTCAGCGGGACCACGATCGGTGGAGGCCGCCGGCGGGTGGCCGCAACCGAGGTGGGGTGACACACGTTTTCTGAATCGTCCGTTCCCTATCAGAGCCAGGGCGAGGGCGCCGCATGAACGTGATCGATCTCGACCGGCCGGCCGTCCGGGGCGTGCCGGAGACGCGGGCACCGCACGCCTTCACCCTGGCCGCGCTCGTCATCGGTGTTGTGATCGGCGGCGCCGTCACCTATGGATGGAACCTTCGCCGGCAGGCCGCCGCCCGCGACAACGAGGTCTCCGTGCTGCTCTTCGCCGACGCCAGGGAGGTCGTCGACGACGGCAGCATCGTCCTGCACGGCCGGGTCGCCAGCGTCACGCTCACCCGGCGGGTCACGGTGGTCAATGTCGGTCCGGCGCCGGTCAACATCCGCAATCTGGCCGCGGACCGGCCGGGTCTGACCGTGCGCGGGGTGGAGAAGCAGCGGTGGATCGCTCCCGGCGCGACCGCGCAGGCCGACGCCGACGTGCAGGTCGACTGTCTCCGGGGCCTTCCGCTCGGCCGGATCCCTGTCACACTGTCCGTGCAGACCCTGGGCGAGCACTCCCGGACCGCCCGGCCCAAGGACGTCTTCGACGGCACGCCCTGGAGCGGGCAGGCCGAGCTCGCCTGCGCCGGCAACGCCTGACCGGGCGGTGTCTCGCGGAGCACGGCGGCCTGCGCCGGGTCCAGCTTCCGCCTCGCGGCGCGGGCTGGAAGGTCGAATACAACAAACCGGTATTCGACCTTCCAGCCGGCCTGCGATGTGAAACCTGGACGTCGGCTCGGCGACGCCGTGATCCGCGAGCCACCTCTTAGCTGAGGCCGAACGCGTGGTGGCAGTGTGGGAGCAGCGCGCGCAACACCGTGCTCTCCTCCTTGCGCCAGACGAGGGCGAGCAGCGCGGGAATCTCGATTTTCTCGACCGGCACCGCGCGCAGGCCGTCGTGGTCGGCGGCCATCGAGGCGCTGAGGATCGCCACCCCGAGTCCGCGCGCGGCCAGGTCGGCGACCGCGCCGGGCGCGGTCGCCTGAAGCGCGACCGCCGGGCGCATTCCGGCGGCGGTGCAGGCCTGATCGAGCACGCTGCGGATTCCGGTCCCGACCGGCAGACAGATCAACGGGTACGCGGAGAGCCGGCGCAGCGCGACGCTCTCCTGCTCGGCCAGCGGGTGGTCCGGGGGCACCGCGGCGACCAGTCCCTCGCTGAGGATGGTCAGGGAGCGGAGCCCTTCCGGCGGGCCGCCCGCCGACCCGACCAGGGCGATGTCGCAGATGCCCGCCCGGACGCTTTCGATCAGCACGTCGGAGTTGTCCTCGGCGAGCGCGATCTCGATGCGCGGGTAGCGGCGGTGGAACGTGGCGAGCGCGTCGAACAGCGGCGTCACGGTGCAGCCGGTGATCATGCCGAGGCGCAGGCGGCCGCGGACCAGTCCGTTCACCTCGTCGCAGGCGTGGCGGATGGCCTGCGCGGCGGCCAGGGCGGCGCGGGCGTGCGGTAGCGCCGCGGCGCCGGCCGGGGTGAGCCGGACCATGCGGGCGGAGCGGTCGAACAGGTCGGCGCCGAGTTCCCGTTCGAACTGGCGGATCTGTGCGCTGACGCCCGACTGGGTGATGTGCACGCGGTCGGCGGCTCTGGTGAAATTGGCCTCCTCGGCCACCGCCACGAAGTATTCGAGCTGCCGCAGATCCATGAGCGCTGATCATAGCTATCACAACAACCATCTGTTGGACTTGTCACTCGCGCGGGGTAAGGCTGGCACCATGACCGATCGCGAGAAGGCCACCCGGCCCGAGGATCTGACCCGCCTCTTCGTCGAGCGTGCCAACGCCGGAGACGCCGAGGGCATCGCGCTGCTCTACGAGCCGGAGGCGGTGATGGCCTACCCGCCCGGCCGCCAGACGGTCGGCCGGGAAGCCATCCGCCGGCTGTGGGAGCAGGCGCTGCCGCAGCTGCCGGCGTTCGAGCCCGAGACGCCGCTGCCCACCCTGATCAGTGGCGACCTCGCGCTCACGTCGACACCGCCGAAGGACGGCTCTGGCGCCCGGGCGCAGGTGGTACGCAGGCAGCCGGACGGCACCTGGCTCAGGGTGCTCGACCAGCCCGAGTTCATCCCGCCGCGGGGGTGAACGGGGCAGTCCGATTACAAGTCGCCAGGTCTCCGGAGATCGCGCGTCGTCGAGTCGTACGCCTCGGTGCGAGCAGCTGATCACCCGGTTCGCCGCCGTAGTCACCGCAGAACCTGCGGCTTTCGCGCGACCGGTGAGCCCGCCTGGCGACTCGGGGTCAGCTTACACTGATGATGCTCGCTCCCTTGCCGGCGCCGATTGCCGAATTCGGGACGGAGGTTCAATTCGTGCTACCGTGGGTTCCAGTTCTGAATCCGTTGACGTCTCCGCGCCTGATGGGTAACCGCTCCCGTCCGGCGCTTTTTGTTTTACCGGCTCAAGCCATTTCTCTCGACGGGCCCAGACATGATCATTCAGAAGAGCGTCATCATCGCCAAGCTTCGCGAACGCGGCCAGAACGTCCGGGCCGACTGGGTCGACCGGGAGCTTCCCGACGAGGTCGACCCGTTCCTCTACAGCGGACTGCTGGCCACGCTGCACCTCGATCTGAAAGAACTCGAAGCCCCGTCCTCGTAGCTGACCCATCACACAGATCATCGGACCGGTGAATGAAATCTACCGACCAGCACGATCCATCCCTGTTCCTCGCCCCGGCCGATGCCGTCGTGCCCGAGCCCGAGGCCGAGATTGCCGACAGCAGCGCCGAGGCGATGACGCGCCTGCGTGACCCGTTCGCCGTCGCGCCCGAACCACCGCGGAAGCCGGGCCGTCTCGCCTGAACGTCCCGCGGGTTGTCCACAGGATCTCCACAGGCCTCACGGAACCAGCACCATCCGGCGGTCCGTGCGGTGCCAGGCCGAGGCGACGTCCTCCATGCGTACCGTCTCGTAGTCGACCGTCAGCCGACCGGCCGCCGCATGCGCGGCGATCAGGGCGAGTGCCTCGGACCGCTGCGCGGGGGTCAGTTCGTTGTTCGTGTAGCCGAGCACCCGTAGCGAGCCGCTGCGCAGCGTCGCCGAGTCCATCGGCGCGGTCGCGCCCGCCGCGTCGCCGAGGTTGACCAGCCGGCCGCCCGGCCGCAGCGTCCGCAGCGCGGCCGCCGCCGGCACCCCGAAGAGGGGATCCAGAACAAGATCCACCGGGCCGTCCGCCGCGGCCCGCAGCCGTGCCGCCAGCCAGGCGACCTCCGCATTCTCCTCTAGGGGTACGACCACAGCCGCGCCCGCCCGGGCCGCGCGCCGCTGGGACCGGCCGGATCGGGCGGCCGCCACGACCCGGTCGGCGCCCGCGAGCAGGGCCAGTTGCACCGCGGCCTGGCCGACGACGCCGCCGGCGCCGAGCACGAGCACCCGCTCGCCCGGCCGGAGCTCGCCGCGCCAGGTCAGGGCCATCTGCGCGGCCACCGCCGAGAGCCCGAGCGCCGCCACCAGCCGGTGGTCGACGCCCGTCGGCAGCTCGACGGTGTCGGCGGCCCGCACGGCCGCGTGCTCGGCCATGCTGCCGTCGCCCGGGCGCATGCCCGCGCCCGTCGGGAACCACACCGCGGTCCCGTCGTCGCGGACACCGACACCCTGTACGCCCGGCACGTACGGGGTGGCCGGCGCGCCGAAGTACGAGGTGCCGGATGCGCACAGGCGGTCGAGCGGGGTGATCGACGCCGCGGTGACCCGTACCAGAATCTCGTCGTCTCCCGGCACGGGCGCCGCGCGCTCGCCGACGACCGGCGGGGCGCCGCACTCGTGCAGCAGCGCGGCGCGCATCAGGTGGCGATGTCGGGGTAGGGCATCGAGAAGTGCGCGAGGCGCGCGCCGAAGGCCTTCTGATACTCCAGGGGCCCGTGGTCGCGCTCGAACATCGCGATGAACAGTGTCAGCGTGAGGAACGGGTGCGCGCCGAGGGAGAAGAGCGCGACGTGGTCGTGGGTGGCGAGGGCCTCGCGCTCCTCGTCGGTGAAGCGCAGCCAGGTGCTGGCCTCGCCGTCGTGGCAGTTGAGCACGGTGTTTGCGCGTTCGGACTCCCACCACAGCACGGTCCCGCGGGGCTCCGCCCGGTAGCGCTCGACCAGGTCGGGATCACGGTCGACCGTGTACAGAAACTTGTCCACCAGATATCTGCTCACGCCTGCACCCCGTTCGGATACCAGGTGAAGTAGGCCTCCATGGTGTGGAACAGGTCGAGGCTGTCCACGTGGTCGGCTTTGCGGCCGGCGCCCGCGACGCCCATCATCAGCATGAAGTCCATGAAGCCGTGGGTGGCGTTGCCGGGGGAGTGCAGGCTGTCGAGGGTCACCTCGGCGAGGCAGCGTTCGATGTCGCCGGTGGCGATCCACTCGACGGCCTTGGCGTCGAACTCGGGATCGGGTCCGTGCGGGCCGAACTGGCGGGGTCCGCCGAGCTCGAGCGAGAGGTGGCCGGTTCCGATGATCGCGACGCGCAGGTGGCTGGGCCAGGACTCGACGATCTCGCGGATGGCCTGTCCGAGCTGGACGAAGCGCTTCGGCCGCGGCAGCGGCGGCGCGAAGATGTTCGTGTAGATCGGCACGATGGGCAGGTCGGCCTCGGGCCGCAGCGTGATGATTGGGCAGGTGACGCTGTGGTCGATCCGCAGTTCGTTGCTGAACGCCAGGTCGAAACCGGAGTCCAGGCCGGCGCGCAGGATGTGCGCCGACAGGTCCTCCTGGCCCTTGAGCAGCATCCTCGGCAGGCCGAACTCGCGCTCCTCGTTGTACCAGTTGGCGTCGTAGAACGGCGCCTTGCCGACGAGGAACTGCGGCATGTTGTCCAGCCACAGCTGGTGGAAGTGGTCGGAGCCGACCATGACGAGCACGTCCGGGCGCGCCGCGGTCAGCGTCTGCCGGAACGCCGTGATCTTGCGGACCCACTCGTCGGCGAAGGGCGGACGATCCTCGCCGGTCGCGGTGCTGGCGCGGTAGTAGAAGGGGTGGTGGGTGGAGGCGATCACCGCGGCGACGGTGGCCATGGCGGCTCCTTCCTATTGCTCGTAGACGGCGTTGCGGTCGACGGCCAGATAGACGTCCATGCCGATCGGGTTGCGGCGCTCCTCGGCGAGGTGGCCGAGCAGCCCGGCGGCGCGGGCGAGCAGCGCGAAGCCGCGCAGCAGGTCGACGGGCAGTCCCAGGTCGGCCAGCGCCGCGCCGCAGACGCCGGCGCCGTTCAGCGGCAGCGTGCGGCCGAGCACCCGCGGGTGTACCCGGCCGACGGCCTCGAACAGGCGCAGGTGCGGGCCGCGCAAGCCCTCCTCCTCGGCGATGCGGATCAGCACCGGGGTCCGCGGGTCCTGCCGCTTGTGCACGGGATGCCCGAGCCCGGGCACGAGCCGTTTTCCGTCGCGGGCCGCGGTGACCGCGTCGAGGGCGAGAGCGTCGAAGCCGGCGTCGTCGGCCGGAATGCCATTCTCGAGAACCTCGGCCAGGAAGCGCCCGCAGTCCTCGGTCACGCCAAGGAATCGCGAGCCGCCGCCCAGCAGGCCCGCGGCGAGCGCGCCCTGCAACGACTCGGGCGCGCTGGTGTAGGTGAGCCGGGCCGCGATCGCGGTCGGCGTGAAGCCGTGGTCGGCGAGCGCCACCAGCACGGTCTCGAAGACGCGGACCTCGCCCGGCGTCGGCCGACGGCCGGCGACCAGCCAGTACGCCAGCTCGCCGAAGCCGACCCGGCCCATGAGGTCCGCGGCGAGGTCCTGCCCGAGCAGCCGGATCTGGTTCTCGTCGGAGGTGCCGATCGCGGTCGGGAACCTCAGTCCTTCATCAGCCACTCGCGGATCTCCTCACCGTGCTGGTCGAGCCCGGGCGGCGGCAACTCGTAGCCCGCCGGCGTACCGGAGAAGGTGATCGGGTTGCGGACCCCGGGTATCCCGCCGACCGTGACCACCGGGTCCAGGCCCAGCTCCTCGGCGAGCGCGACCCCGCCGTCGATGGTGTTGATCGGCGCGCAGGGCACGCCGGCCGCGAGCAGGTCGCGGAACCACTCGTCCTTCGTGCGCCGGGCGAGGCGCTCCACCAGGATCGGGCGCAGCGCCTCGCGGTTGGCGGTGCGGTCCTGGTTGCGCCCGAAGCGCGGGTCGTCGGGCAGCCCGGGCAGGTCGAGCACCTGGCAGAGTTTGCGGAACTGCCCGTCGTTGCCGGCGATGACGACCAGCTCGCCGTCGGCGGTCGGCAGCGGCTCGTAGGGGAACAGGCTGGGGTGCGCGTTGCCCATCCGGTAGCCGACGGTGCCGCCGGCGACGTACCCGCTGGAGTGGTTGACCAGCCCGGACAGCGCGGACGAGAGCAGGTTGACCTCGACGTGCTGGCCGTTGCCGGTGGCGTCGCGGTGGTGCAGGGCGGCGAGGATGCCGATGTCGGCGTGCATCCCGGCCATCACGTCGAAGACCGAGATCCCCGCCCGGTACGGCGGCCCCTCGGGGTCCCCGGTCAGGCTCATCAGGCCGGAGATCGCCTGGATCATGAGGTCGTAGCCGGGGTACCCGGCGCCGGCGCCGGTGCCGAAGCCGCTGATCGACGCGTAGACGATCCGCTCGTTCGCCGCGGCGACGGTGTCGTAGTCGAGCCCGAAGCGCTTCAGCCCGCCCGGCCGGAAGTTCTCGATCATCACGTCGGCCCGGGTGGCCAGCCGCCGGGCCACGTCGAGGTCCCCGGGCTGCTTGAGATCGAGCGCGATCGAGCGCTTGTTGCGATTGATGCCCAGGTAGTAGGTCGAGACGCCGTCGCGAACCGGGGGCATCCAGGTGCGGGTGTCGTCGCCGGACGGGCCCTCGACCTTGATCACCTGGGCGCCGAGGTCGGCGAGCAGCATCGTGGCGTACGGCCCCGCGAGGATCCGCGAGAAGTCCGCGACGAGCAGTCCGCTGAGTGGTCCCATGTGCCGCCTTCCGAGGTGTTGACCGTCAGACGGACGGCCGTCCGCACTTTCGCCAGTCTCGACCCGGGCCTATTTGCTGTCAATAGGTCACGCGCTGGCCGAGTCCTTGACACCCTTAGTGAGCCGCAACACACTTGCCTCGAGACGGTGACCGCCTGACGGACGACTGTCCGCCCGGCCTCGAGGGGAGTTGACGGCGAAATGAGTGACAGCGTGCTGTTCCGCAACGGCACCGTGCTGACCATGGACGACCGGCACACCGTGCTGCCGAACGCCGACGTGCTCGTCGTCGGCGAACGCATCGCCGAGATCGGCGCCGGCCTCACCGCCCCCGAGGGTGCCACCGTGATCGACGCGTCCGGCGGCATCCTGATGCCCGGCATGATCGACACCCATCGGCACATGTGGCAGACGGCGATGCGCGGCTACGGCGCCGACTGGACCCTCACCCAGTACTTCGTCTGGTACTACCTGGAGTCCGGCAAGCTGTTCCGCCCGGAGGACGTCTACGCCGGCAACCTGCTCGCCGCGATCGAGGCCATCGACGCCGGCGTCACCACCACGGTCGACTGGTCACACGGCCTGCAGACGCCGCAGCACGCCGACGCGGCGGTCGATGCGCTGGAGGCGGTGCCGGGCCGGTTCGTGTTCGCCTACGGCAACCTCCAGCAGGGCCCGTGGGAGTGGTCGGCCGACGCCGGGTTCCGCGACTTCGTCAACCGCCGGATCACCCCCGGCGACGACATGCTCGGCTTCCAGCTGGCCTTCGACGTCACCGGTGACCCCGCCTTCCCCGAGAAGGCGGCCTTCGAGGTGGCCCGCGAACTGGGCGTCGCGGTCACCACGCACGCGGGCGTCTGGGGCGCGACCAACGACGACGGCATCCGACTCATGCACGAGAACGGCTTCATGACCCCGCAGACCGTGTACGTCCACTCGGCGACGCTGAACCGCGACTCGTACCATCGGATCGCCGCGACCGGCGGCTCGGTCTCGGTCTCCACAGAGAGCGAGCAGAGCGCCGGCCAGGGCTACCCGCCCACCTGGATCCTGCGCGACCACGGCATCGGCGTCTCGCTGTCGATGGACACCAGCGTGTGGTGGAGCGGCGACCTGTTCTCCGCGATGCGCGCCACGCTCGGCGCCGACCGTTCGCGCGAGCACCTGGAGGCGCACGGCCGGGGCGAGACCGTCACCCACGTGCACCTGCGCGCGGAGCAGGTCGTCGACTGGGCGACCCGCGGCGGCAGCAGGGCGCTCGGCCTCGACGGCGTCGTCGGCAGCCTCGAGCCGGGGAAGAAGGCCGACGTGGTGCTGCTCAGGAACGACGACTCGCCGGCGATGTTCCCGATCCTCCACCCGTACGGCCACGTGGCGTTCCAGGCACAGCGCGGCGACGTGGACACCGTGCTGGTCAACGGCCGGATCGTGAAGCGGGACCACAAGCTGGTCGGCGTGGACCTGGCCGCCGCCCGCGAGCGGGTCGGGCGGACCATCGATCACCTGCGCGGCGAGCTGGGCGAGAAGGCCTGGGCCCGCGGCATGAATCCCGACATTCCTGAGACGAAGGTGCGGGACAACCCGTACACATACACCGAGTGGGACGCCGGCTCGGCGCAATGGAAGCATTAGCCGCTCGGACGGCTGCGGAAGGGGGCTCGATGGCGCGGGAGACCGGCCCGGACTTCATCGAGGCCCTCGCCCGCGGGCTGGACGTGCTGCGCAGCTTCCGGCCGGGCCGCAGGGTGTCGACGCTGAGCGAGATCGCCGTCGACACCGGGCTCGCCCGGCCCACCGTGCGCCGGATCCTGCTCACCCTCACCGAACTGGGCTACGTGCGGTCCGTCGAGCGCGGTTACACGCTGACACCCCGGGTGCTCGAGCTGGGCATGGCGTACGTCAACTCCCTGGACCTGTGGGACGTCGCCCGGCCGCACATGGAACGCCTGGTGGCGCAGACCGGCGAGTCCAGCTCGATGGCCCAGCTCGACGGCTCCGACATCGTGTACGTCGCGCGGGTCGCCGTACCGAAGATCGTCACGCTGGCCGTCTCGATCGGCACCCGCTTCCCCGCGCACGCGACCTCGATGGGCAAGGTGCTGCTCGCCGCCCTCGACCCCGCGGAACTGGAGAAGGTGCTCGCCGAGCCGGGCCGCTCGGGTGTCGACGCCCGGTGGCGGCCCGACCGCGACTCCCTGCTCCGGTCGCTGCGCGAGGTCCGCGCCAGGGGCTGGGCCCTCGCGGATCAGGACCTCGCGCTCGGCATCCGGTCCATCGCCGCGGGCGTGCGAAACGGCGACGGCCGGGTGGTCGCCGCGCTCAACGTCACCGTCCACGCGGCGGAGACGTCTGTCGATAAACTGACAGGCGAATACCTGCCGTTGTTGCTGCATGCGGCCGCCGACATAAGCCACGACTGTGCTTTGCTCGACACGGCGCCGATCGTGGTCCGCGGCTGAGGATTTCATTCACGGCATTCATAAGGCTCCTACTGGCCGGAACCGGGTACTTACGGGCAGGATCGGCGCATGACGACCTCCGGCCGCCTGCCCTACCCGATCGCGCTGACCGGGGACGGCATCCAGCTGCGCGAATGGCGGGACGAAGATCTCGAGGAGCTGGTGGAGCTCCTCGACGAGCCGGACATCGCACGATGGACGCCGATGCCGTCCCCGTTCGACCGCGAGGCGGGCGTCGCCTACCTGAAGCGGGCCAAGCAGGGCCGCGCCAGCGGCCAACGGATCCAGCTCGCGATCATCGCCGACGGCAGACCGGTCGGCGAGGTGCTCCTCTTCGGCGTCGACGCCGGCCTCAGGGAGGCCGAGCTCGGCTATCTGGTGGGCGGCGCGCATCGCCGGCGCGGCCACGCGTCGGCGTCGCTCTCCCTGCTGTCCGGGTACGCCCGCAGCGAACTCAAACTCAGCCGGCTGCTGCTGCGCATCGACCCGGCGAACACGGCGAGCTGTGCCGTCGCCCGGCGCTGCGGGTACCGGCTCACCGGGGAACCGCCCATCCTGCAGGAGGGCCCGTACGGCCCGAGCAGCCTGGACACCTGGGAACTCGTCTCCGTCGGCGGCGGAACCCGCCTCGAGCGGCTGAAGAACGTCGCAGCCCGGCGCTACGGTCGTCGCGGGTGAAAGGTGGTTCCCATGGACGTGGACCGCAGGCAGGTGATGGCATACCGGGTCGCCGCCCTCGGGCTGGGCAGGCGCGGCGCAGACCGTCCGGGTGACCTGGCGGTGCTCGACCTCGGCGTGCAGGAATACACGCCCGGTTCGGTGCAGGTGGCGCTCGCCGCCCGCACCGACGCCGACCTCGGCGACGACCGGCTGCTGATGGTCTGGGCCGCCCGGGGCGCGCCGCATCTGCATCGCCGCGGCGACCTCCGGACGCTGGTCAAGGCGTTGTGGCCGGTCAGCGACGCGGATGCGTCGGCGCGGATCAACAGCGCCCAGATCCCCGAGGGCGTCAAGCTCGGGCTGAAGGCGTTCGAGGCGACCGCGGGTGCGTTCCGCGAGGTCGTCACGTCCTCGATGCCGCGCGGCGAGGCCAGCACCCGGGTCAGCGCCCTGGTGCCGCGCGAGCTGACCTACGACTGCCGCGCCTGCGGGGCCCGACACATCGCCGGCAACGTGTGGCAGCACTCCGGCCTGGCCGGCGGCGTCGAGGTCGAGTCGCGCGGCAAGGACGCGACGCTCGGCCCGATCCGGGACGCGCCGCCGCAGCCCGTCCGGAACGCGGGCATCGGCGCTCTGATCACGACCTACCTGCGGCTGCTCGGCCCGGCCACCCCGGTCGAGGTGGCGAAATACCTGGGCAGCACCGCCGCCGAGATGAAGAAGGTCTGGCCCGCCGGCCTGACCGAGGTCAGGGTCGACGGCCGGGTGGCCTGGCTGCCCACGTCGGCGGTTCCCGAGCTCGCCGGCGCGACGGCCGCGCCGGGCGTGCGGTTGCTTCCCGCGATGGACGCACTGCTGCAGGCGCGCGACCGCGACCTGCTGGTCCCGGAGCGGGCCCGGCAGAAGGAGCTCTGGAAGCTGCTCGGCAACCCGGGCGCGCTGCTGATCGACGGGGAGATCGCCGGTGTGTGGCGGGCCCGGCTGGCCGGCCGCAAGCGCGTCGATCTCACCGTGACGCCGTTCGGCTCGCTGACCGCGAAGACCCGCAGGGCGGTCGAGGACGAGTCCGCCGTGGTGGCCCGGGCCCGCGGGGTCGCCGCCGCGACCGTCACCTTCGCCTGAGCGCGCCCGCGGCCGGGCCGGTTGGGAGAGGGCAGGCCGGTTGGGAGGGCGGGCCGGTTGGGAAGGCGGGCCGGTTGGGAAGGCGGGCCGCGCCAGGAGCCGCCCGGGCTGGGGGTTACCAGGCCGGGGGGAGGTTTCCTGGGCCTGGGGAGGGGCGGTCGGGTCGGGCGGGGCGGCAGCGGTAGGTGAGCGCGGCCAGGAGGACCGCACCCCACACCGCGGCGACGGCGGCCGCGCCCCACCAGCCGAGGACGGCCAGGGCCAGGACGGCCGCCCAGACCATGCAGGCGGCCAGCACGAGGGAGATCGGCACGCGCCGGCGGGCGGGCAACTGCCCTCGCATCCGCGCGCAGAAGTCCGGGTCCTCGCGGCGGAGCTGGCGTTCCAGCTGCGCCAGTCTGCGGTTGTCTTCCTTGCTGAGCATGTCGCCACCTCCGGCGGGCCCGGACAGAAAGCACATCGACCGGGACCCTGGAGCAGTCCCGGTCGATGCCATTGTTACCCGTCGGTCACCAAATTCATACTCTTTGGAGGATTGTGTTCACGCCTGCTCAATGCCCGCGTCGGCGGCGCGGAAGACCCAGCCGCGTAGTAGCAGGAAGCGCACGCCGGTGGCGACCAGGTTGGCGATCACCAGTACGCCCAGTTCCACGATGGTCGGTGGGTCGCTCGCCAGATGCAGCAGGGCGAGCGAGCCGCTGGTCAGGCCCAGCCCGACGGCGAAGACGACCAGACCCTGCGCCTGATGACGCCAGACGCCGTCGGTGCCGCGTACCCGGAAGGTGAGCCGCCGGTTGGCGGCGGTGTTGGCCACCGCGGTGGCCAGCAGCGCGACCAGGTTGGCGGTCTGCGGGCCGAAACCGTTGCGCAGCAGGGCGTACAGCAGCAGGTAGGCGAGGGTGCTGGCCACGCCGACCGCCGCGAAGCGCAGCAGCTGCCCGGTGAGCCCGGCCGGCACGCCCGCCACCGGCAGCGGATTGCGGCCGAGCTGCCGGCGCAGGGCGGCCAGCGGCAGCCGGCCGGCGCCGAGCGCCCGGGTCAGCCGGGCGATGCCGCGCAGGTCGGCGATCGCGGTCGCCACGATGTCGACCCGGCTGTCCGGATCGTCGATCCAGTCCACCGGCACCTCGTGGATGCGCAGCCCGGCCCGCTCGGCCAGCACCAGCAGCTCGGTGTCGAAGAACCAGCCGGTGTCCTCCACCATCGGCAGCAGCCGCTCGGCCACGCCCGCCCGGATCGCCTTGAAGCCGCACTGCGCGTCGGAGAAGCGCGCCGACAGGGTGCCGCGCAGGATCAGGTTGTAGGTGCGGGAGATGAACTCGCGCTTGGCGCCGCGGACCACCCGGGAACCGCGGGCCAGCCGGGAGCCGATCGCCAGGTCCGAGTGGCCCGAGATCAGCGGCGCGACGAGCGGGAGCAGCGCGCCGAGGTCGGTCGAGAGGTCAACGTCCAGATAGGCCAGGACGGCCGCGTCGGAGTGCGTCCACACGTGCTTCAGCGCCCGGCCCCGGCCCTTCTCCGGCAGGTGCACCGCCACGACCCCGGGCAGTGCCTCGGCGAGGCGGCGGGCGACCTCGCGGGTGGAGTCGGTGCTGGCGTTGTCCGCGATGGTGATCCGGAACCGGTACGGGAACTCGGCACGCAGGTACTCGTGCAGCCGGCGGACGCAGGGCTCGAGGTCGATCTCCTCGTTGTGTACCGGCACGACGACGTCGAGCACCGGAGCAACGACCCGCACCTGCTCGTAGGCGTGCGAGGGCAGCATGGAAAGGCTCATGTCACGAAGATCGCGCGCACGGCTATGCCCGGAATATGGCGAACCTGTGCCGGTCCTGTGAGTCCTGTTCCCGGTCTGTGGCATGCCGCGCGGGCGGCCCCCGTGATCGGGGACCGCCCGCGCCGGGTCGGGAAGGTGGGTCATCGAGCGGCGGTCAGGTCGTAGATCGTCACGCCGTCCACGGTCTGTGCGGCGAAGTTCGCGGTCACCCACTCGGAGATCTGCGAGCTGTAGTTGCTGCCGCCCGAGCCGGTGCCGGGCCGGCCGCCCCCGAACCCGCCGCCCCCGATGAAGTAGTGGATCTTCTCCTCGGTCACGTACCGCTGGAACTGCTCCAGGGTCGGCGACGGGTCGCTGCCGTTGAAGCCGCCGATCGCCATGACCGGGTCGCCGGTGGCCAGCTGATAGCCCGACGCGTTCTGCGAGCCGATCGCCGCGGCCACCCAGGTGTACCGGTCGGCGTTCGCGTCCAGCAGGGCCTTCATCTCGTCGCCGACGGTGGCCGCGTTGAGCAGGCCGCCCATGCCGCCGCCACGCATCCCGCCGCCCGGCGCGCCCGCGCCCGGCGGCATGCCCGTCGCGCCGCCCGGCTGTGTGCCGCCCGGCTGCGTGCCTGTCGCGCCGCCCGGCTGTGTGCCGCCCGGCTGCGTGCCTGTCGCGCCGCCCGGCTG
>NZ_JBEZDY010000015.1:94382-165727 GCF_040648555.1 Actinoplanes sp. NPDC049118
TGCCTGTCGCGCCGCCCGGCTGTGTGCCGCCCGGCTGCGTGCCTGTCGCGCCGCCCGGCTGTGTGCCGCCCGGCTGCGTGCCTGTCGCGCCGCCCTGCTGAGGACCGCCGTTCTGGGCGCCGCCGGGGAAGGCGCCCATGCCGCCCGGGCCGCCGGGGAACGCGCCACGCTGACCGCGACCGCCGCCCGGGCCGCCGCCGGGGCCGCCGCGGCCGCCGAACCCGCCGCCCTGCCCGGCCGGCCCGGCCGACGGGATGGAGCCGGTGTGCGGCTCGGACGCCGTCTGCACCGCGTAGGCCGCCGGGCCGGCGAGCACCCCCGCCAGCGCCAGCCCCGCGGTCGCCACCGCGATCCGGGCGGGCAGCCGCAGCGCGGCGAGCACACCGAGGGCCGCCGCGAGGCCACCGACCAGGACCACCCAGCGCAGCCACGGCAGGAAGTCGGCGCTGCGCGCCAGCAGGTGGTACGACCACCACGCGCTCACCGCGATCGTCGCCGCCAGACCTAGCGCGGCGAGCACGTTGCGCCGGTGGCGCCAGAGCAGCGCCGAACCCATGCCGACCACCGCGCCGATCGCCGGTGCCAGGGCAACCGTGTAATAGGCGTGGAAGATCCCCTGCATGAGGCTGAAGACCAGGCCCGTGCCGACGAGCCAGGTGCCCCACAGGATCAGCCCCGCGCGCAGCCGGTCGGTGCGCGCGGCCCGCACCGTGAGGACCAGCCCGGCGACCAGCAGGATCAGCGCGGCGGGCAGCAGCCAGGACACCTGGCCGCCCTGCGAGGCGTCGAACATGCGCAGCAGGCCGGTCTCTCCCCAGGCACCACCGCGGTTACCGCCACCGCCACCGACGCTGCCGGTCTCGTCGCCGTTTAGCCGGCCCAGGCCGTTGTAGCCCAGCGTCAGCTCGAGCAGGCTGTTGTTCTGCGAGCCGCCGATGTAAGGCCGCATCGAGGCGGGCACGAGCTCGACTATCGCGATGTACCAGCCGGCCGAGACCACGATCGCGAGGCCCGCGAGCAGCAGCTGCCAGATCCGCCGTCCCAGCCTCGGCGGGCCGGCGACGAGGTAGGCCAGCGCGAACGCCGGCACGACCAGCAGCGCCTGGAGCATCTTGGTGAGGAAGCCGAAGCCGACCAGGACCCCGGCGAGCGCCAGCCATCTGGTCGAGCCGTTCTCGATGGCCCGCACGGTCGCGTACGCGCCGGCGACCATCAGCAGCACCAGCAGCGCGTCCGGGTTGTTGAACCGGAACATCAGCACCGCGACCGGGGTCAGCGCGGACACCGCGCCCGCGATCAGGCCGGCCGCCGGGCCGTACCAGCGGCGGACCGTGGCGAAGAGCAGTCCGGTCGTCGCGACGCCCATCAGGGCCTGCGGGACGAGGATGCTCCACGCGTTCACGCCGAAGATCCGGGCCGACAGCGCCATCACCCACAGCGAGGCGGGCGTCTTGTCGACGGTGATCGAGTTGGCGGCGTCGGACGAGCCGTAGAAGAACGCCTTCCAGCTCACCGATCCGGCCTGCACGGCCGCCGAGTAGAACGTGTTTCCCCAGCCGGAGGCCCCCAGCCCCCAGATGTAGAGGACGCCGGTGAGTAACAGCAGGGCGAGCAGCGCGGGCCGCACCCACGGCGCGTCGTCGGTGCGGCCGCGGGTGAACGCGGACCAGCGGGACCGGGTTCGTTCCGCCGCCGGTGGTGCGGTCGGTGGTGGCTCGGCCGGCGACACCATCGGCGGTACGGGCAACGTCGAGGTCATCGAGGATCCTTAGGGCAGGCGGAAGCACTGGCCTGGTTACTGTCTTCCGCCCGCCTGTCGGACCCTTATGCCGTTCCTGTGCGCGCCCTGTGAAATCCGTTCAGGCGGCGCGGCGCTTCGCCGAGGCCGTGGCGAGCCGGTTCAGCACCTCGACGGTCGGCTCCCAGCCCATGCACGCGTCGGTGACGCTCTGCCCGTACGCGAGCTCGCCGCCGAGGTCCTGCCGGCCGGGGATGAGGAAGCTCTCCAGCATCACGCCCCTGATGCCCCGCTGGCCGGCCTCGAGCTGGCCAGCGACGTCGTCGGCGACGATCGGCTGGCGCAGGTGGTCCTTCTCGCTGTTGCCGTGCGAGCAGTCGACGATGACCCGCTCGGGCAGGCCGGCGGCCTTCAGCTGCGCGAGCGCGGCGTTGACGTCGGCGGCGCTGTAGTTCGGACCCTTGCCGCCGCGCAGCACCAGGTGGCAGTCCGGGTTGCCGGTGGTGTGCATGATCGCCGGGGTGCCGGAGACGTCGATGCCGGGGAAGACGTGCGGCACGGCGGCGGCGTTGATCGCGTCGATGGCGGTGGCGATGCTGCCGTCGGGGCGGTTCTTCATGCCGATCGGCATGGACAGGCCGGAGGCGAGCTGGCGGTGCACCTGCGACTCGACCGTGCGGGCACCGATCGCGCCCCAGGCCACGGTGTCCGCTATGTACTGCGGGGTGATCGGGTCCAGGAACTCGACACCGACCGGCAGGCCCCGGCCCAGCACCTCGACCAGCAGCGACCGGGCCATCCGCAGGCCCCGGCCGACGTCGCCGGTGCCGTCCAGGCCGGGGTCGTTGATGAGCCCCTTCCAGCCGACGGTCGAGCGCGGCTTCTCGAAGTACACCCGCATCACGACCAGCAGGTCGTCGGCGAGCCGGCTGGCCTCGTCCTTGAGCCGGTCCGCGTACTCCGCGGCGGCGACGGGGTCGTGCACCGAGCACGGCCCGACGACGACGAGCAGGCGCGGATCTCGGCCGTCCAGCACGGCCTCGACCTGCCGGCGGCTGTCCAGGACGGTCCCGGACAGCTCATGCGTCAGCGGCAGCTCGTGATGGAGCAGCGCGGGGCTCATCAGCGGCACGATGGAGTCGATGCGCTGGTCGCTGACCCGCTGCACCTCGGGGATGGTCACGGCTGTCTTCTTCTCCTCCGCCGGTGCCCGGGGCCGGCGGCCCGGGTGGTGCCGGCTTTCGCAAAAACGAAAGGCAGCGACGATTGTCGCTGCCTTGGCCGGCCCTACGGGGGTGTCTCAGGTCATGGGATCATGGCTGAGGCACCGGCGGGAGCCGGCCTCGTAAACCACTGATACCAGAAGGACACGCGCAGAGCTTAGCCCATCGGGGCGGGGGAGTGTCCGTCAGCCGGGGTATGTGCACGTGCAAGTTGCTGTGCTGCCATTAAGCGCATGAACAACGCGAGCGCGCCGTACCTCCTGGACGGCCTGGCCGAGCTACCGCCGGCACGGCGACGGCAGGCCGTGGCGATGGTCGTGCTCAGGGTCTGGGAGACGCCGGCTGTCCTACTGAATGAGATTCCGCCGACCCAGGCGCTGACGGCGATCGCCGCGATAGCGGCGGGGCTGCCGGGCGCGGCCGGCCGGCCCTGGGTCGACGACCGCCTGCGGGCGGCGGCCTGCCCGAACGTGACGAGCGAGCTGGCCGGCCGCGCGCTGTGCGCCCTGGACGTGATCGTGGGCCGGGACAGCGCATCGGTACCGCTCGAGCTGCACGTGACCGACGGCGAGGCGGCGGGTGCGCTGCTGAACGAGCTCCGGGACGTACTGATGGACGGCCTGCGCCTGGGCCGCTGACCGGCTACCGGCCGACGTACTGGTGTTCCGGGCGCTGCGGCACCGTCGCCGCCGGCAGCCGGACGGTGAACTCCGTGCGGCCCGGCGCGCTGCGCACCGACACCGTTCCGCCGTGTGCCGTCACCACCGCATGCACGATCGACAGCCCGAGTCCGGTGCTGCCCGCCGCGCGGGAGCGGGATCCGTCCCCGCGCGCGAACCGCTCGAAGATGTGCGGCTGCAGGTCCGCCGGGATGCCCGGGCCCTCGTCGGTCACGGTCAGCAGCGCGGCGCGGTCGTCCCGGCCGACCCCGACCGTGACCCTCGTGCCCTCCGGCGTGTGCGTACGCGCGTTCGCCAGCAGGTTGGCCAGCACCTGTTGCAGCCGCTGCCCGTCGCCGGTGATCGTCACCGGCTCCTCCGGCAGGTCGAGGCGCCAGTCGTGCCGGGGTCCGGCCGCGTGCGCGTCGCTGACCGCGTCCACCACCAGGGCCGTCAGGTCCACCGGCTCGTGTGCCAGCGGCCGCCCGGCGTCCAGGCGGGCGAGCAGCAGCAGGTCCTCGACAAGCGTGGTCATGCGCTGCGCCTCCGACTCGACGCGGCGCAGCACGTGGGCGATCTCGTCCGGTACGGGCTGCCGGCTGCGGCGGCTCAGCTCGGCGTAGCCGCGGATGGCCGCGAGCGGCGTGCGTAGCTCGTGGCTGGCGTCGGCCACGAACTGGCGTACCTGCGTCTCGCTGGCGTGCCGGGCCTCCAGCGCGTCGCCGACGTGGTCGAGCAGCCGGTTGAGCGCCGAGCCGACCTGGCCCACCTCGGTGCGGGGGTCGGTGTCCGCGGCCGGCACGCGCTGGGCGAGCTCTACCTCGCCCCGGTCCAGCTCCAGCTCGGAGACCCGGGTCGCGGTGGCCGCGACCCGGCTCAGCGGCTTGAGGGTACGGCGGATGATCACCGCTCCCGCCCAGCCGGCGACGAGCAGCGTGACGAGGACGGTCCCGCCGGTGACACCGGCGATGTTGAGGAGCGTGGCCTGGGTGTCCTGCAGGGGCAGGGCGGTGACCACGGTGGTGCCGTTGTCGAGGACCATGGCGATCGCGCGATAGTCGCCCAGCGTGCCGCCGAGGTCGATGTCGACCGGGTCGCCGCCCGGTACGACCGTCGCGAGCCGGTTCACGGTGTCGGCGGGAAGCTCGGCGAACTCGTTGCGCTGTCCCTGACGGGAATCGGTCTCGGTGTCGCCCGGTAGGTACCGCACGATGCCGCCGTCCGTCGCTTCCACGCCGGTGCCCGACCGGGTCAGCCCGACGCTGATCTGGCCGGACTGCGCGCCCGGTGGAGGGATCAGGTTCAGGCCTGTCGGGCGTTGGCCGCCCGGCCCGCCGGGCCGCGGGCCGATGAGTGCGCGCCGGCCGGCCTCGCGGAGCTGGTCGTCGAGGCGTTCGTAGAGGGTCTTGTGCAGGTAGAGCTCGGCGGTGCCGCCGACGACCAGGCCCAGCAGGACCAGCAGGCCGACCATGATCGCGACCAGCCGGGTACGCAGGGGCCAGCCCGCCGGGCTCCAGCGGGCCGGGCGGGGCGGCGTTTCAGTCGGCGGGTTTGAGGACATAGCCGGCTCCGCGCATAGTGTGGATCATGGGAGTCCGGCCGGCGTCGATCTTCTTGCGCAGGTAGGAGATGTACAGCTCCACCACGTTCGCCTGGCCGCCGAAGTCGTAGTGCCACACCCGGTCCAGGATCTGGCTCTTGCTCAGCACCCGGCGCGGATTGCGCATCAGATACCGCAGCAGTTCGAATTCCGTCGCGGTCAGGGTGACCTGGTCGCCGCCGCGGCGCACCTCGTGGCTGTCCTCGTCCAGGCTCAGGTCGCCGACGATGAGCTGCGACTCCGTCCGCATTCCGGAGTTGGTCGAACGGCGCATCAGCCCGCGCAGCCGGGCCACGACCTCTTCCAGGCTGAACGGCTTGGTGACGTAGTCGTCGCCGCCGGCGGTCAGGCCGATGATCCGGTCCTCGACGGAGTCCTTGGCGGTCAGGAAGAGCACCGGCACGTCGGGCGACTCGCCCCGCAGCCGGCGCAGCACCTCGAGCCCGTTGAGGTCGGGCAGCATCATGTCGAGCACGACGGCGTCGGGGCGGAAGTCGCGGGCGGTCCGGACGGCGGTCTGCCCGTCGCCGGCGCTGCGCACGTCCCAGCCCTCGTAGCGCAGGGCCATCGAGAGGACCTCGGCGAGCGTGGCCTCGTCGTCGACCACGAGGACCCGGACCGGCCCGCCGTCCGGCCGCCGGAGCTCCGCTCCGGCCTCTGCGTTCGCCATCGTCATGCCCCAACTGTCGCGGGCCACGCTTTGCACCGCCTATCCGCTTCCTGTGTAGCACCTGTGCGTCTCTGCCACAGATCGTCCCCCGGGCGTGGGTGACCGGCCCGGAGCGTGTCGGAATCGGACTAAAAGCTCAAAACTCCGCATAATAGCTCACAGTGCAGCGCGGGCGAGCGGAGGAACGGGTGCCAGCAGGCCGTATCGGGGGTGTGCTCGCCGTGCTCGCTCTGGTCCTGCTGCCGGGGTCGGCGGCCGCGGAGGCGCCGTACCCGCCCGGCATCAGCGCCGACACGGTGCGTACAGCGACGCTGGGTCCCGGGACCATCGCGGCCGGCGGCGCACACTCCTGTGCGATCACCAGCCTCGGCGGCCTGTACTGCTGGGGAGACGACTCGTCGGGGCAGCTCGGCGACGGCGCCCGGGCGCACGCCTTCGGCCAGGTGGTCTCCGCCCTGCCGGCCGCCGTCCAGGTCGACGCGGGCGCGGCGCACACCTGCGCGATCGACCTGCGCGCAAGCGCGCACTGCTGGGGCGACGATTCGGCCGGGCAGCTCGGCGACGGCGCGAACGCCGACCGGGACGCCCCGGTCAAGGTCGCCGCCCTGGCCGGCCGGAACCTGGTGGAGATCACCACCGGCGCCCGGCACTCCTGTGCAGTCGACGACGAGGGCGTGGCCTGGTGCTGGGGCGACGGCTCGCACGGCCAACTGGGCGCGCCCGGGGTGCGGGGCTCGGCCGTGCCGGTGCGGGTCGGCACCCGGACAGGGATGCGCGACCCGGTCGTGGACATCTCCGCGGGGCGGGACACCACCTGCGCCACGACCGCTGCCGGCGCCGCGTTCTGCTGGGGCTCCGACGCGTACGGGCAGCTGGGCACCGCCGGGCGCGGCGACCGGGACGAGCCGGCGGCCGTCGCGGCGCGCGGCGCCCGGCGCGGCAAGATCCGCGAGATCGCGGTCGGCGGGACGCAGGCCTGCGCGGCCGACGCCGAGGGAAAGGCCTTCTGCTGGGGCGCCGGGGCGGGCGGGGCGAGGTCCCAGCCGGTCGCCGTCGGCTTCGCCGGTGCGCTCGGTGGGATCGCGGCGGGCGGCGGGCACGCCTGCGGGCTGGACCGCTCCGGGCGGGCGTTCTGCTGGGGTGCGGGCGCGGACGGCCGGCTCGGCAACGGCGGCGTGGCCCGGCGGACGGCGCCGGTCGGCGTGCGGGCCGGGTTCGCGCTGCGCGAGGTCGACGCCGGCGACGAGCACACCTGCGCCTTCGACACCCGCGGGTACGCGTACTGCTGGGGTTCCGGCGCCAACGGCCGGCTCGGCACCCCGGTACCGGCCGGTCGCGCCGTACCGGTGCAGGTCAAGGGTCTGCCGAGACCGCCGACGGCCCCGAAGGACGTCCGGGTGCGCGCGCTCGACGGCGGCCTGCGGGTCAACTGGCGGCCGCCCGCGGACCTGGGGTCCGGGGAGTTCCTGTACTTCTGGGCGACGACGGCCGACTACCGCTCGACGTGCACGCTGCCGGTCGCCGCGGCGGACGGCTGCGAGCTGGTCGGCCTCGAGAACGGCCGGCGGTACGACGTGGCGGTGCTGGTACGCACCCGCGACGGCCTCACGGTCAGTGACCTCGTCACGGGCGTCCCGGCCGCGGTCGCGCCCCTGCCGTCCGGCATGCCGCGGCCGCGCCGGATGCCCGTGACGGTGCTGCCCGGCGACGGCGCGGGGGAGCTGGTGACCGGCCTGAGCCCGCTCGCGCTCGTCGCGCTCGGCACGATGCTGCTCGGCGGCGGCCTGGCGGCCCTGCTGGTCAGGAAGGAGTAACCCGCTCGGGCGTCGCCCGCAATCTGCGCCGCGAGGCTTGCGGAATACGGCGAATTGTCGGGAAGCTTGGGGCAGCGGAACACTCGCCGTACGGCCGATGTTGTGCCAGCGTTGGTCAAGTCGCCGGCTGAGCGTGGGGAGCGGGTTTGTGGATCTTCTCGAGGAGTACCGCAGGGCCACCTTCATCTTCGAGTCCGGCGACCCGCTCGGCGCCGCCCGCCTCCTGGAACCGATAGTCGAGGCGGAACCACACAACGCGGCGGTCCGGCAGCTGCTGGCCCGCGCCTACTTCAACTCGGCCCAGCTGGCCCGGGCGGAGGGGCAGCTACGGGCGCTGATCGAACACGACCCGTCCGATCACTACGCGCACCACGTCCTCGGCCGGACCCTCGAGCGGGCGGGCCGTTTTCGCGAGGCCCTGCCGCACCTGCGGCTGGCGGCCGCGATGAAGCAGCACGACGACTACACCGACGCGGTGCGCCGGGCCGAGACGTGGTTGGGCAAGAACGAGGGCGCATAGGATCGCGAGCGTGAAGCTCAAGCTGGATCTCCACGACATCTTCAACCGCGGCAGCGAGATCGACAAGGCGCTGCGCGGCATCATCGACGAGGCCATCCAGAAGAAGGCGACGCTCGTCGAGATCATCCCGGGCAAGGGATCGGGAGCCCTGAAGAAGAAGGTACTCCGCTTCCTGGACCAGAAGGAGATCAAGCAGCTCTACCACCGGGTGGAGAAGGACGGCGACAACTGGGGCAGGCTGTTCATCCACTTCCGGTTCGAGTCGGCACAGGGGCGCGGCCGGCGCGGGCGGTGACCTCTCAGAGGGTGTAGGTGTGCGCCACGGCCAGCATCTCCGAGCTGTGTGAGCCCGTGACGCCCACGTCCGCCGGGCGGGGCTGGAAACCCGGAAGGGTGGAGAGGCCGTCGCTGGCGTCCATGACGCGGAGCTTCAGCGGCGCGGTGCCGCGTACCGTCATGGTGATCTCAATGCCGTCCGCCGGCGGCGCGTGGAAGACGAGGCCGAAACCCCACGGGCCGCCCGCGGTCCGGTCGGCCGGTACCGGGCGGCCGGCGACGGTGGCCTGCGTGACCGCCGCCTCGGCGCCCACGTGCAGCGTGACCAGCCGGACCGGGCGTTGCGGCGTCAGCCGCAGCCGGATCGTGCGCAGGTCGCCGGCGGTCGAGTCGTTCACCTTCGTCAGTTGCGGCGCGGGCAGCGGCGCGGCCTGAGCCGCGCCGGCGAGCAGCAACTCGTCGCCGAACGCCGGCAGGGTCCCGGTCACGGTCGCCGCCGGGCCGGCCACGTACTGCGCCGTCCACTTCTGCGGTGCGGCCTCCGCGCTCAGCCAGCGCGCCTGGTTGGTGTCGGTGTCCAGGGCGTACATGAGGTGGGTCGGCGCGGGGTGTGCCGCGTCGAAGCGGTCCACGACCAGGCCCGCGGTGGTGCAGGCCACCAGGGCGAGCGCCGCCGCCAGCGCCGGCAGGGCGCCCAGCCGGCGGGCGCGGGCGGCGACCAGTCCCCGCTGGCCACCGGCCTCCGGATGCAGCAGGTCGATCACCGGAAGGACGGCGAGGCCCAGCAGGGTCGCGATGAACGCGCCCGAGGCCGCGAGGTTCAGCCCGAGCGCCGGGAAGAACATGATCAGTGTCGGGAGCAGCACGACTACCGCGACCGCCGCGCCCAGCGTCAGCGGCAGGAGCGGCCACCAGCCACGCAGGAACACGGCGGCGATGCCCGCGAGCGCGCCCGCGAGGGCCGGCAGCGCCGTCAGATACGACCCGCCGGGTGCGAGCGCCGCCAGCGTCAGGCCGAGCACCGCCAGCCAGCCCAGGCCGCCGATCGCCAGCGCCGCCGGGCCCAGCCGGCGGCGCAGCAGCGCGTACCAGGCAAAGATGATCATCGCGGTAAGGGCGAGGATCGCCAGCCGGTACCAGAACGGCCGGTACGGGTCGATGGGCTGTTCGGCGTAGCCCGGACGGATGACTTTGAGCAGCGCCCAGAGGAGCTGGGCCAGCACCGGTACCACGATGATCGGCACCAGGGCCAGGCCGAAGCCCGCCGCGAGCCGGCCGCCCGTCGCCAGGCCGCGGCGCCGGGCCAGCCAGGCCAGGGCGAGCACGGCCAGCAGCGCCAGCGCGGCCAGCGGCCAGGTCAGCGCGCCGGGGTAGACCGCCAGCCCGCCCGGCACCGGGAAGTAGGTCGCGTCGCCGCCGGACCTCAGCCCGGCCAGGTCGCGGTCGCCGAGGTCGCGGGTCAGCGCCAGCGCGTTGTCGCCGAGGTGCTGCAGGCTGTCGGTGTCCATCGCGGCCGGCGTGTCCGTCGGCGCGTGGTACACCGCCGCGCCGTCGATGTACGCGGTGTTCAGCCCCGTGAAGCCCCGCTCGCGGAACGCCGTGAAGTCCGTGTCGTTCGGCAGCCGGCGGTAGATCTCGACCGCGAACGAGGTGCCGACCGGCTTCGGTGCCTTCGCGAACGCGCCGACCAGGCCCGCGTTGTCCGCCGCCGTCTCGAACATGATCGCCGGGCCGCCGCTGCCGCGGGCCTCCAGGTTGAGCACCACCCCGCCGTCCCGGGCCAGCGGGTGCTGCTCGACGAAGGCCTGTGCGCCGCACAGGCAGGCCTCCTCGGCGTCGGTCAGGACGAAGACGACGTCGTTTCGCAGGCGTGGCCCGCCGGCCAGGGCCCGGGCCGCCTCCAGCACCGTTGCGGTGCCGGCCGCGTCGTCGTTGCCGCCCGGCCCGGTCTGCGCCGAGTCGTAGTGCGCGACCAGGAAGATCCGTCCGGTCGACCCGGTGCCCGGCAGCAGCGCCACGACGTTGCGGACCTGGGCCAGGCCGGTGCCGCCCGCGCTCGACGACAGCTCGCCGCCCTGAACCGAAACGGTGTCCTGCACCTCGGGGTCGAGGCCGGCGGCGCGCAGGGTGGCGAGCACCCGGCCGCGTACCGCCGAGTTGGCCGCGCTGCCGGCCGCGTGCGGCTCGATGGCGATCGCCCGGACCTGCTCGAACGCCCGGCCCGCGCTGAACTCGGCGGCCGGTGCGCCGGCCGGTCGCGCCGCGGGCGGTCGCACGGACTGCACTGCCAGCGCCGCGACCACCGCCAGCACCACCACCGTGACCAGGGCGGCCCACCTCCGCGGCGCGGGACGCGCCAGGGCCCGCGACGCGGCCTCGATCCGGGGCACGTCCACAGCAACCTCCCGACGACGGTGGTGCCTGACATCTAAGCGCCTGCGAGTCGGCCCGGGTACCCCCGTGATCGTCAGGCCGGTGGCATAGCTTTGTCCGGTGACCGTCCCGCTCGACCCCCCAGCCGTGTTTGCCGAGTTCATCGAACGGGTCGCCTGCTACGACCCCGCTCCCGAGTCCGGCCCCGTCGCCGTCATCGGCCTGCGCACCGCACTGGGGGAGGCGACCTTCCAGGTCAGCGACCATGTCGTGCGGGCGATGTGCCGGGCGCTGGAGGCGTACCGGGATCCCGACGACCGGGGGCGCTGCATCTCCTGCGGCAGCCGCAGCCTCGACGAGAACCTGCACTGCCGGGACTGCGGCCGGCTGCACGGCATCCTCGGCGAGGTGATCGTCGAGCACGCCCGCCGGGTCGCGGCGGATCCCTCGTACGGCCCGCAGGGGTGAGCCGGTCGTCCGGCCCGGGCGGCCGGTGTTGTGCACCCGCAGCCTGTGGTGGACTATCAGCGGGTCACGCCCGAAGGAGTCGAGCCATCAAGCGTCCCCACCGCCCCGGTGTCGTCGTTACGCGCGCCCTCTCGCGCGGGGTGGCGCGTTGATCGAGCATTCCCTGGCCGGCTCCCCGCCTGCACTGAAGGCCCCGGAGCGGCTGCGCATCCTGCTGGTCGAGGACGACGAGGGCGACGCCTTCCTGGTTCGCGAGCTGCTCGCCGAGGCCGGCGCGTCGTTCGACCTCCAGGTGGCGACCACCCTGCGCGAGGCCCGGTCGAAGATGCGCGGCGTGCAGTGCGTCCTGCTCGACCTGGGCCTGCCCGACGCCGAGGGCATCGACGGGCTGCGCAAGCTGCTCGCGGTCGCCGGCAGCGCCGCGGTGTGCGTGCTGACCGGGCGCTCCGACGAGCATCTCGGTGTCGCGGCCGTGGCCGAGGGCGCCCAGGACTACCTGGTCAAGGGGCAGGTCGACGGCGTCCTGCTGGTCCGGGCGCTGCGCTACGCGGTCGAGCGCAAGCGCGCGGACGAGAACGCCCGGCGGCTGCGCGAGGTGGAGCTGCGCCAGGCCGAGTCCGCGCGCCTCGAGCGCGGCCTGCTGCCGCAGCCGCTCATGCAGACCACCGAGGTCGCGGTGCACACGTTCTACCGCTCCGGGCGGGCGCTGGGCCTGCTCGGCGGCGACTTCTTCGACGTGGTGCAGGTCGGCGCCGATCGGCTGCACGTGATCGTCGGCGACGTCTGCGGCCACAGCGTCGACGAGGCGGCGCTGGGTGCCGAGCTCCGGGTGGCCTGGCGGGCCCTGGTGCTCGGCGGCGTTGCGGAGGATCAGATCCTCGCCGCCCTCGAACAGGTGCTGATGAGCGAGCGCCGGGCCCGCGAGGTGTTCGTCACGGTCGCGTCGGCCGTCATCGACCTCGCCGCCAACCGGGCCACCGTACGGCTCGCCGGCCATCCGCCTCCGGTGCTGCTCACCGGCGACCGGGCCGACCCGGTGGCCGCGCGCACGGGCATCGTCCTCGGCGTCCGGCCCAGCCCGACGCCCGCGACCGAGGTGGAGTTCTCCGGCCACGACTGGTCCCTGCTGCTGTACACCGACGGGCTGATCGAGGGGCGCACCGGCGTCGGCGACGAGCGCCTCGACGTGGACGGCCTCTGCGGTCTGCTCGGCGATCCCGCCGCGAAGGAGGTGCCGCTCGCGGCCCTGCCGGCCTGGCTGGTCGGCCGGGCCGAGGAGGGCAACGGCGGCCCGCTGCCCGACGACGTGGCCATGCTGCTGATCTCCCGGGGCGGCGGACGATGAGCCTGTTCAGCGTGCGCACCTGGACCCTGCGCCGGAGGGTCGTCGCCCTCTGCCTGGCCGTCGGCCTGGTGCTCTCCGTGCTCGGCGTCTTCGCCGCGATCACCGCGGCGAACAGCAACAAGCAGATCGACGTCATCCTCAACAAGACCACTCCGATGCGGGCGGCCGGCGAGCGGCTCAGCACCGCGGCCGTCGACCAGGAGACCGGCGTCCGCGGTTTCGCGATCAGTGGCGACGAGAACAACCTCAGGCCGTACACGGACGGGCTGGCCGCCGAGGAGCGGCTCCTCTCCGAGATCGACAAGCTCAACGAACAGGACGGCACGGCCGACGCCCGGGTCAGCGCGGTGCTGGCGCTGGTGCGGCAACGGGCCGACGCCTGGCGGGCCGCCGTCGCCGATCCGGTGATCGACGCCGTTCGGACGCAGGGCCCCGAGACCGGTCAGGCGCTGGTCGAGGCGGCCAGCACCACGGAGTTCGACGCGCTGCGGGACTCGATCAACGACCTGCAGCGCGAGATCCTGGTGGTCCGCCAGAAATCCGCCGACGACGCCAAGCGCACGGGAACGGTTCTGGTCGCACTCGAGGTCTTCGCCGCGGTCGTGGTGATCCTCGCCGGCGCCGCGCTGCTGCTCCTGCTCGACCGGCTGGTCACCCGGCCGGTCACCGAGCTGGCCGAGCAGGTCCGCGCGGTCGCCCGCGGCGACTTCGACCGGCCCATCACCAGCGAGGGCTCGCCCGAGCTGCGCACGTTGGCCGACGACGTCGAAGGGATGCGCCGGCAGATCGCCGCCGAGCTCTCCGAGGTGCGCGAGGCGCGCCAGCAGATCGAGTGGGTCAACGAGCAGCTCAAGGTTCAGGCGGAGGAGCTGACCCGCTCCAACCGCGACCTCGAGCAGTTCGCCTACGTCGCCTCGCACGACCTGCAGGAGCCGCTCCGCAAGGTGGCGAGCTTCTGCCAGCTGCTGCAGCGCCGGTACGCGGGCAAGCTGGACGAGCGCGCGGACCAGTACATCGGCTTCGCGGTGGACGGCGCGCAGCGGATGCAACGACTGATCAACGACCTGCTGGCGTTCTCCCGGATCGGGCGGCTCACCGCGGGCTTCACGGACGTCGACCTGGACCGGGTGCTGACCGAGGTCAGGTCGCAGTTGGAGGGCCGGGCCGGCGGGGACGCGGAGATCGTCTGGTCCGACCTGCCGACGGTGGAGGGCGAGGAGCCGCTGCTCACCACGCTCTTCGTCAACCTCATCGGCAACTCGCTGAAGTTCCGCCGCGCCGACGTTCCGCCGGTCATCACCGTCTCCGCGGAGCTCGCGGAGGACGAGTGGCGGATCAACGTCCGCGACAACGGCATCGGCATCGAGGCGGAGTTCGCCGACAAGGTCTTCGTGATCTTCCAGCGGTTGCACGCCCGGGACGCCTACGAGGGCACCGGCATCGGCCTGGCCATCGTCAAGAAGATCGTCGAATACCATGGTGGACGGATCTGGATCGATCTTGACGTTGCCGAGGGGACCTCGATCTATTTCACCCTGCCCCTGCTGGCCGGCGTTCCGGTGCGGGAACCACAGCAAGCCGCCGAAGGAGGATCCGCGTGACTGGTGCTATCCGGCAGGACGGCACGCCCATCGAGGTGCTGCTCGTCGAGGACGACCCCGGCGACGTCCTGATGACCCAGGAGGCGTTCGAGGAGCACAAGGTCCGCAACCGGCTCACCGTCGTCTCCGACGGCGCCGAGGCGCTGTCCTACCTGCGCCGCGAGGCTCCGTACGAGAATGCGCTGCGCCCCGACCTGATCCTGCTCGACCTCAACCTGCCGCGTCGCGACGGCCGCGAGGTGCTCGAGGAGATCAAGAAGGACGACGACCTGTGCCGCATCCCGGTCGTCGTGCTGACCACGTCCTCGGCGGACGAGGACATCCTGCGCAGCTACCAGCTGCATGCGAACGCCTACGTGACCAAGCCGGTCGACTTCGAGCGGTTCATCTCGGTGATCCGCCAGATCGACGACTTCTTCGTCAGCGTCGTGAAGCTGCCACCGCGTGCGTGACGACCTGGTCGACCAGGTCACCTCGCTCGTCCGCGAGGTGGCGCAGACCGTGGTGCTGCCCAGGTGGCGGCACCTGAGCGACGCCGAGATCCACCAGAAGTCGCCCGGCGACCTGGTCACCGTCGCCGACCAGGAGGCCGAGCGGGCGCTGACGGCCGGGCTGACCGCGCTGCTGCCCGGCTCGCAGGTCGTCGGGGAGGAGGCCGTGGCGGCCGACTCCGGCGTGCTGGGCCGGGTCGGTGACGGCGGCGCCATCTGGATCGTCGACCCGGTCGACGGCACCAACAACTTCGCCGCGGGCAAGACGCCGTTCGCCGTGATGGTCGCCCTGCTGCGCGACGGCGAGCCGGCCGCGGGCTGGATCCTCGACGTGGTCGCCGACCGGATGACCGTCGCCGAGGCCGGCAGCGGGGCGTACGCGGACGGCCTGCGGATCAAGTCCCGCACCGACTCCCCGCCCGCGGGCGCCCTGACCGGCGCGGTCTCCCGCAGCTACTTCCCCGACGACGTGCGGGCGCGCATCGAGGCGGGTGTACACGCGCTCGGCACAGTGACCCGCGGCCGCCACTGCGCCGGGTACGAGTATCCGGCGGTCGTCGCCGACGAGCAGCAGTTCGCGACGTTCTGGCGGATCCTGCCGTGGGACCACGTGCCGGGCTCGCTGATCGTCTCCGAGGCGGGCGGCACGGTGCTTCACCTGGACGGCTCGCGGTACCGCCCGACGGACTCCGAGCGGGGCCTGCTGGTCGCGGCGAACGAGGACATCTGGGCGACGGTGCACGCCGCGCTCTTCGCCTAGGGAGCAACGCATGTCCGCGTACCTGGAGGAGTTGTTCGGACTGAGCGGACTGACCGCCGTGGTGACGGGCGGCAGTTCCGGGATCGGGCGCGCGATGGCGGGCGCGCTCGGCCGGGCGGGCGCCCGGATCGTCCTGGTCGCGCGGCGGCCCGGGCCGCTGAAGGAGACCGCCGAGGAACTGGTCGCCGAGGGCGTGCGGGTCGGCACGGTCGCCGCGGACCTCGCCGACCGCGCGGCGCTCACCGCCGCGGCCGACCTGATCATCTCGGAGTACGGCGACCCGGACGTGCTCGTCAACGCGGCGGCGGTGAACCGGCGCCCGCCGATGGACGAGCTCACCGACGACGACTGGGACGTCACCCTCGCCGCCAACCTGACCGCGCCGTTCCTGCTGGGGCAGCGTTTCGGGCCGGCGATGGCGGCGCGCGGCCGGGGCCGGATCATCAACGTCGTCTCGCAGCAGGCCTTCCGCGCGTACGGGAACAGCGGCGCCTACGGCGTTGCCAAGGCGGGCCTGGTGGCGCTGACCAGGTCGCAGGCGGAGGCGTGGTCGGCGCGCGGCGTCTGCTGCAACGCGGTGGCACCGGGGGTGGTGCACACCCCGCTGACCGAGCCGGTCTTCGCCGATGAGGAGAAGGTAGCCGCGCATGCCCGCCGCACGATGATCGGCCGCAACGGCGTTCCTTCCGATTTTGCCGGTTGTGCCGTTTATCTGGCGAGTCCTGCTAGCGCTGCGGTGACCGGCCAAACACTCTTCGTCGACGGTGGATATTCGGCGACCTGACCGACCTGCCGATATCGCCCGTGGCGGGGTAGAGTCACCGCGCTCACGACTTGGGAGGTAGACCGTGGCGGCGACTCTCCTGCGCCGGCTCCAGCCTGTCCTGGCACTGCTTGCTGCCGTGGCCGTAATGGTCGTCGCCGCGCCGGCCGCGCACGCCGAACCCGACGACGAGGGCGGGACGAAGACCCTCCGCGCGGCCCTCGAGTCGGCGGCCAAGGGCCACATCGAGGCCAAGAACAGGCTCGATGCCTCCAAGAAGCGCCAGGTCCAGCTCGGTGAGACGCTGAAGCAGGCCAAGCAGAAGGCGACCGAGCTCGAGAGCCGGGTCGGTGAGATCGCCAACCGTTCCTACCGGCAGGGCCGCTTCAACACCATGACGCTGCTGCTCAACAGCACCTCGCCGGACACTTTCATGGAGCGTGCGCTGCGCCTCGACCAGATGGCACAGGTCGACGGCAAGGCCCTGACCGGCTACCAGGACGCGGTCACCACGGCCGAGCAGGCGAAGACCGCCCTCGACCTGGAGATCAAGGAGCAGAAGAAACAGGTCACGGTCATGGCCAAGAAGAAGGAGCAGGCCGAGCAGGCGCTGGCCAGCGTCGGCGGCGGAGCCGTCGCCGGCGGCTTCATCAACCCGAACTCGCCCCTGGCCAAGGCCGCACCCCGCAACTCCGACGGCTCCTACCCCAAGGAGTCCTGCACGATCAACGACCCCACCACCTCCGGCTGCATCACGCCGCGGCTGCTCAACTCGTACCAGCAGGCGAAGGCGGCCAGCTTCAAGCGGTACACGTCGTGCTTCAGCCAGCGCTCCTCCGGCGAGCATCCGAAGGGACGGGCCTGCGACTTCTCCGCGGCGGCCGGCGGTTTCGAAAACGTCAACGCCTCCGGGGGCGACCGGACCTACGGCAACAATCTGGCCGCCTACCTCGTCAAGAACGCGTCGCGGCTCGGCGTGCTCTACGTGATCTGGTACCGGCAGATCTGGTCGCCGGGCACGGGCTGGCGGGCATACAGCGGATCGGGCGGTCCGTCTGCCACGCACACCAACCACGTGCACCTTTCAGTCATCTGACAGGTGGGCGCCGGTAGCATCCGCGCGATGGAGACCTCCCCGCCGCGTGCCCTGCCGTCCGGACTCGCCACCGGGCTGGTGTTCTTCGCCAGCGGCGCGGTGCTGGTCCTCGAGATCGTCGCCCTGCGGCTGGTCGGGCCGTACGTCGGCGTGACGCTTCAGGTGAGCAGCTCGGTCATCGGGATATCGCTCGCCGCGATCGCGTACGGCACGTGGCTCGGCGGCCGGCTCGCCGACCGGCACGACCCGCGGGTCCTCCTCGCCCCGGCGCTGCTCCTCGCCGCGATCACCACCGTCGGCACCCTCCCGCTGGTCCGCTGGGGCGGCGAGATCATGCGCGGCGGCACGGCCCCGGCGGTGCTGCTGCTGGCGGCGATGGCCGTCTTCCTGCCCGCCTTCCTGCTCTCCACGATCACGCCGCTGACGGTGAAGCTGCAGCTCGGCGACCTGCGCCGGACCGGCGAGGTGGTCGGCCGGCTCTCCAGCTTCGGAACGCTCGGCGCGATCACCGCCACCCTCGGCACCGGCTTCGTCCTCGTCGCGGCGATGCCGAGCAGCTGGATCGTGCTGACCCTGGCCGGGGCGCTCGCCCTCGCCGGCTTCGGGCTCGGCTGGTGGCTGCGCCGCACCAGCCCCGGGCTGACCCTGCCGGGCCGGCCGCGGACCCGGGCCGTGGTGGTCACCATCGGCCTGTTCGGCGCCGGGCTGGGCGCCTCGGCGCCGACGCCGTGCGACGTCGAGACCGCCTATCACTGCGCGCGGGTCGACGCCGATCCGTCCGCGCCGGGCGGCCGGACGCTGATCCTCAACTCGGCGCGGCACTCGTACGTCGACCTCGCCGACCCGACGCACCTCGAGTTCGCGTACGTGCAGTGGCTCGGTGCGCTGGTCGACGTCGCCAAGGCCGCCGCCGCCCCGATCGACGTCCTGCACCTGGGCGGCGGCGGATTCACCGTGCCGGGGTACGTGGCGCAGACCCGGCCCGGCAGCGACCAGCTCGTCCTCGAGCTCGACGGCGGCCTGGTCGACCTCGACAAGAAGGAGCTCGGCCTGCGCACCGGGCCGAAGCTGCGGGTGCGGGTCGGCGATGGGCGGGTCGGGCTCGCCGAGCAGCGGACCGGCGCGTACGACCTCGTGATCGGCGACGCGTTCGGGCACCTGGTGGTCCCCTGGCACCTCGCCACCCGGGAGATGGCCGCCGACATCTCGCGGGTGCTGCGCGCGGACGGCGTCTACGCGCAGAACGTCATCGACTACCCGCCGGGCCGCTTCATCCGGGCCGAGACGGCCACGGTCGCGGCCGTCTTCCCGCACGTCGCACTCGTCGCGCCGCAGGCCGCCCTCGACGGTAAGACCGGGTCGAACTTCGTGATCGTGGCCTCGAGGTCGCCGCTGCCGCTCGACGAGATCCGCAACCACCTCGATCTGGTCGACGAGCCGGTGCGGCTGATCTCCGGCGCCCAGCTGGACGGGTTCGTCGGCGGCGCCCGGGTGCTGACCGACGACTACGCACCGGTGGATCAACTGTTGGCGGGGTGATTCCGGACAAAGAGCGTTGCGCCGGTCAGACCGCCGTGAACAGCCGGAGGTGTTTTCCGGGACCCACCGTGGGAGGGCTGTGAGCGGGCAACAATCGGCTCATGGGGTGGCTGGCGACCGGCAGAAGAGGTGGCCTTGTCGGTGATCGATACCGCCTGATCGAGCGGCTCGGCACCGGCGGGATGTCAGTGGTCTGGCGTGCACACGACGAGGTCCTCGGCCGGGCCGTCGCGGTCAAGGTGCTCTCCCCGCAGCTCGCCACCGATTCCCTGTTCCGCGACCGGCTGCGCCAGGAGGCGCTGGCCGCGGCCCGGCTGTGCCACCCGCACATCACCGGGATCTTCGACTTCGGCGAGTCCCCGCTCGACGAGAACCTCACCGTCCCGTACGTGGTGATGGAGCTCAACGACGGCGAGTCGGTCTCCGCCCGGCTGCGCCGGCAGGGCTCATTCCCGTGGCGCGACGCGGTGATCATCGTGGCCGAGGTGGCGTCGGCGCTGGCGGCGGCGCACGCCCGGGGCGTGGTGCACCGCGACGTGACCCCGGCCAACGTCATGCTCACCGGCGCCGGGGCCAAGGTCGTCGACTTCGGCATCTCCGCCGTGATCGGGCAGCGCGACGCCGCGGCCGACGGCAGCCTGCTCGGCACCCCCGCCTACCTCGCACCCGAGCGGCTCAGCGGCAGCTCGGTCTCGCCGGCCACCGACGTGTACTCCCTCGGCCTGCTGCTCTACCGGACCCTCACCGGGCGGTTCCCGTGGCCGGCCGGCAACACGACCGAGGCGCTGCGCGCGCACCTGTTCGCGGATCCCGAACCCGTACCGTCGCTGCCCGGCCTGCCGCCGGAGGTCTCCGACCTCTGCCTGCGCTGCCTGGCCAAGCGGCCCGAGCAACGGCCGGCCGCGGCCGAGGTGGCCGCGACGCTGGCGGCCCTGGTCGGGCTGCAGCCGATCATCCCGCCGGTGGCGGCCCGCGACGCCACGCCGCGTCCCTCGCCGCACCCGCTGCCGCGGCCGGCGGCTCGCCCGGTCCGGACGACCGGCCTCCGGCCGCGTACCGGGTCGGGACTCGCCCGGGCCCTGCGGGCCGGCGGCCCGCGGCCGCTCGGCGGCGGGCTCTTCCGCGGCGGCGCCCTGGTGCACGACCTGTTCACCGGCGGCCGGTTGGGCGACGCCGTCGTGGCCGGCCGGCACCGTCTCCAGGCGGGGGTCGCCACCGTCATCCTCGCCGCGACCATGGGCCTGGCCTGGTCGTCCAGCCGCGAACCGGTCGACGTCGGCACCGCGCAGGCCGCGGCGGCGGGCGCCGGGACGGGCGCGGTCGCGCCGCACGGCAGCGGGTGCAAGGTCCGATACCGCGTCCAGCACGACTCCGGTACCGACTTCGGTGCCCAGGTCACGGTGATCAACACCGGGGAGCACGTGCTGTCGGAGTGGCGGCTGGAGTTCGCCTTCGCGGGCGGGCAGCGGCTCACCGAGTCGCCGAAGCGGCTCATCCAGCGCGGACGCAAGCTGATGCTGCACGCCCGGGACGGTAAGGACCTGCGGCCCGGTCGGTCCGACACCATCGCGCTGAGCGGCAGCTACCGGATAAGCAACCCGCTTCCGTTGGCGTTCAGGCTCAACGGCCACAAGTGCCGGGCCGAGGTGCTGGGCGCGGTGCTGACACCCGACACGGCGGAGGCGCCCCCGGCCTCGCCCAGGAAGCCGGCCGCGTCCACTCCCTCGCCGCCACCGCGGAAGGCGCCGGCTCGCGACCCGGCTCCGGCGCCGAGGAAGGATCCGCCGAAGTCGGGCTTCTCGGTGAAGATCTGAGCGCTCAGGTGATCGCGGCGAACCGCTCCACCTTGGACGTGTTGCCGGAGACGATCAGGATGCAGCCCGGCGGCACGACCGTCTCCGGCCGGGCGTACGTGAAGTCCTCGCCGGGCAGTTTGATGCCGACCACCGTGACGTCCCACTTGGTGCGCAGGCCGGTGTCGGCCAGCGTGCGGCCGATCGCCTCTCTGGGCGCGCGCACCTTCGCGATGGCGAAGCCGTCGTCGAACTCGATGTAGTCCAGCATCCGGCCGGTGATCAGGTGCGCGACCCGCTCGCCCATCTCGGCTTCCGGGTAGACGACGTGCCGCGCGCCCACCGAGGACAGGATCTTGCCGTGCTTGACGTTTGTCGCCTTCGCCCAGATCTCCGGCACGCCCACCTCGGCGAGCGTGAGCACGGTCAGCACGCTGGCCTCGAGGTTCGTGCCGATGCCGACCACCGCGCTGGCGAACTCGTGCACGCCGAGCTGCCGCAGCGTGGCGGTGTCGGTGGCATCCGCCTCGACGACCTGGGTGAGCCGGTCGGACCAGTCCTGCACGATGTGCGGGTCGGTGTCGACGCCGAGGACCTCGTGGCCGAGGTTCACCAGCGACGCGGCGACCTGCCCGCCGAACCTGCCCAGCCCGATGACCACGACGTTGTCGGCGTTCACCGCGAGCTTCTTCTCTGCCTTCTCAGCCAACGAGGGGTCGCTCCTCCGGGTAGCGGTAGAGCCGGCGGCGGGTGTTCAGCGCGATCGCCGTACCAACGGCGATCGTGCCGACGCGGCCGACATACATCAGGATGACGAGCAGCACCTGCGCGGACGGCGGCAGGGTCGGTGTGATGCCGGTGCTGAGCCCGACCGTCGCGAACGCCGAGGTCACCTCGAACAGCGCCTGATCGAGCGGTACGTCGTCGGTCAGCAGGATCAGGCTGATCGTGCCCCAGGCGACCAGGGCCACCCCGAGCAGGGCCACCGTGACCGCCTGCCGCTGCGTCGCCTCGGCGATCCGGCGCTTGCGGACCACCACGTCCGGCTCACCCCGGATCTCGGCCCAGATCACGTACGCCAGCAGCAGGAAGGTGGTGACCTTGATGCCGCCTGCGGTGCTGGCGCTGCCGCCGCCGATGAACATCAGCCCGATCGTGAAGGCGGTGGTCTCGGGGTTCAACCCGCCCAGGTCGATGGTGTTGAAGCCGCCGGACCGGGTCATCACGTCCTGGGTGAACGCCGCGAGTACCTTGGTCGGGGTGTCGAGCGGCCCCAGCGTGGCCGGATTGCTCCACTCGAACGCCAGGAAGACCAGGAACCCGGTGGCGCTCAGCAGCAGCATGCCCCAGACGGTCAGCCGGGTGTGCGTGGACCAGACGCCCGGCGTCCGCCACTCGCGGGCCAGCTCGAACAGCACCGGGAAGCCGATCGACCCGGCCAGCACGCCCAGCGACAGCGGCACACAGATCCACCAGTCGCCGACGAAGCCCACCAGGCTGTCCGGGTACAGCGCGAAGCCGGCGTTGTTGAAGGCCTGCACGGCCAGGAAGACGGCCTCCCAGGCGGCGCGGCCGAACGGATAGTCGTACGCCAGCCAGAACCGCAGCGTGAGCACGACGCTGATGACGGCCTCGGAGGCGAACATGACGATCGCGACCCGGATGAGCACGCCGCCGACGTTGCCGCCGAACAGCCCCGCACTCTCGGCCTGCGCCATCAACCGGCTGCGCAGCCCCAGCCGGCGCGACACGAGCAGGCTGAGCAGCGTCGCCAGCGTCATGATGCCGAAGCCGCCGATCTGCGACAGCACGGTGAGCAGCACCTGGCCGAAGACGGACCAGTAGGTGGGCGTGTCGACCACCGAGAGCCCGGTGACGCAGACGGCGCTGGTCGCGGTGAAGAGCGCGGTCACGAACGGCGTCTGCCCCGGCTCGGCCCGCGCGGCGGGCAGCATCATCAGGATGGTGCCGAATCCGACGGCACCGAGAAAGGCCGCGGGGACGATGCGGGCCGGATGGCGCCACGGTGATCGGCTGCGCACCCGGTACCTCCTCGTCTCGATCTAGATGCATCCTCCCGCAATCACCCCTTAGAGTCGGCGACATGGCGAGGCTTGCGGTGGTCAGTGGGGGCGGCACGGGAATCGGCCGGGCGACGGCGGGGATGCTGGCGGGGGAGGGCTACGACGTCATCATCGTCGGCCGGCGCCCGGACGTGCTGGCCGACGCCGTGAAGTGGATCGGCCCGCAGGCGACGGCGGTGCAGGCCGACCTCGCGGTGCCGGGCCGGACCGACGCCGTGGTCGAGGCCGTCGCCGGCCGCCCGGTGGACGTCGTGATCAACAACGCGGGCGCTTACGTGGGCGGCGACGACTCCACGCCGGAGGGGCTGGCGGCGCGCTGGCGGGCGAACTTCGACTCGAACGTCATCACGGCCGTCCTGCTCACCAGCGCGCTGCTGCCCCTGCTGCGCCGCCCGGGCGGGCGGATCATCCTGACCAGCTCGATCGCGGCGCAGCGCGGTGGCGGCGGCCCGTACTCGGCGGCGAAGGCGGCGCTGCACGGCTACGTGCTCGACCTGGCGACCCGGCTGGGCACCGAGGGCATCACGGCGAACGTGATCTCGCCCGGCTACGTGACGGACAGCGAGTTCTTCGACGGCCGCATGACCGAGGAGGGCCACGCACAGCGGGTCGCGGCGACCCTGGTGAAGCGGGCCGGGGCGCCGGACGACATCGCGGAGGCGGTCCGCTGGCTGGTCGGCACCGGCGGCGGCTTCGTCACGGGCCAGATCATCAACGTGAACGGCGGTTCGGTCCTGGGCCGCTGACGGCACCGGGCGATCCGGTGCCGCCGGTTCGGCGGACGGTGCGCCGGTGTCCGGGCTGGTAGACATGCTGGCGTGGCGGACATGCGGCGGGAAACGGTGAGCGAGGCCGAGCGGCTTGGTGTGCGCGAGTGCGCCGAGGAGGTGCTGCGCCGGCTCGCCGGCGCGGACGCGGTCCTGCGCGAGGATCAGTGGCGGGCCATCGAGGCCCTGGTCGTCGACCGGCGGCGGGTGCTCTGCGTGCAGCGCACCGGCTGGGGCAAGTCGGCGGTCTATTTCGTCGCCACGGCGCTGCTGCGCGACGGCATCACCGCCGAGCCCGGCGATCCGCCCGCCGGCCCGACCGTGATCGTCTCGCCGCTGCTCGCCCTGATGCGCAACCAGGTCGAGGCGGCCGCCCGCGCGGGCATCCGGGCCCGCACGATCAACTCGGCCAACCTCGACGAGTGGGGCGAGATCACCGCCGAGATCCGCAACGGCGAGGTCGACGTCCTGCTGATCAGCCCCGAGCGGCTCAACAACCCCGACTTCCGCGACAACGTGCTGCCCGGGCTGGCCGCCAGCACGGGCCTGCTCGTGGTCGACGAGGCGCACTGCGTCTCCGACTGGGGCCACGACTTCCGCCCGGACTACCGGCGGTTGCGGACGTTCCTGGCCGGGCTGCCGGGCCGCACCCCGGTGCTGGCGACCACGGCGACGGCCAATGCCCGGGTCACCGCCGACGTCGCCGAGCAACTCGGCGACGCGCTGGTCCTGCGCGGCGCGCTCGAGCGCGACTCGCTGCGCCTGGCCGTGCTGGACCTGCCCAACCCCGCGCACCGGCTGGCCTGGCTCGCCGACCACCTCGACCGGTTTCCGGGCTCCGGCATCATCTACACGCTGACGGTCGCCGCCGCGACCGAGACGGCGGAGTTCCTGCGCTCGCGCGGCTTCCCGGTCGCGTCCTACACCGGCCAGGTCGAGGACTCCGCCCGCCGCGCCGCCGAGCAGGACCTGCTGGACAACAAGATCAAGGCGCTGGTGGCCACCTCGGCGCTCGGGATGGGCTTCGACAAGCCGGACCTGGGCTTCGTCGTCCACCTCGGCGCGCCGCCGTCGCCGATCGCGTACTACCAGCAGGTGGGCCGCGCGGGCCGCGCGGTCGAGCACGCCGAGGTCGTGCTCCTGCCCGGCGCCGAGGACGCCGCGATCTGGCGCTACTTCGCGTCGCTGGCCTTCCCGCCGGAGGACCAGGTCCGCGCGGTGCTGGCCGCGCTGCCGCCGGACCGCCCGCTGTCCACGCAGGCGCTCGAGCCCATCGTGGACCTGCGCCGGGCCCGCCTCGAGCTGATGCTGAAGGTTCTCGACGTGGACGGCGCGGTCCGCCGCACCCGCGGCGGCTGGATCGCCACCGGGGAGCCCTGGACCTACGACACGGCCCGGCTGCGCCGCGTCGCGCAGGCCCGCACGGCCGAGCAGCAAACCATGATCGACTACGCGGAGACGGCCGGCTGCCGCATGGAGTTCCTGCGCCGCTGCCTCGACGACCCGGAGGCACGGGCCTGCGGCCGCTGCGACACCTGCGCCGACCCGATGTTCGACGCGGAGGTGTCCCCGGCGTCGCTGACCGCCGCCAAGACGTTCCTGGGCCACGCCGGCGTGGACATCTCCCCGAAGAAGCTCTGGCCGACGGGCCTGGCCGCGGTCGGCGTGCCGGTGAAGGGCAAGATCGGCCCGGCCGAACAGATCCGCCCGGGCCGCGCGGTCGGCCGGCTGTCCGACCTCGGCTGGGGCGGCAGGCTCCGCGACCTGGTCGCGCCGGACGCGCCGGACAACCCGCTCCCGGACGACCTGGCGGCCGCGGTGGTCGAGGTCCTGAAGGCCTGGGCGCACGGCGACGACGGCTGGGAGCAGCGCCCGGCGGCGGTCGTGTCCGTCGGCTCGCACCGGCGCCCGGTGCTGGTGGCGAGCATCGCGGACCACATCGCGAGGGTGGGCAGGCTGCCGATGCTGGGAACGCTGACCTCGACACACGCCGGCGACGCCGGCCCCCGCGGCAACAGCGCGCAGCGGGTCCTGGCCCTGCACGACGCCTTCGCGGTCCCGCCGGAGGTGGTGGAGCCCCTCGCGGGCCTGGCCGGCCCGGTCCTGCTGGTCGACGACCTCTGCGACTCGGGCTGGACGATGGTCCTGGCCGGCCGGGCCCTGCGCCGCGCGGGCGCACCGGGCGTCCTGCCCTTCGCGTTGGCCGTCGCCGGCTGAGGCGTGGGGGTCGAGGTCAGCCCGGGCGGCCGAACCCGTGGATCGGCTGGGTGTCGATGCTGGACACGCGGACGTTCTCGCCGTACTCCGGCGCGTGGATCATCTTGTCGCTTCCGATGTAGACGCCGACGTGGCTGATCGGGCCGTAGAAGAACACCAGATCGCCCGGCCGCAGCTCGGATCTGCTCACGTGCGCCACGGCGCGGTACTGCCGCGCGGCGTTGTGCGGCAGCCCCACGCCCGCCGCGTTCCAGGCCGCCAGCGCCAGCCCCGAGCAGTCGTAGGAGTTCGGCCCGGCGGCGCCCCAGCGGTAGGGCTTGCCGAGCTGGCCGAACGCGAACGCCAGTACCTTGCCCGGGCGCCCCGGCACGAACTCCGGCATCGGGATCCTCTCGTCGGGGCCGAAACGGGAACCGCCGGCGTACGCGATCGCCCGCATCTGCTTGAGGGCCGCGATCTCGCCCTCGACCGTGGCCTGTCCCACGCGTAGCCGCAGCTGCTGGCGGCGCTGCTGGTCCGCGAGCGCGTTGAGCATCTTGCGGGCCTTGTAGACCCTCGTCCTGGCCGCGTGCAGCTCGGTGACCGCCCGCTGCTCCTCGGTGGCGAGCTGGTGCAGCACGAGCAGCTTGTCCACGAACAGGTGCGGCTCGTCGGCCGCGAAGAGCGCGATCGTGGGGCCGCTGCGGGTCCGCTGGTACGTCCGCGACACCAGCCCGCCCATCAGCTTCTGCCGTCGCTCCAGGTCGCGGGTCATCGGGCCGAGCTGACCGCCCAGGTGCTTGGTCTGCATCCTGGTGGCGTGCAGGTCCTCGCGGGAGTCGTTGTACCGCTCCACAAGTACCTCGAGTTGCCGGGCCGCCGCCCCGATCCGTTTGTCCAGTTCGGCGGCCGAGGGGCGGTCGGCTCCGTGCGCGGATTCGGGGGCGAGACCCGCGAGCAGCAGCACCGGGACGAGGGCGACAATGATCTTTCGGGCGGTCAGGGTAAACGACACAGAACCCTTAACGAGACAAAAGGAATAAAAGCCACGCGTGTGGCTCGCCGGATTGAATACGGGTGGGGGGTATGCTTGCGGTCATGACCACCGACCACGAACATCCCGGCCCGCACGGCTACTCGGGCGACAAGGCCGCCCTGCTCGGGCGCCTGCGCCGCATCGAGGGACAGATCCGGGGCCTACAGCGGATGGTCGACGAGGACACCTACTGCATCGACGTCCTCACCCAGATCTCGGCCGCCAAGAGCGCCCTGCAGGCCGTGGCCGTCGGCCTGCTCGAGGACCACCTGGCGCACTGCGTCGTCGACGCCGCGCGGGCCGGCGACCCGACCGCCAAGGTCAAAGAGGCGTCGGACGCGATCGCCCGCCTGGTCCGCTCCTGAGTAACGCCGGGGACGCCGGACCGGCGACCGGCAGGAAGTCGAAGGGAATGCAATGCCAGTCACCACCACATACACCGTGACCGGGATGACCTGCACGCACTGCGTGCAGGCGGTCACCAGCGAGATCACCGAACTTCCCGGCGTGACAAGTGTCCTGGTCGACCTCGGATCCGGCGCCGTCACCGTGACCAGCGAGGCCCCGCTCACCGACGACGCCGTACGCACCGCGGTCGACGAGGCCGGCTACGAGCTCGCCGATGCCTGACACGCTCGAGCAGGCGCCCCCCGAGCCGAGGTCCGCGTCCGCGGGCTTCCGGCTCGCCGCGTTCGGGGCGGTCGTCGTGGTGGTCCTCTTCGCGGGCTACGGCATCGGCCGCCTCAACAACTCCGTCGAGCGGGCGGCGGCCGCACCCGGGGCCACCCCCACGGCCACCGGCGGCGGGCACGGCCACGACCCGGGCGGCGCCACCGCGCCGCACGACGACACCGGCACCGCGCCGCACGTGCACAACGCCGACGGCACGGTCACCGGGGTCGCCGGCGGCGCCGGCTCCGCCGAGAACGTCGGCGGCCTCGCGGTCACCGCCGCCGGCCTCACCCTCGCGCCCGCGAACACCGCGTTCCAGGCCGGGCGGCGGCAGCCGTTCTCGTTCCGGATCGTCGCGGCCGGCGTGCCCGTCACGACGTACGCGGTCGTGCACGACAAGCCGCTGCACCTCGTCGTCGTGCGCCGCGACCTCAGCGGCTACCAGCACCTGCACCCCACGATGGCGGCCGACGGCACCTGGAGCGTCGACCTGCTCCTGGCGGCGCCGGGAAGCTACCGGGCGATCGCCGACCTCACGGCGGTCGTCGGCGGCCGGCCGACCCCGGTCACGCTCGGCGTCGACCTCACGGTCCCCGGCACCTACACCCCGGTCGCGCTCCCCGCGCCCGACACCCGGGCGACCACCGACGGCTTCACCGTCTCGTACGCGGGGCAGCCACAAACGGGCACCGCCCAGCCGCTGCTCATGACGGTGACCGGGCCCGGCGGCGGTCCCGCCGCGCTGGAGCCGTACCTGGGCGCCTTCGGGCACCTGGTCGTGTTCCGCGAGGGCGACGTCGGCTACGTACACGTGCACCCCGAGCCGCGACCCGTCGACGGTGCCGTCAAGTTCTGGCTGGCCGCGCCGGGGCCGGGCCGCTACCGGATGTTCTTCGACTTCCAGGTTGCCGGCCGGGTGCACACCGCGGCGTTCACCGCCGTCGTCAGGTGAGCAGCTTCTCCAGCGCCGGCGTCACGCCCCAACCAGCGGTCAGCGCGTCGTACTCGGCGCGCTGGCCCGGTGCCGGCGCCGCGCCGGTCAGCCTGGCCCGCAGCAGCAGGTTGCGCGGCGTGTGCGCCGAGTCCACGAACTCCACGACGTCGACCTTGTAGCCGCGCAGCCGCAGCAGGGCCGAGCGCAGCGAGTCGGTGAGGACGTCCGCGAAGCGCTCCCGCAGGATCGCGTGGCGGGTGATCTCACCGTACGGCGGCGGGGCGGGGTTGCCCTTGAGCTGCGCGGCGATGTCGTGGTGGCAGCACGGCGCCGCCAGCACCCACCGGGCGCCCCAGTTCACCGCCCGGGCCAGCGCCTGATCCGTCGCGGTGTCGCAGGCGTGCAGGGCGAGTACCAGATCGGGCGCCTCGTCGACGGCGGCGTCCTCGATCGTGCCGGCGACGAACGTCACCGCGTTCCCGCAGCCCAGCCGCTCGGCGACGGCGGAGTTGCGTACCCGCTGGTCCTCGCGCACGTCGACCCCCACGACCTGGACGCGCACGCCGCGGTCCGTCAGGTAGCGGTACGCCGCGAACGTCAGGTACGCGTTTCCGCAGCCCAGGTCGACGACCCTCAGCAGGCCCGGCAGGTCGTCGGGCAGCGTGGCGGCCAGCGCGCGCAGGAACGCGTCGACCTGCCGGCGCTTGGCCGCCGTCCCGCCGACCACCGTGAAGAGCGGGTCGCCGGGATCCAGCAGCCACTGCTTGGCCCGGTCGTGACCCTGGGTGACCGTGGGCTCGACCGTCGCGGCCCGGTGTACCTGCGCGTCGCCCTTCTTGGTTATCCGCACCTGCACGGTGGTCTCGGCCGTCTCCACGTGCCAGTTTCCGAACGGCTCCGCGAGCAGGGCGTCGATCGCCGCCGCCGCCTCGGCGCCGGGCGCGACGTTGCGGGTGTAGGGCCGGGAGCCGTCATCGGTCACGATCTGCAACCGGTTCCCGCCCTTGAGGGCGACCGGCCGGAGCTCGGCCCGGTTGACCGAAGGGGTGAGGCCGCGGCGCTTGCCGGCCGCGACCGCACGCGTGAGGGCGGGGTCGAGCAGCAGGTCACGCACCTCGGCGAGGACGGCATCCAGTGGTTGGGGCATCCCACCATTCTGCCCCGCCGAAATCGATGATCCACAAAGCCGTCCCGTTTGTTAGGCTCACCTAACTAGGCATGGAGGTGCTGCGATGACGTTGGCCGACCCTCCCACGGAGAGGCTCTCCGTCCGGTTGCGCGCCGGCACGCGGACGGACCATGACGCGGCGCAGGGCAGCGGCTTCCTCGACGCCCTGGCCGCCGGCCGCCTGCCGAGGCGGGCGTACGCCGACCTGGCCGCGCAGCACTGGTTCATCTACGAGTCGCTCGAGCAGGCGGCCGCCGTGATGGCGGACGATCCGGTCGCGGGGGACTTCGTCTTCCCCGAACTGACCCGGCTGCCGGCGCTCACGGACGACCTCGAGACCCTGCTCGGCCCGGAGCCGCGGCTCACGCCGCTGCCGGCGACCTCGGAGTACCGTGCCCGGCTGCGCGCGGTTTCGTTCGATCGGCCGTGGGCCTTCATCGCGCACCACTACACCCGCTATCTGGGCGACCTCTCCGGCGGGCAGTACCTGGGTCCGGCGATCGCCAAGGCGTACGGCCTCGACGGCGCGGGCCACAGGTTCTTCGTCTTCGAGGGCGTCTCGCCGACGGCGTTCCGCACCCGTTACCGCGAATTGCTCGACCACGTCGCATTCACGCCGGACGATGAAGAGAATTTCCTCGCCGAGGTGACCGAGGCCTACCGGCTGAACATCGCGGTGCTGCGCGAACTGAAGGAGCGCTGGCAATGACCTTCACCCCGGAGGTGGTGGCGCAGATCGCCCGCCACATGAACGACGACCACGCCGACGACAACGTGCTGATCGTCCGTGGCCTGGGCGGCATAGAGGCCGCGAGCGCGGCCCGGATGTCGGGTATGGACGCCGACGGGATGGACTTCGACGCGACGGTGAACGGCATCGCCGTCCCGGTGCGCATCCCGTTCAGCGAGCACCTGACGGAACGCCGTCAGGTCCGCCTGGAGGCGGTCAGCATGTACCGGCGGGCGTGCGCTGCCCTCGGCCTGGAACCGACTCACTGATCCACCGCCCGGCCACGGGCGTACCGGACGGGTGACCCGCCTGTACGCCCGTAGCGGGGTGTCAGTCCTCGGAACCGCCCGCCGCTTCGGCGGGCGCGCCCTCGCCGCCCTCGCCGCCCTCGGCGGCGCCGCCCGCGGCGCGGCCGCCGCGGCCACCACGCCGGCGGCGACGGCGGGGCCGGCCCGCCGCGTCGCCCTCGCCCGGGCCGCCGTCGGTGTCGTCGCCGGCCGCCGCGTCGGCCGCTTCGGCGGAGATCGCCTCAGAACCGTCCGCGAACAGCGGGGCGGTGGTGGCCTCGTCGGTCGCCGTCAGCGGGTCGCCCGCGCGACGGCGGCGGCGCTGGCGGCGTGGCCCGTCGCCGGCCCCGTCCGTCGTCGCCGGCGCGGCGGCCTCGGCCGGTGCGTCGTCGCGGCGCGGGCCGCGGGAGCGCTCGTTGCGGCCACGGCCGCGGGCCGAGTCACGGCCGCCGTCGCGGCTGCCGCGACGCCGGGTGCCGCCCAGGTCCTCCTCGATCTCGGCCGACAGGCCGACCCTGGTGCGCACCGCGGTCGGCAACGTGCCCGAGACGTCGGTCGGGATGTCCAGGTCGGAGTAGAGCGCCTCGGACGTGTGGTAGGTCTCCGGGGGCTGCGGCATGTTGAGGCTCATCGACTTGTCGATGAGCACCCAGCGCGGCATGTCCTCCCAGTCCACGAAGGTCACCGCGACGCCGGTCGCGCCCGCGCGGCCGGTGCGGCCGATGCGGTGCGTGTAGGTGTCCGGGTCCTCCGGGCAGTCGTAGTTGATGACGTGGGTGACGCCGGAGACGTCGAGGCCGCGGGCGGCCACGTCGGTCGCCACCAGCACGTCGATCTTTCCGGAGCGGAACGCGCGCAGGGCCCGCTCACGCGCGCCCTGTCCCAGGTCGCCGTGCACCGCGGCCACCGCGAACCCGCGGAAGTCGAGGTCCTCCGCGACCCGGTCCGCGGCCCGCTTGGTCCGCGTGAAGATCATGGTCAGGCCGCGCTCGCGGGCCTGCAGGATGCGGGCGACCATCTCCAGCTTGTTCAGCGGGTGGGTGCGGTAGACGACCTGCTTGGTCAGCGGCGACGGGCCGCTCTCGGAGGTGTGGCCCGCGTGGATGGTCACCGGGTGGTGCAGGAAGCGGCGGCTCAGCGCGACGATCGGGTCCGGCATGGTCGCCGAGAAGAGCATCGTCTGGCGCTGCTCGGGGAGCATGGCCAGGATCTTCTCGACGTCCTCGAGGAAGCCGAGGTCGAGCATCCGGTCGGCCTCGTCCAGCACCAGGGCCTTGATCGAGCCGAGCTTCAGGTGCTTCTGCTTCGCCAGGTCGAGCAGGCGGCCGGGGGTGCCGACCAGGATCTCGATGCCCTTCTTCAGGGTCTCGACCTGCGGCTCATACGCGACGCCGCCGTAGATCGGCAGCACGCGCACGCCGCGGGTGCTGCCCGCGGCGGCGAGGTCGCGGGCGACCTGGAGACCGAGCTCGCGGGTCGGTACGACGATGAGGGCCTGCGGCTGGCCGTCGGCGCCCTCGCTGGGCGCGAGCACCCGCTCGAGCAGGGGCAGGCCGAAGCCGAGGGTCTTGCCGGTGCCGGTGGGCGCCTGACCGATCAGGTCGGTGCCGCGCAGGGCGATGGGAAGGGCGTACTCCTGGATCGCGAACGCCCGGGTGATGCCGGCGGCGGCCAGCGCCTCGACGGTCTCGGCGCGGACGCCCAGCTCAGCGAAGGTGGGGCTGTCGGCGCGGACGGGCGCGCGGGTGAGCACCGGGACCAGGGCCGGCTCTGTTTCGTTGTTCTCGATGTCGGTCATGAAGTTCTACGGGTGCCTCTCGTGGTGCGCCCGTCGAAGTCCTGGGGCGCGGTCTGGGTAGGGCGCGGGCCACACGCGAGATGCTCGCGGGCCGCACGCGCGTCGCCGCGGCGACTCGAATTGACGAGCCGACGTCGACGGCGACGAACCGAGTCTACCCGACCGAGAGATTCCGCACCTCAGGGCGAAGGTGACGGTGCTGTATAGAAACGGCAGGGCGCCCCGGAGCGGAGTTCCCTGCCGTTTCGTCGCGCGGTGCTATCGCGTGGTGAAGCCGAACGGCCGCTCGGACTTCTCGGCGATCTCCACGTAGGCCAGCTTGGCGACCGGGACGATCACCTTGCGGCCCTTCTCGTCGGTCAGAGTGAGAACGCTGTCCTTGGCCATCGCCTCGGTCACGGCCTGCTCGACCTCGGCCGGCGTCTGTGCGCTCTCCAGCACCAGCTCGCGCGGGGCGTACTGCACGCCGATCTTGACCTCCACGGGGTCCTCCCTCTCAGATGTCGTCCGCCCTGAAGGCTAGCCGATTTCCCCGGACGTGCCGGGCGTTGACTCACCCTGCAGCGGGAAGCTGGCGATGCCCCGCCACATCAGCGCGGCGACCAGCGCCTCCGCCTCGGGCTTCGGCGTCTGGCGTCCGTTGGCGAGCCAGAACTGCGCCGCCTGGCCGGCCGCGCCGACGAGCCCGGCGGCGAGCAGCTCGGCGTTCGCCCGGCTGAGCCCGGTGTCGGAGACCACCGTGTCGGTGATCGCGGCGATGGAGCCCTGCTCGACGCGTTCGACGCGCTCGCGGACCTGTGGGTCGTTGCGCAGGTCGGACTCGAAGACGAGCCGGAACGCCTCGCTCTCGTGGTCCATGAAGTCGAAGTAGGCCCGGACGGCGCCCTTGACCCGCTCCTTGTTGTCCGGAGTCGCCAGCATCGCGCCGCGCACCTTGGCGATTATCGCGTCGCAGTGGGTGTCCAGCAGGGCCAGGTAGAGATCCAGCTTCCCGGGGAAGTGCTGGTAGAGCACCGGTTTGGAAACGCCGGCCCGCTCGGCGATCTCGTCCATGGCGGCGGCATGGTAGCCCTGTGCCACGAAGATCTGCTGCGCGGCGGCAAGCAGTTGCTTACGGCGTGCAGAGCGCGGCAGGCGCGTGGGGCGCCCCGCCGTCTGTGCCCCGCCGGACGCAGCGGTCATGTGAACCTCCGAGACTTGTTCCCCGCGCCTTGGCGAAGATTGCCCGGTTCGCCGTCTGCCGGTTGCCGGGCGGGCAATTGTCGCGACGCTGCAACTTATCGCCACTGCAACCACACGGTAGCCTCAGCGGGGGCAAGCGAGGAGCGCGCGGTGGACGAAACAGGGCATTCCGGGGACGCCGGTGCAGGGGAAGGCGGCACTGGTGCTGAGTCGCGTGACCGTACCCTGTTGAACGGCTGGGCCACACGGGAGAGCCCGTGGTCAAACGCCGGCTCGGCGCTTGACGCGGAGACCGACGTGCCGTCCTGGCGCCGGCCCCCCGCCGAGCTCCGGTCGTACACTGCGGACCGGCCACTTCCGGCGGACACCCCTTCGGGGGAAGTTCACCCCTTCGCGCCGGCGAGTCCGGCCTCCGCGCCGCCGTCGGCCGCCGAGGGGTCCCGGCCCGACAACTCCGCGGCACCCCGCTGGTCCGACAGCCGGTCGCGCTACCAGGATCTGCTGGCGCACCTGTCGCCCAACGGCAGCGAGCCCCGGCAGAACGAGCCGCCCCGCGCCGCCGAGCCGCCCCGCACCGCGCCCGTACGGCCGGATCCGCTCTCGCCGGACTTGCTGGGGCCGGACGCGCAGGACACCACCGAGCTGCGCGCGGTCAACGGAATCCTGCCCGCCAGCGCCCCGCCGTACCCGTACGAGGGCGACCTCGACGACGCGCGGCGTGACGCGCCGCGCCCGCCCGCGGGCCAGCAGCGCGCCGCCGTGCCCGCCGAGCGGCCCTTCCCGGCGGTGCGACCGGCGACGCCCGGCGGGCGCCGCGCCGACTGGTCGACGTCCGACTCCGCGCGGCACGCCCTGGACGCGCCCATGGAGAGCCTGTCCCGGGTGCCGCAGCCGTCGGTGGCCGACGAGTCGCGCTCCGGTGACCAGGGCCCGATCCGGTCGTCCTACGACCCCTCCAGCTTCCCCCGCCGGCTGCGGTCCGAGCCCGCCGACGGCCCGGCCCGCTACGCACAGTCCGGGGCGTTCCCCGGCCACTCCGCGGGCGATCCCGGCCCCGGCGGCACGCCGGAGCGGTCCTCACCGGCCCTGCCGCAGCGCGTTCCGGCCCAGCCGGACGTGCCGACCGTCCCGGAGCCGCCGTCCGCGGAGCCGACCGCCGAGACCCCCGCGCTGGCCCGCATCGCGACGCATCTGCGCCGCGGTGACGTGCTGTCGGCGCAGGAGCGGCAGGAGGGCTTCGACGTGAACGCGATCCTGGAGGCCGTCCGCGAGGTCGACGGCGTCCGGGACGCGTCGCTGCGTTCGACCCCCGCCGGTGCGCACAGCCTGCGGCTGGACCTGTCCGAGGGCGCCGACCCCGCCGAGGTCAGCCGTCAGGTCGCCCGGCTGCTGCAGGACCGGATGGGCCTGGACGCCGCCATGCAGGGCGCCACTCCGCTCGCCGCCGCGCAGGTACCGGCCGCCGCGCCGCGGTCCGCGCCTCCGGCACCGCTCGCGCCCGCCCCGCGCTCGGCGCCGCCGTCGTACTCCTCGCCGGCCGCACCGGCCTCGGCGCCGCCGGCCGCCCAGCCCGCCCGGACCCCGCCGCCGCCGGCCGCCCGGACCTCGGCGCTGCCGGCCGCCCGGACGTCCGCGCCGCCGGCCGCACCGGCCTCCGCGCCGCCGGCCCGCGTCGTCGCGCCGAACGCACCGGTCACGCCGTTCGTGCCCAGCCAGCCCAACCCGGCGGGCCGGCCGGTGCCGCCCAGCCCGGGTTTCGCCTCCGGGCCGACGGCCGGGTTCATGGCGCCGGTGCCGACCGGTGTCGAGCCTGCACCGCCGCGCCCGCTCGACCCGGGCGAGCAGCCCGGCCCCCGCGTGATGATCGAGAACGTGCGGGTCAACACGTTCGGTACCGAGGCGACCGTCGAGGTCCGGCTGATCGTCAACGGCCTCGTCACCTCGGGTGAGGCCACCGGTCCCGCGGTCGACGGCTACCTGCTGCGGCTCTGCGCGATGGCCACCGCCAGCGCGGTCGACGAGCTGCTCACCCACTCCGACCACGCCGACGGCCCGGCGAAGTGCTTCGTCGAGCACGCCGCGTCCGTGCCGTTCGGGTCGACGCAGGTCGCCGTCGTCGTGCTGCTGCTCTCCGTCGGCGGCTGGGTCGAGCAGCTCTCCGGGTCGGCGGTGATCACCGGCGACGACCGGCAGGCCATGGTTCGCGCCACTCTTGCTGCGATCAACCGCCGGCTTGAGGCACTGTTGTCCTGATGAAGGGTGCGATCCTCGCGGCGGACTGCGTGCTGCCGCCCGACGGTGCGGTGCCCCCGCCGTGGCCGGCGCGCCGGGTCAGCATCGACGGGGCCATGCTGCACGTCCGCGACACCCCGGCCACCGCGCCGGGCGCCGAGCCCGCCGTCTACGTGCACGGGCTTGGCGGCTCCTCGCAGAACTGGACGGACTTCGCCGGGCTGCTCGCGGACCGGTTCGACGCGCAGGCCGTCGACCTGCCCGGCTTCGGCTACAGCGACCCGAGCCGGCGCTACTCCATCCCGGCCTTCGCCGACCGGCTCATCGGCTACCTCGAGTACGCCGACCGCGGCCCGGTGCACCTGGTCGGCAACTCGCTCGGCGGCTCCATCTCCGTACGCGTGGCCGCCCTGCGCCCCGACCTGGTCAAGACCCTGACCCTGATCTCGCCGGCCATGCCGTTCCTCGACCCCCGGCGTACGGCGCAGGGCCCGATGCTGCCGCTGCTCGCCCTGCCGCGCGGGGAGCGGCTCTTCGCCTGGGGGCTGGCCCGGCTGACCCCGGAGCAGCTGGCCGAGCAGGTGCTGCTCGCCTGCTTCGGCGACACCGCCAAGGTGAGCCCGCAGCGCCGCGTCGAGGCGATCGAGGAGATCAAACTCCGGCACACCGTCGAGCACTATCCCCGGGCCTACCTCGGGACGCTGCGCGGACTGGTGTCCAGCTTCCTGCGGGCGTACCTGCCGGGGGTGAACTCGCAGTGGCGGCTGGCCGCGCGGATCACGGCGCCCACCCTGGTGATCGGCGGCCTCAGGGACGAACTGGTCGATCCGCGGGTGCCGGCGCAGGTCGCCAAGGTGATCCCCGACGGCCGGCTGCTGATCCTGCCGGGCGTCGGCCACGTCGCCCAGATGGAGGTTCCGCGCCTGGTCGCGCGGGCCGTCATCGGGATGATCGAGGACGTCAACTCCCCGGTCGGCTGAGGCGGTGACCGGTGGGGTCCCGCCGCCCGCGTGACCTACGTCGCCCGGGAGATTGTCGGGACGGACGCCGCCGCCCCGCTGTGGCACGCTTGTTCCCAAATGATCGGTTCTCGTACCCCTGTCGCGGCCGCCGCACCCGGAAACGGAAGCGATCGACGGCGCCGCTGGTGGATCGCGGGCCTGGTCATCGCGGCCCTGCTGCTGGCCGGCGGGATGCTCGTCCCGGCCTTTCTGCCGACGGCGCCCGTGGCCGTCCCGGTCGCGGCGCCAACGCCCTCCGCGCCGTCGCCGTCAGCGTCGGCGCCGCCCTCGGTCCCGCCCGCACCCTCGCCGCGCGTGCCGGCCACCTCCCTGGCGGCGCCGCAGACCCTGCTGCTGATGCCGGGCCGGGTGCCCACGCGGGGTTCGGGCAAGTTCGCGTACGCGCCGGGGCGCGGCCGGGTGCTGGGGACGAAGGGGCAGCTGCGGCGCTTCCGGGTCGCGGTCGAGCAGGGCAGCAACGAGGACCCGGCGGGCTTCGCGGCGCAGGTCGAGGCGACGCTGGGTGACCGGCGGAGCTGGACCGGCGACGGCCGGCTGCGGTTGCAGCGGGTCGCCGGCAACGATCCGGCGAGCTTCACGGTGTACCTCGCCACGCGGGACACCGCCGGGCGCATGTGCCGCCATGGCGGTGCGGACATCACCGTCGGCGGGCGGCCGTACACGTCGTGCCGGGCCACCGGCAAGGCGATCATCAACCTGGACCGCTGGCGGCTGTCGGCGCGGCCGTACCTCGCGGCGCGGGTGCCGCTCGCGGCGTACCGGCAGTACGTGGTGAACCACGAGGTGGGGCACGAGCTGGGCGAGAGCCACCAGGGCTGCCCGAAGCGCGGCGGGCCGGCGCCGGTGATGGTGCAGCAGACGCTGACGCTGCGCGGCTGCGTGCCGTACGCGTGGCCACGCAGGGGCGATCGCCGGTTCGCGGGTCCGGGGCTCTGACCGGCCGGGTCTCCCGAAACCCCGGTGACGCCCGCCCGCCTCTGGCACGCTGGCGGTGGCAATGGCAAAGGTGGCAAGGGGCTCAGCGGATTATCGGGCCGCCGCGGCGACCCCGGGAGCGTCCGCGAGGGCGGCGCAGGCCACGCCCCGGTACCGGCACAAGCGCGAGCGCGAGCGGCGCCACGCGGTCGCGCCACACCTGTTGATCATCGTGGTCGCCGTCCTCGCGGTAGGCGGGATCATGCGCAACGAGGACGACCCGGTCGGCGGCGAAGCGGCCGTGCCGACCACGACCTCCGCACCCGCAGCGCCGCCCGACGCCGCCGACGAGGTGCCGGCCGGATCCGCGGCCACGGCCGGCGGATTCGTCTTCGCCGACGGCTACGGCCCGGTGCTCGGCGCGGCCGGCACGCTGCGGCGCTTCCGGGTCGCCGTCGAGGAGAACCTCGGCGAGGGCGACGGCGGTGACTTCGCCGGCGAGGTCGACCGGATCCTCGGCGATCCGCGAAGCTGGATCGCCGGGCGGCAGTTCCGGCTGCAGCGGGTGCCGCGGCCCGCCGATTCCGAGTTCACGATCTTTCTGGCCTCCGCCGATACCTCGGAGCGGATGTGCGCCCGCGGCGGCCTGCGGACCGAGGGCTTCACCTCGTGCCGGCTGCCGGGCCAGGTGATCATCAATCATGATCGTTGGCGGTACTCGGTGCCGGACTACGGCGCCCCGCTCGGCACCTACCGGGCGTACGCCATCAACCACGAGGTCGGGCACCAGCTCGGACACGGCCACGAGGCCTGCACCGGCCGGGGCGAGCCCGCGCCGGTGATGATGCAGCAGACCTACGGCCTCAAGGGCTGCGTCGCGAACTCCTGGCCGTACCTCGACGGCAGGCGGCACGCCGGCAACCCCGTCGACTGAGGTTTGATTCCCTGTCCCGCATGTCGGGCCGGTGTTCCACGTCATGTCCATCTGCGGCGGCGGACGAGCAAGAATGGTGGCGCACCCTACCGTCGATCCCGGGGAGTTCACCGTGTCACTGCCCCCGCTCGTCGAGCCGGCCGCCGAGCTGAGCATCGACGAGATCCGTCGCTACTCGCGTCACCTGATCATCCCCGACGTCGGGATGGACGGGCAGAAGCGGCTGAAGAACGCCAAGGTCCTGGCCGTCGGCGCGGGTGGTCTCGGCTCTCCCGCTCTGCTCTACCTGGCCGCGGCCGGTGTCGGAACGCTCGGCATCATCGACTTCGACACCGTCGACGAGTCCAACCTCCAGCGCCAGGTCATCCACGGCGTCTCCGACGTGGGCCGGCCCAAGGCCGAGTCCGCCGCGGACAGCATCCGGGAGATCAACCCGCTGGTGAACGTGGTCATCCACAACACCGCGCTGGACCGCGACAACGTCAAGGAGATCTTCAGCCGCTACGACCTGATCGTCGACGGCACCGACAACTTCGCGACCCGCTACATGGTCAACGACGCCGCGGTGCTGCTCGGCAAGCCGTACGTCTGGGGTTCGATCTACCGCTTCGACGGCCAGGCGTCCGTGTTCTGGGAGAAGCACGGTCCCTGCTACCGCTGCCTCTACCCGGAGCCGCCGCCGCCCGGCATGGTTCCGTCCTGCGCCGAGGGCGGCGTCCTCGGCGTGCTCTGCGCGTCGATCGGCTCGATCCAGGTCAACGAGGCGATCAAGCTGATCACGGGCATCGGCGAGCCGCTGGTCGGCAAGCTGATGGTCTACGACGCCCTGGAGATGGAGTACCGCAAGGTCAAGGTCCGCAAGGACCCGGCCTGCGCGCTCTGCGGCGAGAACCCGACGGTCACCGACCTGCTCGAGGACTACGAGGACTTCTGCGGCGCGGTCTCCGAGGAGGCGCAGGAGGCCACCCTCAACTCGACGATCACCGCTCGCGAGCTCAAGGACTGGCAGGACGCGGGCAAGGACGTGTTCCTGGTCGACGTCCGCGAGCCCGCCGAGTACGAGATCGTCAGCATCCCGGGCGCGACCCTGATCCCCAAGGGCGAGATCCTGTCCGGCGGTGCGCTCTCCCGCTTCCCGCAGGACCGGCAGATCGTGCTGCACTGCAAGTCGGGCGTGCGCTCGGCGGAGGCCCTCGCGGTCCTGAAGGCGGCGGGCTTCAAGGACGCCGTGCACGTGCAGGGCGGCATCGTCTCCTGGGTCAACACCGTGGACCCGTCGCTGCCGTCGTACTGACGTACGCGCGGGCCGAGCCCCTGCCACCGGCAGGGGCTCGGCCCGGCGCGTTCCTGATCAGCGAGTGTGGCCGTTGCCGGTCACGATGTACTTCGTCGAGGTCAGCTCGGGCAGGCCCATCGGGCCGCGCGCGTGCAGCTTCTGGGTGCTGATGCCGATCTCCGCGCCGAAGCCGAACTCGCCACCGTCGGTGAAGCGCGTCGACGCGTTGATCATTACGGCCGCCGCGTCCACCCGGGCCGCGAAGTGGCGGGCCGCCACGACGCTCTCGGTCACGATCGCCTCGGTGTGGCCCGTGCCGTAGCGGCGGATGTGGTCCAGCGCGTCGTCCAGCGAGTCCACCACCGCGACCGAGATGTCCGCCGACAGGTACTCCTTGCCCCAGTCCTCCGCGGTCGCCGGCACGACGCCGTCGAAGCCCATCACCCGCGGGTCGCCGTGCACGGTCACGCCGGCCGACACCAGTTCCTCGATCACCATCGGCAGGAACGACTCGACCATCGACGCGTGCACCAGCAGCGACTCCGCCGTGTTGCACGTGGACAGTCGCTGGGTCTTCGAGTTCAGCACCACCCCGAGCGCCTTCTCCAGGTCCGCGCCCTCGTCGACGTACACGTGGCAGTTGCCGACCCCGGTCTCGATCACCGGAACCGTCGACTCCTCGACCACCGCCTTGATCAGCGAGGCGCCGCCGCGCGGGATCAGGACGTCGACCAGGCCGCGGGCCCGCATCAGCTCCTTCACCGAGTCGCGGGTCGTCGAGTCCAGCAGCTGAATCGCGTTCGCCGGCAGGTTGGCGTCCGCCACGGCCTTGCGCAGCACCGAGACGATCGCCGCGTTCGAGCTGGCGGCCGAGCCCGAGCCGCGCAGCAGCACCGAGTTGCCGGACTTGAGGCAGATGCCGGCGGCGTCCGCGGTCACGTTCGGCCGGCCCTCGTAGATGATGCCCACCACCCCGAACGGAACCCGGACCTGGCGCAGCTCGAGGCCGTTGGCCAGGGTCGATCCGCGGACGACGTCCCCGACCGGGTCGTTCAGCGCGGCGAGCTGCCGCAGGCCGTCGGCCATCGCGGCGACCCGCTCGGCGGTCAGCATCAGCCGGTCGATCATCGCCTCGGACGATCCGCCGGTACGGGCGTTCTCCACGTCAACGGCGTTCGCGGCGACGATGTCGTCGGCGCGCTCGACCAGCCGGTCGGCCATCAGCAGCAGGGCGGCGTCCTTCTCGGCGCGGGTGGCGGCGGCCAGGTCGACGGCGGCGACCCGCGCGTCGGAGGCCTGCTGAAGCACGGTCATGTCGACTCCTCGTTCGTCCCGCCGGGGCTGACGGCGACTGGTCAATCCTGCACCGGAAAGCCGGCGAAATCACGCACGGTCACAGCAGGACCAGGTCGTCGCGGTGCACCACCTCGCGTTCGTAGCCCGGGCCGAGCGCCGCCGTGAGCTCCGGTGTCGAGCGGCCCAGCAGCGCCGGCAGCTCGACGGCGTCGTAGTTCACCAGGCCGCGTGCCACCGGCGCGCCCGAGCCGGCGTCGACCAGGTCGACCGGGTCCCCGGCGGCGAACGAGCCGTCCACCGCCGTGATCCCGGCCGGCAGCAGCGACATGCGCCGGGCCACGACCGCCGCCACCGCGCCCGGGTCCAGGTGCAGCCGGCCGCGCGGCGAGGTCGCGTGGGCGAGCCAGAAGAGCCGGGCCGTGGGGCGGCGCTCGGCCGCGTGGAACAGCGTGCCGATCTCGGCGCCGTCCAGGGCGGGGCCCGCGAGCGTTGCCGCGGTCAGCACTACCGGGATGCCGAAGCCGGTCGCGATCCGGGCCGCCTCCACCTTGGTCACCATGCCGCCGGTGCCGACGCCGGATCTTCCCGCCGCGCCGACGGAGATGTCCGCGAGGTCGGCGTCGCTGTGCACCACCGGGACCCGGCGGGAGTCCGGCGCCGACGGGCTGCCGGTGTAGAGCGCGTCCACGTCGGAGAGCAGGACCAGCAGGTCGGCGTGGACCAGGGCCGCCACCAGGGCGGCGAGCCGGTCGTTGTCGCCGAACCGGATCTCGTCGGTGGCGACCGTGTCGTTCTCGTTGACGATGGGCAGCGCGCCGAGGTCCAGCAGTTTCCGCAGCGTCCGGTACGCGTTGCGGTAGTGCGCGCGCCGGGTCACGTCGTCGACGGTGAGCAGCACCTGCCCGACGGTCAGCCCGTGCCGGGCGAAGCCCGCCGTGTAACGGCCCATCAGCAGGCCCTGGCCGACCGAGGCCGCGGCCTGCTGGGTGGCCAGGTCGCGCGGGCGCCGGCGCAGCTTGAGCGGGGCGAGTCCGGCGGCGATGGCGCCGCTGGAGACCAGCACGACCTCCCGGCCCTGTGTGGCCAGCGCGCCGAGCACGTCGACGAGGGCGTCCATCCGCTGCTCGTCGATTCCGCCGGCCGCGGTGGTCAGGGATGACGAGCCCACCTTCACCACGACCCGCCGGGCACCCGTCACCTGTTCACGCACCCGCCCATTCTGCTCGCCGGACGCTGTGCGGCCGGGGTGAGATCCCATATCGTGGCGTCGGTGACACCGCAGGAGTACGTGGAAGAGGTTCTCCGGCTCGTGGAGAGCATCCCCGAGGGCAGGGTCATGTCCTACGGGGCCGTCGCCGATGTGCTGGCCGAGCGGTCGGGCCGCAACTCGGCGCGGCAGGTCGGCACGATCATGGCGCGGCACGGCGGCGGCGTTCCGTGGCACCGGGTGGTGACCAGCGCCGGGCGGACGCCGCCGGGCCACGAGCGGGAGGCCCGGCAACGGCTGCTCAGCGAGGGCGTGCCGATGAAGGGGGAGCACGTGGACATGGCTCGCGCGAGCTGGCTGCCCTGATGGAGACGGGACAGCCGAGCCGGACGGCCTTCAGCGCGGCCCGTTACCGGGCGGCCCATCAGCTCATCGAGGGCGGCGAGATCTTCTCGGATCCGCTGGCCGTACGCATCCTGGGCGTGCCGCCGGACGCCGAGGAGGCGCCGGGGCGCCGGGCCATGCGCCTGTTCATCGCCGCGAGGACCCGGTTCGCCGAGGACGCCCTCGCCGTCGCGGTCGCGGGCGGCACCCGGCAGCTGTTCATCCTCGGCGCGGGGCTGGACACCTTCGCCTACCGCAATCCGTGGCCGGAGCTGCGCGTCTTCGAGGTCGACCATCCGGAGACCCAGGCGTTCAAGCGGGAGCGGCTGGCCGAGACCGGCATCCGGGTGCCGCAGACCCTGACCTATGTGCCGGTGGACTTCGAGACCGGGAAGCTGCGGCTGACGGCAGAGCCCGGGGCGTTCTTCCTCTGGCTCGGCGTGGTGCCCTACCTGACCCGGGCGGGCTTCGACGAGACGCTGGGCCTGATCGCGGCGACCGAGCGGGCGGAGGTCGTCTTCGACTACGCGATGCCGCCGTCGTCGATGTCACCCGAGCGGCAGGCCGCCCTCGAGGCCCGGGCGGCCCGGGTGGCGCGCATCGGCGAACCGTGGCAGACCTACTTCATGCCGGACGACCTCGCCGCCGAGCTGCGCGGCAGGGGCTTCGGCGAGATCGAGGACCTCGGCCCCGCCGAGCTCGCGGCCCGCTGGTTCGGCCGGCCCGACGTGCCGAAGGGCGCTCCCGGCGGGCACGTCGTGCACGCGAGAAGGAGCTAACGGAAGCCGATCGTCGCCGCCTCGCCGCGCATCTGCAGGTCGAAGAACTCCCGGCGCTCGTCGATCGTGTTGTTGAGCTGCCCGAACAGCTCGGCGCTGACCGCGCCGCACAGGTGGATCCAGGCGCCCATGCTGCGCGCGACCAGCTGTGGCGGCGCGCCCTGCGCGGCGTGCTCGGCGACGACCGCCAGCTCCTCGCCGAGCCTGCCGGCGACCGGCTCGCCGGCCTCGACGTCGCCGGCCAGGGCGGCGTCGCGCACGATCGCCCCGATCTGCAGGATGACCCGGGTGGCGGGTTCGACGGTGTCCCGCGGCGCCTGATAGCCGGGGACCGGGCTGCCGTAGATCAGCGCCCATTCGTGCGGGTTGGCCAGCGCCCAGTCGCGGACCGCGTGACAGATCGACAGGAAGCGGTCCCGGTAGCTCCCGGTGCGTGCCGATTCCTCGGCGGCGGCGCCGACCGCGTCGTACGCGTCGATGATCAGCGCCGTGAGCAGGTCGTCCCGGCTGGCGAAGTAGCGGTAGACCGCGGACGAGGCCATGCCGAGGTCGCGGGCGACCGCGCGCAGCGACAGGTTGGCACCGTCGGTGGCGAGGTGGCGCCGGGCCACGGCCTTGATCTCGTCGGTCATCTCGGCGCGCACCCGGGCACGGATCGAAGCAGCGGTCATGCGGGCAAGTGTGCCACAAAAGAGAGCACTGCTCTTGCCAAGTTGCGGGCAAGATGAGATTGTTGTTCTCAACAGAGAGCAGTGCTTACAAAGGAGAACATCATGTCGAAGCACGTGATCGTCGGCGCCGGCCCCGTCGGCTCCTCGGTGGCCCGCCTGCTCGCCGGTCAGGGCGAGTCCGTGCGCGTGGTGACCCGCAGCGGCGGGGGACCGGAGCACCCGCTGATCGAGCGCGTGGCCGCCGACGCGACCGATGCGGCCCGGCTCACCGAACTGACCCGCGGCGCGGCCGTGCTCTACAACTGCGCCAACCCGAAATACACCCGGTGGGAGACGCTCTGGCCGCCGCTCGCCGCCGCGATGCTCACCGCCGCGGGCGAGGCCGGCGCGGTCCTCGCCATCACCGGCAACCTCTACGGCTACGGCCCCGTCCCGGGCGGCCGGATGACCGAGCACACCCCCCTCGCCGCGACCGGCCGCAAGGGCCGGGTCCGCATCAGGATGTGGCAGGACGCGCTGGCCAGCGGGGTGCGCACGGTCGAGGTCCGCGGCTCGGACTACATCGGGGCGGGCACCGCGTCGATCTTCTCGGCAGTGCTGCTCCCGGCGATCGCCAAGGGGCGCACGGCCTGGGCGCCGGTCGACGTCAACGCGCCGCACACGTTCACCTACACCGGCGACATGGCCCGCGCCCTGGTGACCCTCGCCGGCGACGAGCGGGCGTGGGGCCGGGCGTGGCACGTGCCGTCGCCGGCCGCGATCAGCGTCAAGGACCTGGCGAGCCGCTACTGCGCGCTGGCCGGCGTCAAGCCGGTCGCGGTCCGGTCGCTGCCGCGCTTCGTGATGCGTGCCGCGGGCACGGTCGTCCCGATGGCCCGGGAACTGGCGGAGATGGACTACCAGTTCTACGCGCCGTTTCTCATGGACAGCGCCGAGACCCAGCAGACGTTCGGCCTCGCCGCGACCGACCTCGACGTGGCGCTGCGCGAGGTCGCCGACGCGGCGGAGGCCACGGCGGCCCGGACTATGTGAGCAGCAGCCCCACGCCGTCGCGCCGGGGGTCGCCGGAAGCTCCGCCGACCCCCACCGCCGTGACGCCGCCGAAGTAGTGGTCGACGTCCGGCCACTCGTTCACGATCCAGCCCGCCTCGGCCAGCGCGGCCAGTTCGTCGCGGGGGCAGCCCGGTTCGGCGTGGACCGTGTCGTCCACTACGTGGAAGCGGGGGCGGGCGATCGCGGCCGGCGTGTCCACCCCGTCGACCAGCACCCCCAGCAGCGTGTGCACCAGCGCGGTCCGGATCCGCGAGGCGCCCGCGGACCCGGCGGCGACGGCCAGGTCCCCGGCGGCGTCGATGACCACGAGCGGGCACATGTTCGACGACATCCGGACCCCGGGCGACAGGTCGTCGGTGATCAGTTCGCCCTCGCCGAGCATGGAGTTCATGTTGATGCCGAGGCCGGGCAGCCAGACCGCGGCGCCCAGCCCCATCGTCGTGGTGATCACGCAGGCGTTGCCCTCGGCGTCGACCACCGAGACGTTCGTGGTGTCGCCGATCTTCTGCCGGCCGCGGTCCCGCAGCGCGGCCGCGACGGCGACGGCCCGGGCCGGCCGGGTCTGATCCGGCAGGCTGCCCGGCAGCGCGGCGATCGTGTCGACCGTCCGATTGAGATCGTGCCGGGCCCGCACCCGGTACGACCCCAGCGTGGCGTGGTCGACCGGCGTCTCGAGCACCCGGTAGGCCGCGAGATCGAGCGGCCCGAGCGCGCCGCCGCCGGCCCGCACGGCGTCGACCATCAGCCGGGCGATCGAACCGGTGTAGAAGACCGCGGGCCCCTCGGCGGCGAGCGCCTCCAGCGCGGACGCGAGCCCCGGGTGGAAGAGCAGGTCGCCACCGCGCAGGAAGCTCCCGGTCGGCGCGTAGATCGCGGCGCCCTCGCCGTGCGCCAGCGCCGGGGCGCACGCGCCGAGCGTCCGGGCGTGCGCGGACGGCAGCGCGACGCCGGTCCGGGCCAGGGCGAGCGCGGGCGCGACCAGGTCGGCCCAGGGCAGCCGTCCCCACCGGCGGTGCACCTCGCCGCAGCCGGCCGGCACGCCGGGCACGGCGACGCTGGCGCCGCCGATCGAGTAGATCTGCGGCATTCCGCCGAAGAACACGTCGACGGCGATCATCGGGCCGGCCTGCCGGTCGCCGTCCGTGCCGGGCACCGAGACGAAGAAGTCCAGGCAGGTCACCGCCCCGGTGGCCGCGTCGAAGTAGGTGGCGAAGCCGCCACCGCCAAGGCCGGTGTAAATGGTCTCGGCGACGCAGGTGGCCAGCACGGCAGCGACCGCGGCGTCCGCGGCCGTGCCCCCGGCCCGGAGGATCTGCAGCCCGGCCTCGGCCGTCGCCGGATGGTTCGCCGCGATCCCGGCGGCGACCCGGGAAGGCCGTGGGGAAATCTCCACTCGGCGAAGCGTATGCCTCGCGGCCCATGGATGGTTACCATCCGCGTCCATGACGGTCACCGGTCCCTCGCACGGCGTACGGCTGCCCCGCCGTGTCGTCACCGGATATTCGCTGGGCTCGCTCGTCACCGGACCCTTCGGGACGGTGCCGGGTCTGCTCCTTCTGCCATATCTGACCGACACGCTCGGCGTCGCCGCGGGCGTGGCGGGCCTGCTCGTGCTGCTGCCGAAGGCGTGGGACGTCCTGGTCAACCCGATCGCGGGCCGGATCTCCGACCGCACCGGCGCCCGGCGCCCGTTCCTGCTCGGCGCGGGCCTCGCGCTCGCCGTGCTCTTCGCGGCGATCTTCGCCGGGCCGTTCGGCAGCGGCGGCGCGGCCGCCGCCTACGTCGCGGCCGCGTTCCTCGCCACGGCCACCGCGTTCGCCTTCTTCCAGGTGCCCTACGTCGCGATGCCGGCCGAGCTCACCGACGGCTACGCCGAGCGCACCCGCCTGATGACCTGGCGGGTCGCGGTACTGGCGTGCGCGATCCTGGTCTCGGGCGCGCTGGCCCCGCTGGTCGTCGATCTCGGCGGCGGCGGCCTGACCGGCCACCGGTGGGCCGGCGCGTTCGTCGGCGCCCTCATGGTCGTGGGCACCCTGAGCATCTATTTCGGTACGCGCACAGCCGAGTACCACTCCGCACCGGAGCCGGAACCGAACCTTCGGGCACAGTTGCGGGTCGCGGCGGGCAACGCGTCGTTCCGGGCGCTCCTGCTCTGCTGCGTCGCACAGGCGGCCGGCGTCGCCACGATGCTCGCGGGCGTCCAGTACTTCGCCGACCACGTCATCCGGCAGGACTCCGGCGCGACGTTCCTGTTCGCGGCCTTCGTCGGCCCCGCGCTGCTGGTGATGCCGCTGTGGACCCGGGTCGGCGCCCGCCACGGCAAGCGGCGCGGCCTGATCGCCGCCTCCCTGCTCTTCGCCGCCGGCTCCCTGACCCTGCTGCTGTCGCCGGCCCTGCCGGTCCTGGCGGTCTACGGGATCGCCGCCGTCATCGGCTGCGGCTACGCCGGGCAGCAGGTCTTCGCGCTGGCGATGCTCCCCGACCTGATCGAGCGCGACACCCTGCGCACCGGCCGCCGCCAGGCGGGCGTCTTCACCGGCCTGTGGACCGCGGGCGAGACGCTCGGCCTGGCGCTGGGGCCGGGCATCTACGCGCTGATCCTGCAGGCCTTCGGCTATGTCTCGTCGTCGACCGGCGAGGCGGCGACCCAGGAGCCGACGGCCCGGCTCGGCGTCCTGATCGGCTTCACCCTCGTACCCGCGCTGCTCGTTGGAGCGGCGGTCACGCTGCTGCGCCGCTACGAGGACTAGCGTCGTGGCCATGATCGAGGCGTTGCCGGCCAACGGGGTGCCGGCCGAGCAGGTGCTGGCCGAATTGCGGGAGTTGCGCGCCGCCGACCTGCCCACGCACGGCGGGCGGCTCTTCGCGTACGTCTACGACCCGGCCGTCGCCGGGCTGGACGAGGTGGCGCGGGCCGCGTACGCGATCTCGGTGCACGTCAACGGCCTGGACCCGACCGCCTTCCCGTCCCTGCTGGCGATGGAGAACGCGCTGGTCACCTCTGCCGCGCGGCTGCTCGGCGCGGGTCCCGGCACGGCCGCGCCCGAGGTGGTCGGCAGCGTCACGGGCGGCGGCACCGAGTCGCTGATCCTCGCGGTCAAGGCGGCCCGCGACGCGCATGAGATCGAGCGGCCGCGGCTGGTGGTCCCGTCGACCGCGCACGCCGCGTTCGCGAAGGCCGCGCACTACCTGCGGGTCGCCCTCGACGTCGTGCCCGTCGGCGCCGGCCTGCGGGCCGACCCGGCGGCGATGGCCGCGGCGATCGGCCCGGACACGGTCCTGGTGGCGGCCTCGGCACCCTCGTACGCGCACGGCGTGGTCGACCCGATCGCGGAGATCGCCGCGGCGGCCGCCGAGCGCGGCGTCCGGTTCCACGTCGACGCCTGCTTCGGCGGCTGGGTGCTGCCGTACCTCAAACGGCTCGGCGCCGACCTGCCGGACTTCGACTTCGCCGTCCCCGGCGTCACCAGCATCTCCGTCGACCTGCACAAGTACGCGTACGCGCCGAAGGGCGTCTCCGTGCTGCTGCACCGCGACGCCGCGCTGCGGATGCCGCAGTACTTCGCGTACGCGGACTGGCCCGGGTACACGATGGTCAACCCGGTCATCTCGTCCACCCGGTCCGGCGGCCCGATCGCCGCGGCCGTGGCCACGCTGCGCCACCTCGGCGACGACGGGTACCTGCGGCTGGCCGGCAAGACCCGCGACGCGGTCGAGGTGCTGGCGTCCGCGGTCGAGACCACCGACGGCGTCCACCTCTTCGCGCCCGCCGAGACCAGCGTGGTCTGCCTGGCGGCCGGGCCGGGCGTCGACCTGTTCGTGCTCGCCGACGAGCTGGCGGCGCGTGGCTGGCACACCCAGCCCCAGCTCGCGTACGGGAATCTGCCGGCGACCATCCACCTCACGGTGACCGCCGCGGTGGGGGAGACCGCCGACGGGTTCGCGCCCGACCTGGCCGCCGCGGTGGCCGCGACGCGGGCCCGCGGCCCGGTCGCGCTCCCGCCCGAGCTGCTCGAGGCGGCCGGGGCGCTGACGCCGGCGATGGTCACGCCCGAGCTGATCGAGGGGCTGGCCGCGGGCCTCGGCCTGGGTGACGACGCCGGAGGCAGCATGGCCGCCGTGAACACGCTGCTGGACGCCGCGCCGCCCGCGCTCCGGGAGGCCCTGCTGGCCGGCTTCCTGAGCCTTCTGCAGCGGCCGGCCTGGTAAGGGGTAGGTTGACGGCGTGGCCGGTCTGCCAGGAGTGCTCGGGGAACCCATCAAGTTCGTGCTGAACTGGGGACGCCGCTACTCGATGTGGGTGTTCAACTTCGGCCTGGCCTGCTGCGCGATCGAGTTCATCGCGACCAGCATGAGCCGGCACGACTTCATGCGGCTCGGGGTGATCCCGTTCGCGCACGGCCCGCGCCAGGCCGACCTGATGGTGGTCTCCGGCACGGTCACCGACAAGATGGCCCCGGCGATCAAGCGGCTCTACGACCAGATGCCCGAGCCCAAGTACGTGATCTCGTTCGGCTCCTGCTCCAACTGCGGCGGCCCGTACTGGGACTCGTACTCGGTGACCAAGGGCGTCGACCAGCTGATTCCCGTCGACGTCTACGTGCCCGGCTGCCCGCCGCGGCCCGAGGCGCTGCTGCACGGCATCCTGCGCCTGCAGGAGAAGATCGCCGCCGAGCAGTCCGGCCCGGGCGGGGTGTCCCGGCCCGACCCGCTGATCCCCGGCCCGCCGGCCGAGCCCCGCGACGCGGGCTCCCTCACCGCGCCGCTGGTTCGCCCGCCGGTCTGAGGGCGCTAGTCTGCGAACCATGAGCGACCAGAACCGCGCCGGCTTCATCATCGACGTGCTGACCAGGGAATTCGGCGACCTGATGGCGCTGGATCCGGCGGCCTTCCGGCGCAAGTTCCGCAAGATGGCGGCATCGCCGTTCGCGTTCTACCGGGGCAGCGCCTCGCTCTTCTACGCCGACCAGGCCGGCGCCTACCGCGACGACGGCTTCCTCGACGAGCGCACCAGCCGGGTGTGGATACACGGGGACCTGCACGCGGAGAACTTCGGCACCTACATGAACTCGTCCGGCGTCCTGGTCTTCAACGTCAACGACTTCGACGAGGCGTACGTCGGCCCGTTCATCTGGGACCTCAAGCGGTTCAGCGCGAGCGTCGCACTCATCGGCTACAGCAAGGCCCTCTCCGACGACGTGATCAGCGGGCTGGTCACCACGTTCGCCAACGGATACCTGACCGAGCTGCGGGCGATCGCGGCCGGCGGCGACGACGCGATCGGCTCGATCACCCTGGACAGCGCCGACGGCGTGCTGCGCCGGGTGCTGCAGGAGGCCCGGCTCAACACCCGCGTCGACCTGCTCGCCGGGCAGACCACGATCGACGACTACGAGCGGCGCTTCTCGCTCGGCGACGGCGTCTACGACGTCGACGAGGCCACCGCGGCGACGGTCGTCGCCGCCTTCCAGCGGTACCTGGGCACGCTGCCGGCGCACGGCGCCCCGGTGTCGACCAACATCAAGGACATCAAGCTGCGCAAGGGTGTCGGCATCGGCTCGGCCGGGCTGCCGTCCTACAACCTGCTGCTCGAGGGGAACACCCAGGCGCTCGAGAACGACGTGATCATCTACATGAAGCAGGCGCAGGTGCCGGCCGTCGCCCGCTGGATCGACGACGAACGGGTTCGCTCGTACTTCAAGCACCAGGGCCACCGCACGGCCGAGTCGCAGCGGGCCCTGCAGGCGCACGCCGACCCGTGGCTCGGCTACACCGAGCTCGGCGGCGTGGGCCAGCTCGTCGCCGAGGTCTCGCCGTACGCGGCCGACCTGGACTGGGCCGACGTCAACGAGCCCGAGGAGCTGACCGGCGTCGTCGCCGACCTGGGCCGCGCGGTGGCCCGGATGCACTCGGTCGCCGACGACGAGTCCAGCCACGATCTGGTCGACTTCTCCACCGAGGAGGCCATCGTGTCCAAGGTCGACAAGGACGAGGCGGGCTTCGTCGCGCTGCTCGTCGACTTCGCGCACAGGTACGGCGACCAGGCCCGGGAGGACCACCAGGACTTCGTCGACCTGTTCCGCAACGGCCGCCTCCCGGGCCTGTAGCGGCGGCTCAGGCCGGGCTGACCTGGTAGGCCCAGCCGGCGTGGTTCCGGGACACCCCGCTGTCTGGCACGGCTGTGTGTGCGTCTCCGGTCTGATGGCTATTGCCTCCGATGTCACGGCGACAACACGCCATGACCCATCAAAGGGTTGCAGCCGCCCGGGGCTGATCTTCACCAGATCATAGGATGTGCGGCATGACGCCCGAAGAGGTCGGCGAGCGGATGGTCGCGCTGCTGACGGCCGCCGAGCCCGACGCGCCCGCCGAGGGTGAGATCACCGCCGGAGTCTCCGGCGGCGGCCCGGGGCACGAGCGGGCCATCGTCGACGTTCCGGCCGCGCGCTGGTGGGCCGCGCTCGAGGCGGCCCACGATCCGGGCGCGCTCGGCTGCGACTTCTTCGACTGGCTCTCGGCGGTCGACGAGCTGGACGAGGGCTTCACGATCGTCGCGCACCTGTGGTCCAGCCGCCGCCGGCACGGCGTGCTGCTGCGGGCCCGGCTGCCCCGCGAGAACCCGGTGGTCGAGTCGGTGATCGACCTGTTCCCGGGCGCGGCGTGGCACGAGCGGGAGACGCACGAGATGTTCGGCATCGGCTTCGCCCGGCACCCCGACCTGCGGCCGCTGCTGCTGCCGCCGGGCTTCGAGGGCAATCCGCTGCGCAAGGAGTTCGTGCTCGCGTCCCGGGTCGCCAAGGCGTGGCCGGGCGCGAAGGAGCCGGGGGAGTCGGAGTCGGGCACGGCCAAGCGGGCACCGATGCGGCCGCCGGGCGTACCCGACCCGAACGAGTGGGGCCCGATGAAGGGCAAGATCCCGCCGCCGGAGACCCCGGCCCGCCGCGCACCGGGCGAGCGCCCGGCGCGGCCCCCGCGTGAGCGCCCGGCGCCCCCGGCGGCGGAGCAGCCGCCGGCGCCGGAGACCGGCACCCCGCCGACGACCGACGGAGAGGGCGCCTGATGCCGCTCTGGCTCGATCTGCTCGTGCGGGTGGCCGCGGTCGTCGCCGCGTTCCTGGTGCTGCCGCTGGTCGTCGGCCAGGTGGAGCACAAGGTGATGGCGCACATGCAGGGCCGGCTCGGCCCGATGTACGCGGGCGCCTTCCACGGCTGGGCGCAGCTGGTCGCCGACGGCGTCAAGTTCGTGCAGAAGGAGGACATCACCCCGCGCGACGCCGACCGCCGGGTGTTCCAGCTGGCCCCGATCGTCGCGCTCTTCCCGTACCTGATCGTGCTGCTGGCCATCCCGCTCGGACCCGGCGGCCTCGTCGCCCAGCCCATGGACATCGGGCTGTTCTTCGTCCTGGCCGTGCTGGGCGTCGGCGTGGTCGCGGTGCTGATGTCCGCGTGGGCCTCGGCGAACAAGTACAGCCTGCTCGGTGGCCTGCGCGGGGCGGCACAGCTGCTCGGGTACGAGCTGCCGCTGGTGCTCTCGGCGGCCAGCGTCGCGATGGCGGCGGGCACGCTGAGCCTGCCCGGGATCGTCGAGGCCTGGTCGCCGTGGTGGCTGCTCTGGCAGGCGCCGGCCGCGCTGGTCTTCTTCGTCTCCGGCCTGGCGGAGATCCGGCGGCCGCCGTTCGACATGCCGATCGCCGACTCCGAGCTGGTCTTCGGCTACCTGACCGAGTACACCGGCCTGCGCTTCGCGTTCTTCCTGCTCGCCGAGTACGTGGGCATCGTGGTGATTGCCGCGCTGACCACCGTGCTGTTCCTGGGCGGCTGGCACGGGCCGGATCCGGCGCACCTCGGCTGGCTCTGGACGCTGGCGAAGATCTTCGCCGTGTCCTTTGTGATCATCTGGCTCCGGGTCACCTTTCCGCGGCTGCGCGAGGACCAGCTGCAACGGCTGTGCTGGCTGGTCCTGGTGCCGGTGGCGCTGGCGCAGCTGGTGCTGACCGCCGCGGTGAAGGTGGCCATGTAGCGAACCGAATGGTGATCTTCGGTTCAGATCGGACACGATGAGTGGCAAGAACGGGGGTGTGCTCGCCTCCGCTCGGGTGACCGGGCAGGATAGGCCCTTATGAGCGAGCGCGGGGAGCGGCAGACGCCGGGCAAGGGGCTGATCAACGGCCTCGCCGTCACGCTCAAGATGCTGGTCAAGCCCACGATCACCCAGCAGTACCCCGACGTCGAGCCGGACCTGCCGCCGCGCTCCCGGGGCGTCATCGCCCTGCTCGAGGAGAACTGCACGGTCTGCATGCTCTGCGCCCGCGAGTGCCCCGACTGGTGCATCTACATCGACTCGCACAAGGAAGAGGTCGTCGTGCCCGGCGCGGCCCGGGCCCGCCAGCGCAACGTGCTCGACAAGTTCGACATCGACTTCTCGCTCTGCATGTACTGCGGCATCTGCATCGAGGTCTGCCCGTTCGACGCGCTGCACTGGACGCCCGAGTTCGAGTACGCGGAGACCGACGTCCTCGACCTGCTGCACGACAAGAACCGCCTCGGCGACTGGATGCGGACGGTACCGCCGCCGCCGGCGCACGACGTGCTCGGCGAGCCCTCGAAGGAGGAGTCCGCCGCGGCGCGCAAGGTCGCCGGCCCGGGCGCAGCCACCCCGGCGCAGACCGCCCGCCCCCCGGTACGCCGGGAGCAGGCGCAGTGACCGTCGCCGACGTGCTGCTGCTGGCGCTCGGAGCCGTCGCGGTCGGCTCCGGCGCGGCCGTCGTCACCACCAGCCACCTGGTCCGGGCCGGCCTCTACCTGGTCGTCAGCCTGGGCGCGATGGCCGGCATCTACCTGGTCCTCGGCGCCGAACTGGTGGCCTGGGTGCAGGTCCTGGTCTACGTCGGCGCGGTCGTGGTGCTGCTGCTGTTCGCCGTCATGCTGACCCGCGCACCCATCGGCGCGTCGAACGACCTCGACCGGCCGGCCTGGCCGGCCCGGATCGTCGGCGGCGGGGTCGGGCTCGGCCTCGCGGCGCTGCTGACCGACGCGTTCCGCTGGATGCGCTACGACCTGCCCGCGCCGGGCACCGCCGAGCGGATGGGCGCCGAGATCTTCGGGCAGTGGGTGCTGCCGTTCGAGGTGCTCTCGATCCTGCTGCTGGCCGCCCTGGTCGGCGCGATCGTGCTGTCGCGCCCCGACATCGGCGCGCGAAACGGAGACGAGCCCTGATGCACGCGGTCATCCCGTACGTGACGGCCGCCCTGCTCTTCGGGCTCGGCGTCTACGGCGTGCTGCGCCGGCGCAACGCGATCCTGGTGCTGATGGCGGTCGAGCTGATGCTCAACGCGGTCAGCCTGGTCTTCATCACCGCCGACGTCTCGATCCGGGGCTCGCAGCTCCAGGCGTCGGCGTTTCCGAACGGCGAGCCGGGCTACTCCGGCGCCGTGTTCGCCCTCTTCGTGATCGTGCTGGCCGCCGCCGAGGTGGGCGTCGGGCTGGCCATCGTGCTGCAGTACTACCGGATGCGCCGCGCCGTGCACATCGACGAGGTGGAGCTCTACTACGAGTCCGACAGGCAGGTCACCCGGTGATCGCTGAGGTCTTCGGTACGGCGCTGTTCGGCGTGCCGGTGCTGCTCGGCCTGGCCGGCCTGCTGCTGCCCGCCGGCGACGGCGGCCGCGGGCCGCGGCGCCTGGCCGCGACGCTCGGCATCGCCGGTGCAGCCGTCGCGCTCGCGGACGTGGTGTTCCTGATGCTGGTGTCCGCCGATCCGGTGGAGTTCGGCGTCGAGGTCGTCCGGTTCGGCGATCTGCCGATCACCTTCGGGGTCACTCTCGGCCCGGCCGCGCTGCTCGTCGCGCTCGCGGTCACCGCCGTCGCGCTGCTCGTGCAGATCTACTCGGTCGGCTACCTGCACGACGACCCGCGTTACGCGCCCTACGCCGCGCAGATCAGCCTCTTCACCGGCGCGATGCTGGTGGTCGTCGCCGCCAACGACCTGATCATGCTGCTGGTCGGCTGGGAGGTGATGGGCGTCTGCTCCTACCTGCTCATCGGCCACGACCGGCGACTGCCCGAGGCGCCCCGCGCGGCGGTGAAGGCGTTCCTGGTGACCCGCGTCGGCGACGTCGGCTTCCTGCTCGGCATCGCCCTGCTCGGGGTCTCGGCCGGCAGCTTCCAGCTCTCCGACGTGCTGGCGGGCGAGCCCGCCCACCTGACCATCGCGCTGCTGCTCATCCTGGCCGGGGTGGCCGGCAAGAGCGCACAGTTCCCGCTGCACACCTGGCTGCCCGACGCGATGGCCGGACCGACGCCCATCTCCGCGCTGATCCACGCCGCGACGATGGTCGCCGCGGGCGTGTACGTGGTCTACCGGCTGTTCCCGCTCTTCGCGCACTCGCCCGGCGCACTCGCCGTGCTCGGCGTCATGGCCGCGATCACCCTGCTGCTCGGCGCGTTCTCGGCCACCGCCCAGGACGACATCAAGCGGGTCCTGGCCTGGTCGACGGTCTCCCAGATCGGCTACATGACCGGCGCACTCGCTATCGGCGTGCCCGGCGCGGCCCTGTTCCACCTGCTCACCCATGCCGCCTTCAAGGCGCTGCTGTTCCTCGCCGCCGGCGGCGTCATACACGCGGTCGGCACCAACCGGATGTCCCGGATGGGTGGCCTGCGCGAGCACCTGCCGGCGACCTTCTGGTCCTTCGTGATCGGCCTGGGCGCGCTGGCCGGGCTGCCGCCGCTGGCCGGCTTCTTCTCCAAGGAGAGCGTGCTGGTCGCGGCCCAGCACGCCACCGTGGGCCACGGACCGGCGCCGGCCTGGGTGGGCTGGGTGGTCTGGATCGCCGCACTGCTCGGCGTCGCGATCACCGCCTGGTACGCGACCCGCCTGCTGCTGCGCACGTTCTTCGGCCGTTCGCGCGCCGAGGGGTGGCACGTCGGCTTCGACGACGCCCGCTACGAGCTCGGCCCGGGCGCGCCGCACGACCCGCCGCGGCTGATCCGCTGGCCGGTGCTGCTGCTCACCGTCCCGTCCGCGCTGCTCGGCCTGGCCGTCTTCCTGCCCGCGTTCCGCTCCGCCCTCGACCTGCCGGCGCCGCATCTGGAGGCCGGCGTGGTGCTGCCGCTGCTGCTGCTCGCGCTCGGCGCGGGCGGCGCCTGGTGGCTCTGGCGCACCGCGCCGGGCGTCGACCCGGCGCGGGCCCTCGGCCGATTGGCGCCGCTGTTCGCCGCCGGCTTCCGGATCGACGACCTCCAGGACCGCTTCGTGGTACGCCCGGTACGTGCTCTGGCCGCCGCCGTGCGCCGCTTCGACGAGCGCGTGGTGGACGGGGCCGTCGAGGGCACCGGCACCTCGGCCACCCGCCTCGGCACGATCGTCTCGAACGCACACCGGGCGGCCCTGCCCCGGGCCGCCGTCGCGGTCCTCGCCGGCGCGCTCATGCTCGGCGTCGTAGCGGCGATCTACGGAGCCATCTCATGAACTACGAGGACTACTCGACCACCGGCGGCTGGGTCGCGGCGGCGCTGCTCATCGCCGTGCTTGCGGTGCCGGCGGTCGGCGCGCTGACCGTCGCCCTGCTCCCGGCCCGGATGGATCGCGGCGCCCGGTTGCTCGCGACGGTCTTCGCGGCCGTCACCCTCGTGCTGACCGTGCTGCTCGCGCAGCCGCGCCGGTCGGACTTCGGCTACTTCGACTACGGCACCGGGCCGCTGGCGCTCATTCCGTGGGCGGCCGTCGATGTGCCCTGGGTGCCCGCGCTCCGCGTCGACTTCCATCTCGGCGTCGACGCGATCTCGTACCCGCTGGTCGTGCTGACCGGGCTGCTGACGGTGCTGTGCTGCGCGTACACGGTGTGGAGGGTGCCCGAGGGCGGCCGCGGCCGGACGCTCGCCGCGCTGCTGCTGGTGCTCGAGGTCGGCATCCTCGGCACGTTCCTCGCCCTCGACCTGGTGCTGTTCTTCGTCTTCTTCGAGGTCGTCCTCCTGCCCATGTACGCGGTCATCGCGGGCTGGGGCGGCCCGGACCGGCGCCGGGCGGCCCGCAAGTTCGTGCTCTTCACGCTCGCCGGCTCGGTGCTGCTCCTGCTGGGTGTCTTCACCGTCGTCGTCGCGGCGGGCACCGGCGACCTGATGGTGCTGACCGGCGGCAGCGACCTGTCCCGCACGGTCCAGTACTCCGCGTTCGCGCTGTTCGCGGTCGCGTTCGCGGTGAAGGCGCCGCTCTGGCCGCTGCACACCTGGCTGCCGGACGCGCACACCGAGGCGCCGACGGTGGGCAGCGTGATCCTGGCCGGCGTGCTGCTGAAGATGGGCACCTACGGCCTGATCCGCGTCGGCGTCGGGGTCGCCCCGCTCGGCGCGGCCTGGGCGGCGCCGGTGCTCGGCGTCCTCGCGGTGATCGCGATCATCGTCGGCTCGCTGGTGTGCCTGCGCCAGACCGAGCTGAAGCGCCTGATCGCGTACTCCAGCGTCGGGCACATGGGCTTCGTAATGCTCGGCATCGCGACGCTGACGGTGACCGGCATCCAGGCGGCGCTGATCGGCAACGTGGCGCACGGGATCATCACCGGCCTGCTGTTCTTCCTGGCCGGCGCGATCAAGGACAGGGCGCACAGCGGCGCCCTCGCCGAGCTGGGCGGGCTGCGCGAGACCGCGCCCCGGCTGGCGGGCGTGTTGGCCTTCGCCGCGATCGCCTCGCTCGGACTGCCGGGCCTGGCCGGCTTCTGGGGCGAGGCGTTCGCGGTGGTGGCGGCGGTGCAGCGCGGCGGTCCGCTGTGGATGACGCTGGCGGTGCTGGCGGCGGTGGGCGGCGCGCTGACCGCCGCGTACTTCCTGCGCCTGCTGCGCCGGGTGACACACGGCCCCGCGACCTCCGCGGTGACCGGCTTCGCGGGAGTCACCCGGCCGGAGTGGCTGGCCTGGTCCCCGCTGATCCTGCTGGCGCTGGTGGTCGGCCTGATGCCGGCCCTGGTCCTCGCCGCAACGTCCGGCCCGGGGGCCGCCCTGACCGGAGTCCTGCCATGATCCAGTCGGTTGACCACTTCGCGCTGCTGCCGCTCTACGCCGCCGGCGGCACGGCGCTGCTCGTGCTGGTGCTCGAGCTCGCCTTCGGCAAATGGGTGGTGCCCGCCGGCATCGTCGGCGGCCTCGCCACGATCGGCGCCGCGGTGGCGTTGTCTCTCGATTCGGCCTCGACGTTCTGCGGCCCGGCGAACTGCTCCTGGGTGGCCACCCAGCAGGCGGCCGTCATGGCCGTGCTCTTCGCGGCGCTGACGATCGGCGTGCTCGCGCTGTCCGTGCCGGCGCTGCGTCTCGGCATCGCTCCGGCCGGCGAGTTCTGCTTCCTGCTGACCTCCTCGATGGCCGGGGGAGTTGTCGTCGCGTACGCCGGCGACCTGATCACCCTGATCGTCGGCCTGGAGACCCTGACCCTGCCCCTGTACGTCCTCGTCGGCCTGCGCCGCTTCGCCCCGCGCGAACGGGTCACCACGACGGGCGCCTCGGCGGCGGTGACGTTCTTCCTGGTCAGCGTCGTCTCCACGGCGCTGGCCCTGCTCGGCGCCGCCCTGCTGTACGCCTCCACCGGCGCGCTGTACCTGGCGGCGCTGTCCGGCGGCGAGGGCCCGTTCGCCGCGCTCGGTGCGGTCGGCGCCGCGCTGCTGGTGATCGGTTTCGCGTTCAAGGTGGCGGCGGTGCCCCTGCACGCGTGGGCGCCGGCCACGTACGACGGCGCCCCGATCCCGGTGGCGGCGTACCTCTCGACGGCCTCGAAGCTGGGCGGCGTGATCGCGCTCGCGGCCGTGGTGCAGCGGCTCGACACCGGCCCGCTGGTTGCGGTGCTGGCGGTACTGACCATGACGGTCGGCAACCTGGTGGCGCTGCGGCAGACCCGGATGACCCGCCTGCTGGCCTGGTCGTCGGTGGCGCAGGCGGGCTACATCCTGGCGGCGCTGGCGGTGGGCGCGGCGGGCGTGCGGGCCGCGATGGCGTACGCGGTGTTCTTCGTCCTGCTGGAGTTCCTGGCGTTCGGCGTGGTGGTCGCGCTGCGCGGACCCGGCGGCGACGGCGGCGACCTGGCGGACTACCGCTCCGCCGGCCGCCACCACCCGTGGCTGGGCGCGGCGCTGGTGCTGGCCTTCTCGGGCCTGGCCGGCCTGCCCCCGGGCCTGGCGGGGCTGTTCGCCAAGGTGACGGTGGTCGCGGCCCTGATCGACAGCGGCTGGGGCTGGCTGGCGGGCGTGGTGGCCCTGAACGCGGTGATCGCCCTGGCCTACTACGTCCGCGTCGCCGCGAGCCTCTACGTCCCGGTTCAGCCGGACGCCGTCCCGGAGGTCGTGCACGTCGCGGCGCCGGAGCCCGAGCACACCGCCGAGCCGGGGGCCGTGGCGACCGTCGCGGACCCGGACCTGCTCCGGGCGGCGACACGCACCCGGGTCGACGTCCCCCGGCCGGTGGGTGCGGCGATCGCGGTGGCGGCGCTGCTGACGGTGATCCTGGGCTTCGCCCCACAATGGATCTTCGACGCCCTCAGCTAGCGGGTCGGGCGGTAAGCGGGTTACATACAGTGAACTCACAGCTACCTTCCGGATGAATTCACACTATTGCGATGTTCCATCGGATGTGGGCCTACCGGCCCGATCTCCGAAGGAGCGCATCGTGCACAGCCACCACAACGGCCTCAAGACGGCCGCTCTGCTGGGTCTGCTCACCGCCATGATCCTTGCTGTCGGTTACTGGCTGGGTGGCGGCGGCGGCCTGGTCTTCGCCGTCGTTCTCTCGCTGGCGCTCAACGCCGGCACCTACTTCTTCTCCGACCGGATCGCCCTGCGGTCGATGCGGGCGCGGCCCGTCAGCGAGGCCGAGTTCCCGGCGCTGTACCGGATCGTGCGCGAGCTCGCCGTGGAGGCGGGGCAGCCGATGCCGCGGCTGTACGTCAGCCCGGCCCTGCAGCCCAACGCGTTCGCGACCGGTCGTAACCCGCGCAATGCCGCCGTCGCCGTCACCGTGGGAATCACGCGGCTGCTGGACGAGCGCGAGCTTCGCGGCGTCATCGGGCACGAGCTGTCCCACGTCTACAACCGCGACATCCTGATCTCCAGCGTCGCCGCGGCGCTCGCCGGGATCATCACGATGGCCGCCCAGTTGGCGATCTTCCTGCCGCTCGGCGGCTCGGACGACGACGACGGCCCGAACCCCGCGTCGCTGCTGCTGATGCTGATTCTCGCCCCGCTCGCCGCGTCGGTGATCCAGCTCTCGATCAGCCGCAACCGGGAGTACCAGGCCGACGCGTCCGGTGCGACCCTGACCCGCGACCCGCTCGCGCTGGCCAGCGCGTTGCAGAAGATCCAGTACGGCGCGCAGCGGATGCCGCTGGCGGCCGACGGCCAGCTCGCCGGCTCGGCGCACCTGATGATCGCCAACCCGTTGCGGTCCGGTGGCATCGCGTCCCTCTTCTCGACGCACCCGCCGATGGAGGAGCGGATCAAGCGCCTGCACCAGCTCGCCGCGGTCACCGGCAACGGTCCGGTGCGGTTCCAGCGCTGACCGGGGCGCCCGGCCGGGGGTGACGTCCACGACAGGGCGTCTGTTTCAGATGTGTGAAGCGCTCACCGAACGTTAGGTTCGGTGAGCGCTATCGCTCGTTACACACCCAGCTTGGAGGCAGGACCGGATGGCCGCGTTGCGTCAGTACCTTGGCGTGTGGCGGATGCCCGGCGGCCGGGTCCTCCTGATAGTCGGCATCCTCGCCCGCCTCGGCATCGGCATGACCCCCCTCGCCCTGCTGCTGCTCGTGCAGCGGGCCACCGGCAGCTATGCCGTCGCGGGCCTGGCCGGCGGCATCTATGCCCTGGCCGGCGCGGCGATCAGCCCGGTCGCGGGCCGCGTCGCCGACCGGATCGGCCCGTCACCCGTGCTGCTGACGACCGCGGTGCTGCACCCGCTCGCGCTGATCGGCCTGCTGCTGGTCGGCCGGGGTGACGGCGCGGGCCTTCCGGGGATCTTGGTGGCCTCGGCGCTGGCCGGCGCGACCTTCCCGCCGCTGACCGCGGCGATCCGCCGGGCCTGGACCGACGCGACCGAGGTCGGCACCGGCCGACACGGGTTGCGCTCGGCCGCGATGGCCGCCGAGACCTCGCTCTTCGAACTGGTCTTCGTGCTCGGCCCGATGCTCGTCGCGGCCCTCATCGTGATCACCCACGATCCGGCGTCCGCGCTGATCTTCGCGGCCGTCGTGACCTTCGGCGGCACGCTCGCGATCGCCTGGCTGCCGATCATGCGGCACTGGGCGCGGCACCAGGACGCCGACGCCACCCGTGGTCTCGGCCCGCTGCGGGTCGGCGGCTTCCCGGCGCTGCTGGCCTGCGTCGGCGCGCTCGGCATGGCATTTGGCGCGGCGGGCGTGATCGTCCCCGCCTATGCCGCGCAGCACGGCGGCGGCGACGGGCTCGGCGGCGTCCTGCTCGGCGTCTGGGGCGTCGGCAGCGCGATCGGCGGCATTTGGTTCGGCACCCGGCGGCCCGCGATGGCGCTGCCCCGGCAGTTCGCGTGGCTGCTCGGCGCGGTCGCACTCAGCTTCCTGGTACTCGCGGTCATGCCCGGCCCGCTGTCGCTCGGGGTGGCCCTGGTCGTCGGCGGCGCCACGATCGCACCGGCGCTGACGGTGGAGAACAACCTGGTCGGCCGGATCGCGCCCGCGGGGATGCTGAACGAGGCGTACACCTGGGTCGTCACCGTGACGGTGGCGGGCAGCGCGGCCGGCGGCGCGGTGGCCGGCGTGCTGGTCGACCGGCCCGGCGGCCTGCCGTGGGCGTTCGTCTTCGCGGCCGTGGTGCTCGGGGCGGCCGCTCTGGTCGCCGCGGTTCCGGCCGGCCCGATGGCCCGGGCCGACGAGCGGGCCGCCGACCGCCTGCGCGCGGCGATGGCGGCGTCGCTCTGACGGGTCATGTCGGATTGCCGTCTGACCTCTTTAGCCTGATCCGAGGACTATTCGCCGCTTAAGTTAGTTACGTTCCTGGCGTGTCGGCGGCGGGGCGTTACCTTGCGGTGTGGCGGATCCCGAGCGCCCCCACCCTGTTGCTGGGCGGGGTCGTCGCCCGGCTCGGCATCGGGATGACCCCGCTCGCGTTGCTGCTGCTCGTCGCGGAGAACACCGGCCGGTACGCCGCCGGTGGCCTCGCCGTCGGTTGCTACGCCGTCGCCGGCGCGATCGCGAACCCGCTCGCCGGGCGGCTGGCCGACCGGCTCGGACCGGCACCCGTGCTCCGCGCGACCGCCGTGGCCCACGCCGCCGCCCTTGCGCTGCTGGCCCTGACCGCCGGTACCCGGCTGCCGATGACGCTCGTCGTCTCGGCACTGGCCGGGGCCACCTATCCACCGCTGACGGGCGCCATCCGCGGCGCGTGGACCGGCCTGTTCGACGGACCCGGCGCGCCGGCCCGGTCCGGACCGCTCGTGCGGCAGGCGGCCCTCGCCGCGGAGACCTCGCTGTTCGAACTCGTCTACGTGATCGGCCCGCTCCTGGTCGCCGGCCTGGCCCTGATCGCCGGCGGATACGACCCGGCGCTGTACGCCGCCGCGGCCGTCACCCTCGCCGGCGGCCTCGCCGTCGCCCGGGTGCCCGCGATGCGGTCGCGTCGCCGGGCGGCCCGCACCGGGCGCCAGGCATCGGGCGTCGGCACCCTGACCGTCTGCGTGGCCCTGCTCGGCGGCGCCTTCGGGGCGGTGACCGTTGCGGTACCCGCCTTCGCCGCCGGACACGGCGGCGGCGCGGGCCTCGGCGGACTGCTGCTGGGCGGCTGGGGTGCGGGCAGCGCGGTCGGCGGCGCGTGGTTCGGCACCCGCCGCCCGCGCGGCGACCCGAGCCGCCAGTACGCGATCCTGCTCGCCGTGATCGGCCTCGGCTTCCTCGCGCTGGTCGTTGCGCCCGGCCCGTGGTCGCTGGGCATCGTCCTGGTCGTCGGCGGTTCCGCCCTGGCGCCCGCGCTCATCGTGGAGAACGGCCTGGTCGGCCGGATCGTCCCCGCCGGCGCGCTGAACGAGGCGTACACCCGGGTGCTGACCGCGGCCATCGTCAGCAGCGCGGCCGGCAGCGCGCTGGCCGGCCTGATCGTGGACCGGCCGGGCGGGGTGCGCTGGGCGTTCGTGCTGGCCGCCGCGCTCGCCTCCGCAGCCGCGCTGGTCGTGGCCCGGCCCGGCAACGCGCTCGCCCGCGCCGACCAGCTGGCCGGCGGCCGGGCGCGCAGCGCGGCGGTGCTGGCCCGCATGCTGCCGGCCCAGCGGCCGCGCCCGGCCTGGCCGGCCGGATCGCTGCCCGAGCGGCCGGCGGCCGGCCAGGTGGTCGACGGCCCGACCCAGGTCGTCGCGGAACGGCCCGCCGCCGGCCGCTTCCGCCGCGGCCGGCGGCCGTGACCACGCCGCGCTTTCAACACCGCGAGTCCGAACGGGAGTCCACGCTGTTCGGGTCTGGAGAGGTCACGGTCGCTCGGCTAGCCTGACGGCATGGCGAGGGAAGTCGTGCCGCGGCCCGGTGTCGAGACGATGCGTGCGGCGGACGCCGACCGGCACAAAATCGCCGACGAGTTGAAGGCCGCGCTCGACGAGGGCCGGCTCTCCCTCGGTGAATACGACGACCGGGTGCGCGAGGCATATGCCGCACTCACCTACGCCGATCTGCTCGGCCTGGTGGCGGACCTGCCGAAGCCCGGCCTGAGCGCCGCCGAGGTGAACGCCCGCCGTGCCGCCGAGGCCCGCCGGCTGGCTCGCAAGATGCCGTTGGCGCTGCAGGTCCTCTGGACCATCTGGGGCTCGATCGCGGCCGTCAACCTGATGGTCTGGTTCGTGGTCGTGGTGACGGTCGCCGGCGACGTCTATCCGTGGCCGATCTGGGTGCTCGTGCCCGGCGCCGCCCTCGCCGCCACCACGGTCGGGGTGCAGTCGATCCGGAGGCAGCGCCGCCGGTAGCGCCGCCCGGTGTGGCGCAGTTCATGCACCGAGTGCAAGTTGCACCGAGTGCAAGCGACGTACCGTCGAACCCATGGTCGTGCCGAGCCCCGTACGGGAACGTAAGAAGCGCGAGACCTGGCGCCTCGTGCACTCCGCCGCGCTGCGGCTGATGACCGAGCGCGGCTTCGACGCCGTGTCGGTCGACGACATCGTGGCCGCCGCCGGCATCTCCCGGCGCACGTTCTTCAACTACTTCGCCGACAAGGAGTCGGTGGTCTTCGACCCCGACCCCGACGACGCCGCCCTCTGGGCCGCCCTGCTGGCCGAGCGCCCACCCGGCGAGCCGCTCTGGTCCTCGCTGCGCGAACTCCTGATCGGCTACACGGGCGCCACCGCCGAACGGATGCTCCTGCAACGCCGCGTGCGGCTGGCCTCGCCCGAACTGTCGGGCTGCTCCCGCGAGGTGGCCGACCGGTTCTGGGCCGCGGTCCGCGAGTGGGCCGGCGGCCGGACCGGCCTCGACCCGCTGCGGCTCGACCTCACGGTGAACGCCGCCCGCACGGTGCTGAACACGGCCTGCCCGCACTGGGACGCCGACACCGGCATCGCCGGCCTGCACGAACTCATCGGCGCCGGCTTCGACTTCGTCCACCCCTCACCCAGCGAACGGATCAGCTCATGAGTCGCGTACCCCTGTCCGTGCTCGACCTCGCCACCGTCCGCGAGGGACACGACAGCGCCGACGCGCTACGCGGTACCACCGAGATCGCGCGGACCGCCGACGACCTCGGCTACGCCCGCTTCTGGGTCGCGGAGCACCACAACATGCCGGCCGTCGCGTCCACGTCGCCGCCGGTGCTGATCGCGCACGTCGCGGCGAACACCAGCCGCATCAAGGTCGGCTCCGGCGGAGTCATGCTGCCCAACCACATGCCGTTCGTGGTGGCCGAGCAGTTCGCCCTGCTCGAGGCGCTGCACCCCGGCCGGATCGACCTCGGCATCGGCCGGGCGCCCGGCACCGACCAGGCCACCGCCGCCGCGCTGCGCGGCGGCTCGCCGCACCTGACCGTCGAACAGTTCCCCGACCACCTCGGCATGGTGCTGGCCCTGCTCGGTGACGACCGGGTGCCCGCCGAGCGGATCAGCCGGCTGCGGGCGACCCCGGAGCCGCGGACGTACCCCGAGGTCTGGATGCTCGGCTCGTCCACCTACGGCGCGCAGGTGGCGGCCGCGCTCGGGCTGCCGTTCTGCTACGCGTACCACTTCGCGATGAGCTCCGATGTGGACGCCGCGGTGCGGCTCTACCGCTCGGGCTTCAAGCCGTCGCCGCGGTACCCCGAGCCGCACCTCATGGTCAGCGCCTCCGTGCTCGCGGCGGAGACCCGGGAGCAGGCGCAGTTCCTGGCCGGGCCGAGCCGGATCGTCGCGCTGAGCCTGCGTACCGGCCGCCTCGGCCCGATCGTCTCCCCGGAATCGGCGGCGACCCACGAACTGTCCGACCTTGACCGCGGCGTCCTCGCCCAGCTCCCGGGCACCCAGTACGCGGGCACCGCCGACGACGTCGTCGCGGGCCTGGACGCGTTGGTGGAGCGCACCTCCGCGGACGAGCTGATCCTGGCCGGCGCGGCATACGACCCGGCGACCCGGCAGGACTCCCTGGCCCGCATCGCCAAGGCCTGGGGCCTGCCGAAATAGGGGTGCGCCGCCCGCGGCTCGCGGCGCAGGATGGGGCATGACTTGGCACATCACGGACAGCGTCGACCACTTCCTGGCCGGCGCCGGCGAGTTCCTGCGCTCGAGGCCGGTGGAGAACACGTTGCTCCTGACCGTGAGTGAAACGGTGCGCGAGCGCGGGCCCAACGCCTTCGGCGCCGAGCCGGCGGTGTTCGGCTGGTGCGACGGCGGCGCGTTTCTGCGTACGCCGCCACGCGGCGCGCTGCTCAGCGCGATGTCCCCGGCCGCCGCGGCGGAACTGGCCGGCCGGCTCCGCGACCTGCCGCTGCCGAGCGTCGCCGGGCCGGACGCGGTCGCGGAGGCCTTCTCCCGGGAGTGGCAACGCCGCACCGGCGCGACACCGCGGGTCGCGGGGCGCCTTCGCCTGTTCCGCCTCGCCGCGCTGGTGCCGCCGACCCCGCCGGCGCCCGGGCGGGCCCGCGTCGCCGTGCCCCGCGACCGCGCCCTGCTGCTCGACTGGATGAACGCCTTCTACCAGGAGATCGGCGAGCCCGGCCCGACCGACGACATAGTGGACGACCGGCTCTCGTACGGTGGTCTGCGGTTGTGGGAGGTCGACGGGGAGCCGGTGTCGATGGCCGGCGCCTCCCGCCGCGAGGCCGGGATGGTCCGGGTGGCGGCGGTCTACACGCCGCCCGAACACCGGGCCCGGGGCTACGCGGGCGCGGTCACCGCCGCCGTCAGCCAGGCCGCCCTAGACGAGGGCGCGGCCGACGTGGTGCTCTTCACGGACCTCGCCAACCCGACCAGCAACGCCCTGTACCAGCGAATCGGCTACACGCCGATCGAGGATCGCACCCTAGTGGAGTTCGCCTCATGACCAGCGTCGTCCTCCAGGTCAACCTGGCCGTACCCGAGACCAGCAACGCCAAGCACATCGGCACGACGGGCATCAACAAGCAGCCGGTCGACCATCCGGTCGCGGTCCGGGCGCCGGGCCCCAAACGCACGGGCCTGCACAGCGGCCTGGTGGGTGACCAGATCTTCGACACCGAGCACCACGGCGGCGACGACCAGGCCGTCTACGCGTACGCCCGCGAGGACTACGACTGGTGGGAGGAGGAACTCGGCCGGAAACTGCCCAGCGGCATCTTCGGCGAGAACCTGACGACGGCGGGCCTCGACGTCAACGGCGCGCTGCTCGGGGAGACGTGGAAGATCGGCGACGAACTGGTGCTGCAGACCACCTTCGGCCGCATCCCGTGCGCGACGTTCCAGTGGAAGATGGCCGAACCGCGCTGGGTGAAGCGCTTCGGCGCGGAGCGCAGGCCGGGCGCCTACCTGCGCGTGGTCCGGCCCGGCAACGTCCAGGCGGGCGACCCCGTCGAGATCGTCGACCGCCCGGCGCACGGCGTGACCGTCGCGGACGGCTTCCACGCCTGGCTGCACGAGCCGCAGCTCCTCCGCGGCTACCTGGACCTGGACCTGCCGGAGACGCTGAAGGACGACTTCCGCCGCCGCCTGAAGATCTAAGGGGCCCACAGGCAGGGCGATCGGACCTGCAACGAGAGCGCCTTGGGCTTGGACGTGATGGTCACGACGTCGATGGTGTAGCCGTCCGGCGTGACGGTGGAGATGGCGCCGCGATAGCCGTCGACGGTGGTGTCCAGGGTGATCGGCATCTTGTTGGCCTGCCACGTGTTGCGCAGGACGGCCCGCGCGCGGGGATGCCGGGTGAGGCCCATGGGCAGCCGATAGACGGCCTGCACGCTGTAGAGCCCCTCGGCGCAGGCCGACTCGGTGACGACCATGCCGGTCGTGGTGGCGCGCAGGATGGTCACGGTCTGCTCCGCGTACCGCGCGACGTCGGCGTTCGCCTGGGACTTGCTTCGCATCTTCGGGCCGGCGACCGGTTGTTCGCCGCCGTACCCGCAGCCGGCCAGGGCGAGCAGCCCGCTCAGCGTGGCGGCGGCCAGACGCGACCGGCTCACTGGGCGCCTCCCGTTTGCCGAGTCCCTGACCGGCACACAGGGTATCCGCGCCCCGCACGCACCCGCCGCGAGACCCCGGCGGCGTTGACGGCCATGGATGCATGCCCGTGTTAGGTTGCAGTCCGTCTTGCCTGGGGGGATCAATGAGCACCACTCTTCGCGTGCTGCGCAGACCGGCCCGATGGGGCGTCGTCATCACCGCCGCACTCGCACTCATCGTCGGCGGGGCGGGCCTCGCGTCCGCGGAAACGGGTCAACGCCTCCTGTCGGCTCCGAACGCCATTCAGATGCCGTACAACTTCGACTACGCCTACCGCACCACCGTCTACGACGGCAGTCAGCGGCACTTCTACCTGCGGGTGGGCGAGGGCATCCAGGCGACGTACCCGTTGCAGACGCTGGCCGTCACCCTGACCGGCCCGAACGGCGCGGTGGGTCTGACGCAGGAGCTGTGGAGCGGCGGGCGGGCCTGCCCGCGCTGGACCGCCAACGCGACCGGCCGGTACACGCTGCGGTTCGACGTGCTGCAGGGGTCGTCGCGGCGGGTGCGGGTCAACCGCTTCTTCTACCCCGGCTTCCTGAGCACCGAGGGGAAGCAGAGCGACCCGTTCGCCTGCCCCGTCCTGTAGCCCGCGCGACGAGGTCGCCGGCTTCTCGGCCGGGCGACCCCGTCGGAACCCGCGGCGATCAGGGCGTCCGCGTACCGCAGGGAGGGCGCGGCGGACGTGGCCGACAGATCGGTGCGGGTCGCGCAGGCCGCGCCGCACATCCCGTCGACGCCATGCGTATGCCTTTCCCGACCGTTTGTTTCCGAGGTGGGAAACGTCAGGGCCGGGCGGCGGAAGGGAAATCCTGCAAGATCGCAGGACCGAATCCGCGGCAATTCCGCCAAGGACAGGTTCCGCCCGCCGGCGACCCGGATCAGCCCACGTCCGTAACCGCTGCTCAGCTGCGACGGGAACGGCCCGGGAAACGCATTCACCTTCGCGTATTCGCCGCGCCGTCGCCGGATGACTCACTTTCGGCGGTTCCCGGTGCTCGGGCATTGGCGGATGGCGCCGGCTGGGGCATTGTCGTATTGGCGCTCGCCCCGATGCGCGCGCGGTCGAGTCCGAAATGATGATCGTTTGTTGGTGAGGGGTCGGGTCGTGGATCCGTTCGGGTTGGGTTTTGATCCGCATTCGGTGTCTGCGGTGTCCCAGGTGGTGGTGCCGTACATAGTGGCGGCGGCGCGGTCGTTCGGGGTGCGGCTCTGGTCGAAGGCGGAGGACGCCGCGGTCGGCGAGGCCTCCGAATGGGGATCGCGGCTGGCGTTGAGATTTCGCGGGGAGGCCCCCGCGGTCGCCGAGGCGGTCGATGACGTGGCGGCCGATCCGGAGAATCCTGATACGCACGCGGCGTTGCGGTTGAAGGTCGGTAAGGCGTTGACCGGTTCGCCGGAGCTGCTTGCCGACGTCGTGGAGCTGCTGCGGCAGGCGCGGCAGGCCACCGTGACGGGCCCGATCACCGACAGCGTCGTGGTGACCGGTGACCGGTCGGTGGGTTCCGCAGGCGGGTCCGTGATCACCGGGGACCACAACAGCATCGGCGGTAGTGGCGTGCGCCCGTGACCGGTCCGGGTCTCGAGGTCACCGGGGACCGGTCGGTCGGTTCGGCGAACGGCTGGGTCATCTCCGGGGACGGCAACGTCGTCCTGACCGTCGACGGCCGGTCTCAGGTGAGCGTCGATCTGCCGGCCGGCGCGGCCGATGCGGGCCGGTTGTTGTTCGGACCGGTGCGGCGGCAGGGTTCGGCGCTGGTGGGTTCGTGGCTGCGCCCGGACGCGGGTGTGGTGGCGGTGGAGCCGAGGCCGGAGGCCGAGGAGCTGGCCGGCTGGTGCGTGTCGGGTCGGGGGCCGCTGGTGAAGCTCGTGCGGGGGACGGGCGGGCAGGGCAAGACGCACCTTGCCGGGCAGGTCTGTGCCCGGCTGCGGGATCGTGGCTGGCTGGCGGGGTTCGTGCAGATGCCCCCGGCGAACTGGCGTTCGGTCGCGCTGACCGACCTGACCGGGCCGGGCGCGGAGGCCGACCGGTTGCGGCGTCAGCTGCGCCGGGTTCCGGAACTGGTCGCCGCGGTGCGCGGCCTGGCCCGGTTGCGGGCGAGGGCGCTGCTGGTCGTCGACTACGCGGAGAACGCGGGTCCGGTGGTGGCCGAGTTGCTGGACGTCATCGCGGACGCGTGCGCCGAGTCGTCGGTGCGGGTGCTGCTGCTGGCGCGTACCGATGAGGGTTGGTTTCGTGATCTGACCGATGGTCACCCGCTGGCGGAGTGGATCGACCCGCGCCCAGTCGTGTTGCAGGCGTTGTCCGCTGGCTGGGACCCGGCGCACGCCGCGCAGGTGTGGCGGAACGCGATCGACGGGTTTGCGGCCCGCGCGGCCGAGGAGGGCATCGCGGTCGACCGGGCCGTGGCGCGGCCGGAAACGCCGGGGCGCGGCTTCGCCACGACCCTGGACCTTTACGCGGACGCGCTGCTGTCGGTGCTGAACAGCGGTCCCAGTGCCGCGTTGCACGCCGATGACGCGGTCGCCGGGGTGCTGGCACACGAGCGGCGGCAGGTGTCGTCCGGGCTGCAGGCGGTCGGGTTGGATCTCGACGAGACGCAACGGGACTGGGCGTTGGCGACCATCGCGCTACGGGCTGCCGCGGATCTCGACGAGGCGACCCGCGTACTGGGCGCCGCGGGCGCGCTGGCCGGCGTCGGCGAGGGGCGGCGTCGCCGTCTGGCGGGCCGGCTGCACGAACTGTACCCGGATCCGGCGGGCCTGGAGCTGTGGCAGGCGCCGACCCCGGACCGGCTGACCGACACCCACCTCCTCGACCTGGCCCGGCGGGCGCCGTCGCGTTCGCAATGGTGCCGGGACCTGGCCGCGCTGTGCGGCACCGCCGATGAACAGGCCGCCGGCCGTACGGTCACGGTGCTGCACCGTTGCCTGTCCGCGCCCGGCCGGCATGCGGACGGGCGGCAGCGGATCAGGGCGGGCATCGCGGCGCTGGTGCGTGGCTACCCGGGCGCGTACGTGCCGATCGTGGCCGTGGTCGACCCCAGCGGTTTCGGCGACGATCTGATCGCCACGATCGGCGACGCCACGCCGATCATGGCGATCGCCGATGTGAAACGGCTCGACGCGCTGCTCCGCGAGCTCGGCTTCGCCACCACGCGTACGGCGGTAGCGGTCGCGGTCTCGCAGCGGCTGGTCGCCAACCGCCGCGGAGGCCCGGACGGCAGACCCGAGGAGCTGAACCGGCACGCCGTGGAGCTGAACAACCTCTCGGTCCGGCTGGGTGAGCTGGGCCGGCAGGAGGAGGGGCTTGCGGCGATCGAGGAGGCTGTCGCGATCCGTCGCACCCTGGCGAG
>NZ_JBEZDY010000015.1:165825-261432 GCF_040648555.1 Actinoplanes sp. NPDC049118
AGGGCTGACCCGGATGCCTATCTGCCCAACCTGGCGGGTTCGCTGAACAATCTGTCGGTCCGGTTGGGTGAGCTGGGTCGGCGCGAGGAGGGGCTGGCGGCGATCGAGGAGGCTGTCGCGATCCGTCGCACCCTGGCGAGGGCTGACCCGGATGCCTATCTGCCCAACCTGGCGGGTTCGCTGAACAATCTGTCGGTCCGGTTGGGTGAGCTGGGTCGGCGCGAGGAGGGGCTTGCGGCGATCGAGGAGGCCACCGCTGCCTGCCGCACCCTCGCCGAGGTCAACCCGGACGCCTACCTGCCCGACCTGGCCATGTCCCTGAACAACCTGTCGAACCGGCTGGGAGAGTCAGGTCGGCGCGAGGAGGGGCTAGCCGCGATCGAGGAGGCCGCCGCCGTGTACCGCACCCTCGCGAGAGCCAACCCCGACGCCTACCTCCCCGACCTCGCCACGTCGCTGAACAACCTCTCGGGCCGGCTGGGCGCCCTCGGCCGGCGCGAGGAGGGCCTTGCGGCGATCGAGGAGGCCGCCGCCGTCTGCCGCACGCTCGCCGAGGTCAACCCGGACGCCTACCTGCCCGACCTGGCCATGTCCCTGAACAACCTGTCGAACCGGCTGGGCGCGCTGGGCCGGCGCAAGGAGGGGCTTGCGGCGATCGAGGAGGCCGCCGCCGTGTACCGCACCCTCGCGAGAGCCAACCCCGACGCCTACCTGCCCAACCTGGCCGCGTCCCTGAACAACCTGTCGAACCGGCTGGGTGAACTGGGCCGGCGCGAGGAGGGCCTGGCCGCCATCGAGGAGGCCGTCACCATCCGCCGCGCCCTGGTCAGGGCAAACCCCGTCGCCTACCTGCCCGGCCTCGCCACGTCCCTGAACAACCTCTCGGTGTGGATGGGTGAGCTGGGCCGGCGCGAGGAGGGGCTGGCCGCCATCGAGGAGGCCCTCACGATCCGCCGCGCCCTGGCCGAGGCCAACCCCGCCGCCTACCTGCCCGACCTCGCCATGTCCCTGAACAACCTGTCGAACCGCCTGCGCGCGCTCGGCCGCCACCACGAGGCGAAAGCGGCGGCGGCGCAAGTGACCGAGATCTGCTCGAAGGTCTGATCATCCGAGCTCGGACGCAGTCGCATCCTCCTCGTCGTGCTCGACCGGGGACTCTGCAAGGATCTCCAGCTTCCACTGCTCCCTGAAGGACTCGTCGCCGGTGGGCTCCAGGCAGGAGCGGAGCTGAACGCCGAAGCCCAACAGGTCCGCAGCCCGAATGTGCTCGATTGCCTCGTCAAGCGTGGACAGGTAGTGCGTGACCAGCGGTTCCGGTGCCGAAGACGTCTCATCAAGGTCAGACATGACGGCAAGGGTAGGGCCTCGGCACGGATCCCAGCCATCCCTCCGGAGGGCGACGGCTGTCCTCACCTGGGGAAACGAGACACCCTACGCTCCACGAACGACACACCGGATCCGGGACCGGCCCAGTCGGGGGACGGGTAGGGCATTCACCAGATGTCGAGCGGGTCTGTGCATCGATAGCCTCCGTTGGCGAAAGGTGCTGTGCCGCGCGGGCGCAGCCCTCAGACGGGGAGGACATCGATGACGGGGAAGCAGCTTCTTCCTGCTGCGGGACGCGCGTCTCGACTGCCGAGGGCCACACGGGGGCGGCTGGCCCGTGCGGCTGCCGCCGCCGTGGCCGTGACGGCGGCGTTGGCGACTGTGCCGGCAGCCGCGACCGCGGCACCGAGCCCCGCGCCGGCGGCGGCCGGCGTCCGCGCGGACTTCAACGGCGACGGATGGGCCGACCTGGCCGTCGGAGTGCCGTACGAGGATGTCGGCAGCGCCGGCAGCGCCGGCGCGGTCAACGTGATCTACGGCAGTGCGCTGGGCTTGAAGCGGAACGGAAACCAGCTCCTGCACGAGGGGCTGCTGGCCGGCGCGGCGGAGGCCAACGACCGCTTCGGCAGCGCGCTGGCCGCGGGCGACTTCAACGGCGACGGCCGCACCGACCTCGCCATCGGCGTGGCCGGCGAGAACGTCAGCGGCCACACCGAGGCCGGCGCGGTCAGCATCGTCTACGGCAGCGCGGCCGGCTTGAAGACCACCGGTGATCAACTCTGGGACCAGAGCCAGCTGTCCGGCGCGCTGGAGGCCGGAGACCGGTTCGGCAGCACCCTGGCCGCCGCGGACCTCAACGGCGACGGCCGCACCGACCTGGCCGTAGGCGTACAGGAGGACCTCGAAACCGCGGGCACGACGGCAGAGGCGGCGGGCGCGATCAACGTGATCTACGGCAGCGCGACCGGGCTGAGCGCCGCCGGCAACCAGCTCTGGCACCAGGGCAGGCTGGCCGGTGCGGTGGAAGCAGCCGACGGGTTCGGCGACGCGCTGGCCGCCGGAGACCTCAACGGTGACCGCCGCGCCGACCTTATCGTCGGAGTGCCCCAGGAAGACGTCGACGGCATCAACGAGGCAGGCGCGGTCAACGTGATCTACGGAAGCCCCACCGGGCTCGCCACCGCCGGCAACCAGCTGTGGACCCAGCGGGAACTGGCCGGCACGGCCGAGGCCGGAGACCGGTTCGGCGCCGCGGTCACCGCCGGCGACTTCAACGGCGACGGCTCCGCCGACCTCGTCGCCGGCGTGCAGTACGAGGATGTCGGCAGCACGAGCGACGCCGGCGCGGTCAACGTGATCTACGGCAGCAGCGCCGGGCTACGCGCGGCGGGCAACCAGCTCTGGGACCAGGACTCACTCCACGGCGCCGCGTTCGCCGCTAACCAGTTCGGCGCCGCGGTCGCCACCGGCGACTTCAACGCCGACGGCCGCGCCGACCTGGCCGTCGGGGTGCCGAACGAGTCCGTCTACGGATTCAACGCCGCCGGCGCGGTCAACGTGATCCACGGCAGCAGCGCCGGGCTCCTGGCGGGCGGCGACCAGGTCTGGCATCAGGGGTCCCTGTCCGGCAACCCGGAAGACTTCGACCAGTTCGGCGCCGCGGTCGCAACCGGCGACTTCAACGGCGATGGTCGCGCCGACCTGGCCGTCGGGGTGGACAGGGAAGATGTCGACGACAACGAAGATGTGGGCGTGGTCAACGCGGTGTACGGCAACGGATTCGGGCTCGCCCGTGACGGCAACCAGGTGTGGGACCAGAACGCACTGACCGGCGCGGGGGAACCGAACGACTCCTTCGGACACACCCTGGCCGCCGGATAGCACGGCTGTCCTCGCACTACCTGCACGGCAGGTCCGCCCCGACGCGGCGGACCCCGAGTGAGACCAGGCAGTGAACGACGACCGCCGCTGACCTTCGTTTGCTGAGGTCAGCGGCGGTTTGCTGTTCATCAATACGGAGGCGTGGGATTCGAATGCTCGGTCCAGTGGTCCTGCTGAATCCGTCTCATCTTGAGTCGTGCACCGTGCGCGCTCGCGGCCCGCAGGCCGGCATCGCGTGCCGCGTCGCGCCGCGGCAGGCGTGCGTATCCTTGCTGATAGCTGCAATCCCGGTGCTGCACAGACGGGCGACCGGGTGGCGGACACCGGGAGTTTCCGCCGCTTGCGCCCGTACCAGCTTGAGACGGGGTCCGTTCCTTGCGGGCCCCGTCTTCTGTGTGCGCGCCCGGCGCCTTCGGTCCGGCCTCCGGCGGGAGCGCTCGGGCTTCTGGGATGGCACGGGGGCAAGGGGGTATCGGGAGAGGGACACGCATGATCGACCCGCCCACGATCCGCCCACGACTGCTCGCGATGAGCCGGATTCAGCTGGACTCAATGAGAACGGCCCCGGAGCGCGTTTCCGCAGCTCACGGGGCCGTTCTGGGCGCTTGTGGCGGGTAGAGGATTCGAACCTCTGTAGCTTCGCGACGGACTTGCAGTCCGCTGAGCAGATGGCGACTGGGCTGGGTAAACGTCACCGTCGGCGTTGCTGTTGCCGCTGGGTTGCCGTCGCTTGGGGAAGCCGATCAGCGACGTACGAGAGACCGGGTGTCAAGCTCGAACCGGAACGGACGCTGGGAGGTCAGGCTCGCGCCGGCCTTCACGACGGTTTCCTCGACGTAGTGCTGGCCATCGAGGCGGTTGAGCCGCAGCGTCAGCGAATCCGGCGCCTCATGCTCGACTAGGAGATACCACCCGATGCCAGCGGCAGCGTAGAGCTGCATCTTGAGCACACGGTCCATGGCGGCGTTGCTCGGCGAAACGATCTCACCGATCAGAAGGACCCCGGAAGCGTCTGCCGTGACGGCCTCCTCGTCCAGGTCCACCACGGCCAGGTCGGGAATGACGATGCGGCCGGTGTGCAGCCGGACGTTGATCGCCTCGTACACGAAGAGCCCGGCCGGGGAGGCGCCTTCCTCCAGCGCGTTCGCCAGGCGGCGGGAAAGGCGCTGATGGCTCATGTTGGGCGCGGGGCTCACCACCAGGCTCCCATCGATCAGCTCGATCCGGTTCGTCGTCTCGCCGAGAGCAAAGTACTCGTCTTCAGTCCATGGACCGACGTGGTCAACCACTCCCACGCTCATCGACGACGTCACCCCCAACGGCTCACGAGAATCTGCCCACCACCCCACGGTACGGCACCGTAGGCGGCAGGGCGTCCCTGGAAGCGGTACCCCGGCGGGGCAGGAGGAGATCGACCCCCGCCGGCTGAGCGCTGGAGGGGCCGTCTGTACTGAGCGAGGCGGGTAGAGGATTCGAACCTCTGCAGCTTTCGCGACGGATTACAGTCCACGTCGTGCAAGCCGCCCGAGCTGCCAAAACGCTATAGCCAGGCAACCCTGGGGGACGCATGGGGGAGCCAGCGGGAGCAGCAGCTGCCGTCACCCCTGTCTCGGCCGGGTGCCGACCTAGCACGAGATGTGCACCAGCGGCGGCCACTGCCGCTGAACGCGCCTCGGCCGTCTCGCACCGAGACGGTGGCCGCGTTGGCGAGGAAGGACACGAAGCACCAACAGAACGGCAGAATCCACCAGTCGTGCCACGGCATTTCGAACGCGACGACAATGGTGAGCCCAGTGGCAGCGAGGGCGTCGAAGACGAAGTTCCCAAGCTCGTCGTCCTTGTCGCGAACACCACCCACAAGACGAACTTGATGACGAGGACCACGAACTTGATGACACGGATCGCCAAGTGCTGCTGCGGCGGCGGAGGGGCGCTGGCGCGGCCGTCCCGTGCCGGGTGTTCCACCGTCGGCAGCCGCTGCGGCGGCGGTTGGGCGCCGGTGAGGCGCCCAGCACGGCTGGCCCATACAGGGTGATCCGGCGGCGGCAGCGGCGGCGGATTGATGCAGGGGCGCACACGATGGGCTTGCCTGCCATGCGCGTCAGTGATCGCACGCTGTGCAGCCAGGCGTTGGTGCCCTCATCGCCGCGCTCCCGACCCCGTTTTCAGGCTCATGTCGGTCTTCCAACTCATCTTGGTGCTCGACGCTTTCCCATCGAGATCGACGCGAGCGGGTTTAGCTAACGGGCCTGGACACTTTCCGCGGTGTCACGGCCTACTCAATGAACGGCTCGGTGGCGCTCATCCTGGCTTCTTCAAGAGGTTGTGGCGTCGCCGTCGGCTGGGCGGTCCGACGACGGTGGGCTGGCGCGGGGGGTTCCTGCCCCGCAGGTCGCCGAGTGGGCCGGGCACAGCGTGCACGTTCTGATGAAGGTCTACGCGAAGTGCGTCGACGGCCGGCAGGAGCTGCTAAGAGGCGGATCGAGGATGCGCTGAAGGTCGAGGATGAGGCGCCCGACCCCACGGAAGGATCTTGACCAGACTTTGCCGCGCATTTGCCGTGACGAGTGAGATCACGTCGTCCTGGGTGAGATCCAGTGGGACCGACGAAGAAGGCCCCTTACCGGCGTTCGCGCTGGTGAGGGGCCTTTCTGCCTGTTGGTGGCGGGTAGAGGATTCGAACCTCTGTAGCTTTCGCGACGGATTTACAGTCCGCTCCCATTGGCCGCTCGGGCAACCCGCCTGGGCATGCCGCCGCAGTCGCCCGCAGCAGCGAACAACAGGATAGCCATACCGCCGACCGGATTCACAACCGGGTACGGTCGGCATGTCGGGGGGCTGTCGCGGCCTTCCGTGGACATCGATACGTGGCCCACCAGCAGGAGTCTGATCATGGCAGCCAGTCCGTCGTTCGACATCGTCAGCAAGGTCGACGGCCAGGAGGTGGACAACGCCTTCCACCAGGCGGAAAAGGAGCTCGGCACCCGGTTCGACTTCCGGGGGACCGGGACGACCATCGCGAAGTCGGGGGAGAACGGCGTCACCATCACCTCCGAGACCGAGGAGAGGGCCGTCGCCGCGCTCGACGTCTACAAGGAGAAGTTGGTCAAGCGGAACATCTCGTTGAAGTCGCTCGAGGCTGGGGATCCCCGGCAGTCCGGCAAGACCTACAAGATTGACTGCAAGGTGCTCGAGGGCATCGAGGCCGACAAGGCCAAGGCGATCAGCAAGAAGATCCGCGACGAGGGTCCGAAGGGCGTGCAGGCGCAGATCCAGGGGGACCAGCTGCGGGTCACCGGCAAGAAGCGTGACGACCTGCAGGCCGTCATCGCCCTGCTCAAGGCCGAGGATTTCGGCGTCGCCCTGCAGTTCACGAACTACCGGTAAGGCGGCGGCCGGCGGCGCAGACTGAGGGCCATGACCCTTGGTACCTCCACGCTGCTGATCGGCGGCGCGATCGGTCTGCTCCTGGCGGGCTTCGGGGCGGCGATGCTGGCGACGGGCAAGGCGCCGGCCAGCACGTTGCGCAACTTCCCGGGGGTGCGTTCCGCCGCCCTGTACCACCTGCTCTTCGGGCTGGCGATGCTCCTGATGGTGCTGGGCCAGGCCCTGCTGACCGGTACGGCGTCGCTGGTGACCAGCGTGCTGGCCGTGGCGCTGGTCTGCGTCGCGATCGTGCGTTACCGGCCGCGGCGTGGAAGCCCGGAGGACGACAAGTAGGTCTGTGGACGAGTAGGCGGAGGAGCGGCACGTGATCGATCCGGTGGTCGGCCCGGCGTGGGTGAGGGAGCAGGGCGATCGGGTCGTTATCGCGGACGTCCGCTGGTATCTGGACGGGCGGTCCGGGCGCGCCGCGTACGAGTCGGGGCATCTGCCGGGTGCGGTGTTCGTCGATCTGGACCGCTGGTTGGCCCGGCACGGCTCGCCGGCCGACGGCCGGCATCCGCTGCCGGATCCCGAGGTCTTCGCGCAGGGCATGGCCGCGGTCGGCATCGGCGACGATGACATCGTGATCGGGTACGACGATGCCGGCGGTGTGATGGCGGCACGACTCGTCTGGATGCTGCGCGCCACCGGTCACGAGGCTGCACTCCTCGACGGCGGGCTCACCGCGTACGAGGGTGAGCTGGTCCGTGGTGGGCCGGAGCGGCCTCCGGCGGTCTTCACCGCGCGGCCTTGGCCGGCCGACCGGCTGGCCGGCATCGACGATGCGGTCGATGGCTCGTCCGTGGTGCTCGACGCCCGTGACCGGGCCCGGTTCCGGGGTGACACCGAGCCGGTCGATCCGCGGGCGGGTCACATCCCGGGTGCGCGGAGCCTGCCGTGCCGGGAGAATCTCGCCGACGACGGGCGTTTCCTGGCGGTGCCGGCGCTGCGGGAGCGCTTCGCGTCCGCGGGCGTGACCGCCGGCGCGGATGTCGTCTCCTACTGCGGCTCGGGCGTCACGGCCTGCCATAACCTGCTGGCCCTCGAGCATGCGGGCCTCGGCGTCGGCCGTCTCTACCCCGGTTCGTGGTCGCAGTACAGCGCAACGGACCGCCCGGCGGCGACCGGCGACTAGTCGGGGGTGCCCGCGAGGCCGTGGGCGGCGGACGCCTCGTCGGGGTCGAGGCCCTCGTACCCGGTGAGATCGTGCTGCCGGGCCTGCTCCTCGATCCAGCGGTTGTGCGCCTCCCAGGCGGCCTGCTTGCTGGTGCCCAGCGCCGCGCCGATCTGGTTCCAGGAGGCGCCGGCGGCGCGGGCCGCGCGGACCATGGGCTGCCTTCCGTAGCCCGCCTTGCGGATGACGACCTCGCTGAGCGCCAGCAGTTCGAGGGTCTCCGCACGGGTGAGGGGCTCCTCGCCGCCGTCCTCGGTCATCGCGGCGAGGGCCTCCCGCATCCTCAGCTCGTCGTAACGCGTTGTGGCGGTAGAGAGCGTGTGCTGTTGCTCCAGTTCGTCGGGAGTCGTCATGTCTCGCAGTCTTTCGTCAGGTTGCCTTGACGTCAAGCTGCCCTGACTAGGTCATGCGAATTGGGTTCACTTCTCCCGCTAAATCGCCCTCAAAGCCGTCAATTTTGCTGCCCGCAATTGCATGAACACCTCAGCCGTTCAGTCAAGATTTCGGGATGTGCGGGTTCCACCGGCCATTCGACGCTGTCTGACGTACTCAGCGTGTGGCACCATCATGGAACCCACCCGACTGACACCTTGAGTACAGGAGTCATAGATGTCCGCAAAGAGGCTCGGCCGCTTCACTGCCGGCTTGTGCGTGGCGCTCGGACTGGCCCTCAGTGGCCTCGTCGGTGGGAGCAGTGCGGCCGCCGCGACCCCCGCAACGTCCGTCAGCGCGATCGCGGCCCAGTACGAGTACGACTGGAGCTGAGGGCGGGCCGCGGCGCGGCCCCACAGCACCTCGTTTGGAGCACACCGAGCGGTAGGGGCGTTGGATGGCAGGGCGTCAGTCCCCACCGCGACGATCGCCTGAATACGTTTGGCTCATCACCGGGACTCTGACGATCATCACGATCGTCTTCGGTGTGGTTCTCGCGCTTCGCGATCCGACCTGGTCCCACCATCTGCTTGCCGGCGTGCTCGCATTGCCGTTCTTCGTTCTGCTCGGAACGGGTTCGAGATACATACAGATCGGGCGGCACGGCACTTCGCTCGGCCTGATCGAGATCGCCTTGGTCCTCGGCTTCTATTTCATGCCCTCGGTCCTTGTCGTCGCGGTCAGCGCCTTGGCGGTCGCGATCCGCGAGCTCCGCCGTCGCTCCGCGCCCGACAGGTTCGCGTTCAACGTCGCCAAGGCGGGCGCCGCCACGGCCATCGCCGGCATCGTCCTGGAGATGCTGCCGCCCATCGAGGGCAGCGGGCCGGCGACCTGGGCGGTCCTCTGCGTCGCCGTCACCCTCACCACCGTGGTGACCCTCTTCGCGGTGGCGGCCGTGATGGCAACCGTGCAGGGCGTGCCGGCCGGGCTGGAGATGCTCCGGGTGGCCTGGCCGGGCCTGATCGCCGCCGAGCTCTGCATCGTCATCGGCCTCGTCTTCATCGTCGCGCTCGAGGCGACCTGGTGGTCCGCCTTCCTGCTGTTCGTGCTGGCCGGCGTGCTCACGCTGGCGTACCGCTCCTACTCGGACTTCCTGCGACAGCACCACACCCTGGCCGAGCTCTACGAGCTGGCCAACGCGGTCGTCGAGTCCAGCCAGGACGTGACGCTGATCGACTCGCTGCTGGTGCGCGCGCGGTCGTTGATGCAGGCCGAGTACGCGACGTTCCGGATGCCGCCCACCGGACGCCATCCGGAGGTGCTGCTCACCTCCAAGGTCGAGGCGGGCGGCCTGCTCGACATCAGCCGGACACCGGCGGAGATCACCCAGCGGGCGACCGCCGAGCGGCGCAGCGTCGCGGTCGGATCCAAGCTGGCGACCGACCGGGACCTGCTGCCGGGTCTCAAAGCCGCCGGGGCCAAGGACTGCATCGTCGTGCCGCTGCGCTCCGGGCAGGCCGTGATCGGCACGCTCGAGGTGATCAACCGGCTCGGCGACTTCAAGCACTTCACCACGACCGACGTGCAGGTGGTCGAGACGATCGCCGCGCACGCGGCCGCGGCGGTGGAGAATTCCCGCCTGGTCGAGCGGCTGCGCTACGACGCCTACCACGACCGGCTCACCTCGCTGCCGAACCGGCGGCGGATCACCGACGCGCTCACCGAGTCCGTCAAGATCCGTACCCCCGGGGAGGTGGTCGCGGTGATCCTCTTCGACGTCGACGGGCTGCGGGACGTCAACGAGTCCATGGGCCACGACGCGGGCGACAAGCTCCTCAGCGAGGTCGCCGGCCGGCTGCGCAAGATCGCCGGGCCTGGCGCGCTGGTCGGCCGGATCGGCGGCGACGAGTTCGTCGTGACGCTGCGTGCGGAGAGCACCGAGGAGACCGTCCGGCTCGCCACCGAGATGCGCGAGCAGCTGCGCGGTCCGATGGCCGTCGGCACGCTCACCCTGGATGTGGACACCGCCGCCGGGGTGGCCGTGCAGCCCGACCACGGCGACGACCCGGACGCCCTGCTGCGCCGGGCCGAGCTCGCCGCCAACGCGGCCAAGGCGCTGCCGTACGGCGTGCAGCTCTTCCACCCGGCGCTGGAGTCGCGGGCCGTGCGCCGCCTCGGCCTCGCCGCCGACCTGCGCCGCGCCCTGGACTCGGGCGAGCTCGAGGTCCACTTCCAGCCGAAGGTGACCATCCAGGACCGGCACCTGGTCGGCGTCGAGTGCCTGGCGCGCTGGCAGCACCCCGCGCACGGCGAGGTGTCCCCGGAGGACTTCGTCGCCGTCGCCGAGCACACCGGTCAGCTGCACCGCCTCACCGAGGTGGTGCTGACCGCGGGCCTGCGGCACTGCCGGGAGTGGGCGGACGCCGGACGGCCGCTCTCCATCGCCGTGAACCTGTCCGCGCGGACGCTGCTGGACCCGCGCTTCCCCGACCAGGTGCACGGGCTCCTCAAGCAGTACCGGGTGGCGGCGGGCCAGGTCACCTTCGAGATCTCGGAGCCGAGCATGCTCGGCGAGATCGAACGCGCCCTGCCGACCCTCTACCGGCTGCGCGACCTCGGCGTGCGGCTGTCGGTCGACGACTTCGGCACCGGCGCGTCCTCGCTGTCGTACCTGCGGCAGCTCCCGGTGCACGAGGTGAAGATCGACGACAGTTTCGTGCAGGGGATGGCGACCGATTCGGGTGACCTCGCCATCGTGCGCGCGGTGATCGGGCTGTCCCGTGAGTTCGGCCTCACCGTGGTCGCCGAGGGCGTCGAGAGCGAGCTGACCTTCGACCTGCTGGCCGAGCTCGGCTGCGAGATCGGCCAGGGCTACTTCTTCAGCCGGCCGCTGCCGGTCGAGCGGCTGAACACCTGGCTCAGCGCGCAGACGGAGCCCGAGGAGACCCCGACGGGCGAGGTGCGCCGGCTGCGCGCGGTCGGCTGACACAACGCGCTGACCTGCCCTTTCGCCGGGCCAGGGAGGCGATTTCACCTCGGGTGCCCGGCCGTGTAAGCTTCTGTCTGCGCATCACGCGAGAGATCGCGCGCGCCCCCTTAGCTCAGTCGGCAGAGCGTCTCCATGGTAAGGAGAAGGTCTACGGTTCGATTCCGTAAGGGGGCTCCACCCGGGTTCGTGACCGAGAGCCTGGCGCGGCGGTGTAGCTCAGATGGCAGAGCAAGCGGCTCATAATCGCTGTGTCGCCGGTTCAAGTCCGGCCACCGCTACTCATCCGGGACCCGTCCCGGATGCCGTACGACCCGGGCATCTGTCCAGGTTTTTGCATGTCAGCGCGGCTAGCGTCTACGCTGGTATGTCGTATGTGAATCCCGTTAGCAGGAAGGCACCCCGCCGTGGCCAAGGCGACCGACGTCCGTCCCAAGATCACCTTGGCGTGTACGGAGTGCAAGGAGCGGAACTACATCACCCGCAAGAACCGCCGTAACGACCCGGACCGCATCGAGCTCAAGAAGTTCTGCCCCCGGGACGGCAAGCACACGCTGCACCGCGAGACCCGCTGACGACATACCGAAAAAGCAAGGCCCGCTGCGGCGACCGGTTTCCGGTCGCCGCAGAGTATTTTCAAGCAATGCCTCTGGACCAGTCGTTCGCCGGCCGCAGCTGGCCGCCCACCGCGCCCTATCTCGTGGGCCGCGAGAAGATCCGTGAGTTCGCCACCGCGATCGGCGCCACGGATGCCGAGTACCACGACCCGGAGGCCGCCCGCGCCATCGGATACGCCGACGTCGTGGCGCCTCCCACGTTCCCGGTCGTGATCACCATGACCGCCAGCAGCAGTCAGATCGTCGCCGACCCCGAGCTCGGGCTGGACTACAGCCGGGTGGTGCACGGCGACCAGCGGTTCGCCTACACCCGACCGGTGGTCGCCGGCGACTCGCTGGTCTGCGTGAACACGGTCGAGGAGATCACCTCGCGGGGCGGGCACGACTTCCTGACGACCCGCACCGACGTCACCACCGAGGCCGGCGAGGCCGTCGTCACGGTCTGGTCCAAGCTTGTACAGCGCGGGGAGGAATGATCATGGCCGAGACACTGCCCACCCAGACGTTCACCGTCACCCGGGCCGACCTGATCCGCTACTGCGGCGCCTCCGGCGACTTCAACACGATCCACTGGAGCGAGCGGATCGCGAACAGCGTCGGCCTGCCCGGCGTGATCGCACACGGGATGTACACGATGGCCCTGGCCGGCCGCGCGGTCTCCGCCTGGGCCGGTGCGCCGGACGCCGTGGTCGAGTTCGGCGTGCGGTTCTCCCGCCCGGTCCCGGTGCCGGACACCGACGAGGGCACTGAGGTCGTGGTGACCGGTGTGGTCAAGGAGGTCACCGACGACGGCCTCACCAAGCTCGAACTGACCGCGACCTGCAACGGCGAGAAGGTCCTGTCACTCGCGAGGGCGACCATCCGTAAGAGGTAGGCCCGGGTTGGGAAAGCGGCGGACCTACCCGTACACTGGTCCGCCGTGGGGTAGTGAACCCTGCCTTTCGCGCTGCGACGGGCAGGAGCGCCCCACAAAGGGGTGTAGCTCAATTGGCAGAGCAGCGGTCTCCAAAACCGCAGGCTGCAGGTTCAAGTCCTGTCACCCCTGCGCACCGATCGGCCCAGTATCCGGACCGGCCAAACGGCCGGTCCGCCCGGCGGCGGGCGGCCGGCTTGACCGAGCGCCGCATACAGCGCCGATGCGACACCCCTATCGACGACGGAAGAGGGCGGAAGTGGCCGAGAGGAAGCGACCCGGTGACGACGCTGCAGGCGACCGCCCCGAGGACGAGGCGTTCACCGACGGTGACGTCCAGGACGACGACGTCGATGCAGCCGACGAGCCGGTGACCAGCGGCGGCGACAAGGCCGACCGCGAAGCCGACTCGGGCGGTTCGAAGACGACGAAGACGACCCGCCGCGGTGGCAACCGCATCGGCGGTTTCTTCCGCGAGGTCGTCAGCGAGCTGCGTAAGGTCATCTGGCCGACCCGCAAGGAACTGCTGACCTACACGAGCGTGGTGGTCGTGTTCGTCACCGTGGTGACGACGATCGTGGTGACGCTCGACTTCGCGTTCGGCAAGGCCGTTCTGGCGACGTTCGGCAACTGAAGCTGATAGCTACGGAAGTGAGCAAGCGTGCCTGAGTACGACGACGAGACCGCCCCGACCGCCGACGAGCAGTCCACGGTCGCGACGGCGGATGACGCCGAGTCGGTAGAGGCCGCCAGCGCAGAGCCCGTCGCCGAGGCGGAGGCCCCCGAGGCTGACGACAACTACGACCCGGTCGCCGAGCTGCGGCAGAAGCTGCGCTACGCACCGGGCGACTGGTACGTGGTGCACTCGTACGCCGGCTACGAGAACAAGGTCAAGACCAACCTCGAGACCCGGATCACCAGCCTCGACATGGAGGACTTCATCTTCCAGGTCGAGGTGCCGACCCGCGAAGAGGTCGAGGTCAAGAACGGCAAGCGCCTCCAGGTGCAGAACAAGGTCTTCCCCGGCTACATCCTGGTCCGGATGGACCTCAGCCCCGAGTCGTACTCGTGCGTGCGCAACACGCCGGGTGTCACGGGCTTCGTGGGCGCCACGGACCGGGTCGACCGCCCGGCGCCGCTGTCGCTCGACGAGGTGCTGAAGTGGCTGGCCCCGGCCGTCGAGGCCGAGGAGAAGAAGGCGAAGCCCGAGATTCGCGTGCTGGACTTCGAGGTCGGCGACTCCGTCACCGTCACCGACGGTGCCTTCGCGTCGCTGCCGGCGTCGATCAGTGAGATCAACGCCGACCAGCAGAAGCTCAAGGTGCTGGTCTCCATCTTCGGCCGCGAGACTCCGGTTGAGCTCAACTTCAACCAGGTCGCCAAGATCTAAAGACGTACGTCGTGGGAGGGGCGCGAACGGCGCGCCCCGCCATCTACCACAGGAGTAAGAGAGAAATGCAGCGCAGCAAGGCTTACCGCAAGGCCGCCGAGCAGATCGACGTCGCGAAGCTCTACGAGCCCGCCGAGGCCGTGAAGCTGGCCAAGGACACCAGCCCCACCAAGTTCGACGCCACCGTCGAGGTCGCGATGCGGCTCGGCGTCGACCCCCGCAAGGCCGACCAGATGGTCCGCGGCGTGGTCAACCTGCCGCACGGCACCGGCAAGACGGCCCGCGTGATCGTCTTCGCGCAGGGCGCCAAGGCCGAGGAGGCCGCCGCGGCCGGCGCCGACGAGGTCGGCACGGACGAGCTCGTCGCCCGCATCCAGGGTGGCTGGCTCGACTTCGACGCCGCGATCGCCACCCCGGACCAGATGGCCAAGATCGGCCGGATCGCCCGGATCCTCGGCCCCCGCGGCCTCATGCCGAACCCGAAGACGGGCACCGTCACCATGGACGTGACCAAGGCCGTCTCGGACATCAAGGGCGGCAAGATCACCTTCCGGGTGGACAAGCACTCCAACCTGCACCTGATCATCGGCAAGGCCTCGTTCAGCGAGGACCAGCTGGTGGAGAACTACGCCGCCGTGCTCGACGAGGTCCTGCGGGCCAAGCCGTCGGCCGCCAAGGGCAAGTACCTGAAGAAGGTCACCGTCAGCACCACGATGGGCCCCGGCGTGCAGATCGACCCGAACATGGTGAAGAACCTGCGCGGCGAGAAGTCCGACAACTGATCGTCAGCCACACGTAGGAAGCCCCCGGGGTACACCCCGGGGGCTTCTTCTGTGCGAGGCTTCCGCCGTGCGATTCGACGACGTCTGGTTCCGGTACGCGCGCCGCGCGGGCTGGACGCTGCGGACGGTGGACGCCACCGTCGAGCCCGGCGCCACGGTGGTCGTGCTGGGCCGCAACAGCGCCGGCAAGTCCACCCTGTTGCAGCTGGCCGCCGGCGTGCTGCGCCCGGTGCACGGGGCGGTCCGGGGGCGCCCGCCGGTCGTCGGCTGGGTCCCGGAGCGTTTCCCGGCCGATCAGCCGTTCACGACGGAGCAGTATCTGACCCGCATGGCCGCCCTGCGCGGCCTGCGCGGCGGCGCCGCAACCGACCGCTGGATCGAGCGCCTCGGCCTCGGCGAGCACCGTTACACCCGCCTGGCCGACCTCTCCAAGGGCACCGCACAGAAGGTCGGCCTCGCACAGGCGCTGCTCGTCACCCCGGGCCTGCTGGTGCTCGACGAGCCGTGGGAGGGCCTCGACTCGGCGGCCCGCACGCTGATACCGCAGGTCGTCGGCGAGGTCACCGCCGCCGGCGGCGCGGTGCTGGTCAGCGACCACCGCGGCGAGATCGCCGGCCTGCCGCACGCGATCCGCTGGACGGTCGCCGACGGCACGGTGACGCCGGCGGGGGACGAGCCGCGGGAGGAACCCGACGAGGTGGTCGTCGAGGTCGCCGTCCGCCGGACGGACGCCGACCACACGATGGCCCGGCTGCGTGCCGACGGTCACCGCGTCCTCGGCGTACGCGCGGAGCGGGCACGGTGAACGCGCTCGTCCTGATGCGCCTCGCGGGGTTCGTACGCAGCGGGCGTGCCCTGGCGCCGGTGATCGCCGCCCTGGTGGTCCTCGCGGTCGTGCACGGCGGTGGGCAGTCCGCGGCCGCCCCGGCGTACGGCTACTCCGCCGTGATGCTCTTCCCGGTGCTCGCCTGGCAGGCCAAGCTGGTGCTGGACGCGGAGCCGGACGTGCAGCGCCGGCTGGCCCGGCTGACGGTCGGGCCCCGCCGGGAGGCGTGCGCCGGGCTGCTGGCCGCCGCGGTACTCGGAGCGGTCTTCTGCGCCGTCGCCATGCTGGTGCCCTGGTGGCCGTTCCACGCGGTCCGCGGTCCGCTCCCGGGCTCCGCCGAGCCGTCGACGGCGGCCGGCATCGCGCTCGGGGTGCTGGCGCATCTGCTGGCGCTGCCCGCCGCGGTGGCGCTGGGCGCGCTGGCCAGCCGCGCGGTGACGCGTACCGTCCGTAACGGGATCACGGTGCTGGTCGTCGGCGCGGTCCTGGTGATCGTCCTCGGCCTCGGCGGCTCGTTCGCGCCGTGGCTGGTTCCCCCGGTGATGGCCACCGCCCGGGCGCTGGCGGCCGACTCCTCGCCGTCCGCCTTCGCGTTGTGGCTGCTCAGCGGCTGGGCGCTGGCGTGGTGCGCGGTGGCGCTCGCCGGGTACGCCCGGCTGCGCAAGAGCCGCTCCTGACGCCGATTTGGCTTCGGGTGTTCGGCCGCGTATTCTTCCTCTTTGAAGTTCCACCCATAGACCGCTGGTCGCCGCACCCTCACGGGTCGCGGACGAAGGCCTCGCAACTTGCGGGCGGCCCGCGCAGGGGAGAACGGTTCGTGATCACGCCGACGCCGCAAGGTGTCCGTGTCCCGCCCCGTGCGTCCTGCGCCGGGGCGTTTCTCATGTTCGGGCCTGTCAGACGACCGGCGGCCCAGCACTGAGAGAGGAGGGACATGGCGGACAAGCCGGTCCGGGCCGACAAGGCCTCTGCCGTCGCCGAGCTCACGGACAACTTCCGTAACTCGACGGCCACCCTGTTGACCGAGTATCGCGGCCTCACGGTCTCGGAGATCACCGAGCTGCGGCGCTCGCTCGGCAACGAGACCAAGTACTCCGTGTCGAAGAACACGCTCGCCAAGCGGGCTGCGACCGACGCGGGCATCGAGGGCCTCGACGCGCTGTTCACCGGTCCTACCGCGCTCGCCTTCGTGGGCGGGGACCCGGTCGAGGCGGCCAAGGGCCTTCGTGCCTTCGCCAAGGCCCACCCTGTCCTGGTCATCAAGGGCGGCGTCTTCGAGGGCAAGGCCGTCTCGGCCGAAGAGGTCAGCAAGATCGCCGACCTCGAGTCCCGCGAGGTGCTGCTGGCGAAGCTCGCCGGCGCCATGAAGGGCAACCTGACCAAGGCGGCGGCGACGTTCCAGGCCCCGCTCGCCAAGGTTGCTCGCCTGGCCGCGGCTCTGCAGGACAAGCGCGCACAGGACGGTTCCGCCGAGGCCTGATCGGGCCACGAGCGGAGTTTGACTTTCAATCCACAGGAACAACGAAAGGTTGCCAGACATGGCGAAGCTCAGCACCGACGAGCTGCTCGGCGCGTTCAAGGAAATGACCCTCATCGAGCTCTCCGAGTTCGTGAAGCAGTTCGAGGAGGTCTTCGAGGTCACGGCCGCCGCGCCGGTGGCCGTCGCGGCCGCCGGTGGCGCTGCGGCCCCCGCCGAGGCCGAGGCCGAGAAGGACTCGTTCGACGTCGTCCTCGAGGGTGACGGTGGCAAGAAGATCCAGGTCATCAAGGTCGTGCGTGAGCTGACCGGCCTGGGCCTCAAGGAGGCCAAGGACGCCGTCGAGGCCGCCCCCAAGGCGATCCTCGAGGGTGTCAACAAGGAGAAGGCCGAGGCCGCCAAGGCCAAGCTCGAGGGCGAAGGCGCGAAAGTCACGCTTAAGTGATCTAAGGCTTCGTGTGTCGGGGGTGACGGTCCGTGTGGACCGTCGCCCCCGTTTCCGTTTCGATGGAATCAGCAGGTCAGGGGCGGTTTCACCGGCCGTCTGAAGGTCGACGGACAAAAGCCGCCATCGCCCGCTTTTCGTCCGCTAAAGTCGCTTTGGCGCGCCCGCCGGGCGACGGCGCAGGACCGACCCGCGGCGCAGCCCTTGACTGTGTGTCCCGTGACAGGCACGCTGACATCAGCAAGTTTCCGCGCTTGCGACAGCCGCCCTGCGGGTACACCCGATTCTTCGGGTCCTCGCAGATCGGCACCCGAGGGAGAGTAGCCGCGTTCCGAGCGGCCCCGCACGAGGCACTGACCGTGGAGGCGCAGGTCAGAGGCCGCGGGGATGCGTTCCGCAGGCACCCTCTGGTGTGGGCTGGACAGCGGTTAGCCGAGCGGCTACACTGCTAGTTTGCGCTGCCTTCTGTCTTGAGCCCTGCAGGAATATCCATTCGGATGATTTCCTGGGGGTTCATTGGAGTGCACGCAGACAAGTGACGCAGACAGTTGCATCAGCAGCTCAGCCGCATCAGCAGCACCGGTCCTCGGAAGGACGCATCTTGGCAGCTTCCCGCCCTGCGAAGACCAGTCGTACGTCGAGCGCTTACGCTCCCCGCCGTATCTCGTTCGGCAGGATCACCGAGCAACTTGAGGTCCCAAACCTCCTCGCCCTCCAGACGGAGTCCTTCGACTGGTTGGTCGGGAACGAGGCTTGGCAAGCGCGCTCGACGGACGATCCGCACGCCCACTCGGGCCTCGCAGAGATCCTCGAAGAGATCAGTCCCATTGAGGACTTTTCCGGCACCATGTCGCTGTCCTTCTCAGCGCCGCGCTTCGACGAGGTCAAGGCCTCGATCGAGGAGTGCAAGGAGAAGGACCTGACCTACTGCGCACCGCTGTTCGTGACCGCGGAGTTCACCAACAACACCACTGGCGAGATCAAGAGCCAGACGGTGTTCATGGGTGACTTCCCGATGATGACCCCCAAGGGGACGTTCGTCATCAACGGCACTGAGCGCGTCGTGGTGAGTCAGCTCGTCCGTTCGCCGGGCGTGTACTTCACGAAGGAGCCGGACAAGACCTCCGACCGCGACCTTTCCAGCGTCAAGGTCATCCCGAGCCGGGGTGCCTGGCTCGAGTTCGATATCGACAAGCGTGACACCGTCGGTGTCCGCATCGACCGCAAGCGCCGGCAGGCCGTCACCGTCCTGCTCAAGGCGATCGGTTGGTCGGCGGATCAGATCCGGGAGCGGTTCGGCTGGTCCGAGCTGCTCATGACGACGCTCGAGAAGGACCACATCGCCGGGCAGGACGAGGCCCTGCTCGACATCTACCGCAAGCTCCGCCCTGGCGAGCCGCCGACGCGGGAGAACGCGCAGACCCTGCTCGACAACCTCTTCTTCAACCCGAAGAGGTACGACGTCGCCAAGGTCGGCCGTTACAAGTTCAACAAGAAGCTCGACATCGACGTCCCGATCGTCCGGGGCACGTTGACCGAGGAAGACATCGTCAAGACCGTGGACTACCTCTGCCGGCTGCACGCCGGTGAGGAGGGCTACGAGGCCGACGACATCGACCACTTCGGCAACCGTCGCCTGCGCACTGTCGGCGAGCTCATCCAGAACCAGGTGCGCGTCGGCCTGTCCCGGATGGAGCGCGTCGTCCGTGAGCGCATGACGACCCAGGACGTCGAGGCGATCACGCCGCAGACCCTGATCAACATCCGCCCCGTGGTGGCCGCGATCAAGGAGTTCTTCGGTACGTCGCAGCTGTCGCAGTTCATGGACCAGACCAACCCGCTGGCGGGCCTGACCCACCGGCGGCGGCTGAGCGCGCTCGGCCCCGGCGGCCTGTCCCGTGAGCGGGCCGGCTTCGAGGTCCGTGACGTGCACACGTCCCACTATGGCCGGATGTGCCCGATCGAGACGCCGGAAGGCCCGAACATCGGCCTGATCGGTGCCCTTTCGACGTTCGCCCGGGTCAACCCGTTCGGGTTCATCGAGACGCCGTACCGGCGGGTGGAGAACGGCCGGGTCACCGACCAGGTCGACTACCTGACGGCCGACGAAGAGGACCGGTTCGTCAAGGCACAGGCCAACGCGCCGCTCAAGAGCGACGGCACGTACGCCGAGGACCGCGTTCTCGTCCGCCGTAAGGGCGGCGAGATCGACTACGTCCCCGGCGAGCAGGTCGACTACATGGACGTCTCGCCGCGGCAGATGACCTCGGTCGCGACGGCGATGATCCCGTTCCTCGAGCACGACGACGCGAACCGCGCCCTCATGGGCGCCAACATGCAGCGTCAGGCGGTTCCGCTGGTCAAGGCCGAGGCCCCGCTGGTCGGTACGGGCATGGAATACCGTGCCGCGGTCGACGCCGGCGACGTGGTCGTGGCCGAGGTCGGCGGCCTGGTCGAGGACCTGTGCGCCGACTACGTGACGGTGCACCAGGACGACGGCCACCGCCGGACCTACCTGCTGCACAAGTTCCGTCGCAGCAACGCCGGCTCCTGCGTCAACCAGAAGCCCGTCGTCTTCGAGGGCGACCGGGTCGAGGCAGGCCAGGTCATCGCCGACGGTCCGTGCACCGACGAGGGGGAGATGGCCCTCGGCCGGAACCTGCTCGTCGCGTTCATGTGCTGGGAAGGCCACAACTACGAGGACGCGATCATCCTGTCGCAGCGCCTCGTGCAGCAGGACGTCCTCACCTCGATCCACATCGAGGAGCACGAGGTCGACGCCCGCGACACCAAGCTCGGCCCGGAAGAGATCACCCGCGACATCCCCAACGTCAGCGAGGAAATGCTCGCCGACCTGGACGAGCGCGGCATCATCCGGATCGGTGCCGAGGTCGTGCCCGGCGACATCCTGGTCGGCAAGGTGACGCCCAAGGGCGAGACCGAGCTGACCCCCGAGGAGCGGCTGCTGCGCGCGATCTTCGGCGAGAAGGCCCGGGAGGTCCGGGACACCTCGCTGAAGGTGCCGCACGGCGAGACCGGCACGGTCATCGGCGTACGCACCTTCTCGCGCGAGGACGGCGACGAGCTGCCCCCGGGCGTGAACGAGCTGGTACGGGTCTACGTCGCGCAGAAGCGCAAGATCCAGGACGGCGACAAGCTCGCCGGCCGGCACGGCAACAAGGGCGTCATCTCGAAGATCCTGCCCATCGAGGACATGCCGTTCCTCGAGGACGGGACGCCGGTCGACATCGTGCTCAACCCGCTCGGTGTGCCCTCGCGTATGAACATCGGCCAGGTCCTGGAGACCCACCTCGGGTGGATCGCCAAGACGGGCTGGGAGGTCGAGGGCGACGACGCCGACTGGAAGCGGCAGCTGCGGGCCATCGAGGCGCACGAGTCTCCGAAGGACAGCAACGTCGCGACGCCAGTCTTCGACGGCGCCCGCGAGGAGGAGATCAAGGGCCTCCTCGAGTCGACGGTGGTCAACCGTGACGGTAAGCGGTTGGTCAACGGCGACGGCAAGGCGCAGCTCTTCGACGGTCGCTCCGGTGAACCGCTGCCGGACCCGATCTCGGTCGGCTACGTCTACATCCTGAAGCTGAACCACCTGGTCGACGACAAGATCCACGCTCGCTCGACCGGCCCGTACTCGATGATCACGCAGCAGCCGCTGGGTGGTAAGGCGCAGTTCGGTGGCCAGCGGTTCGGCGAGATGGAGTGTTGGGCGATGCAGGCCTACGGTGCGGCTTACGCACTGCAGGAACTGCTCACCATCAAGTCCGACGACGTCCTGGGCCGCGTGAAGGTCTACGAGGCCATCGTCAAGGGCGAGAACATCCCGGAGCCGGGAATCCCCGAGTCGTTCAAGGTGCTGCTCAAGGAGCTGCAGTCGCTGTGCCTGAATGTCGAGGTGCTCTCCAGCGACGGCGTGGCCCTGGAAATGCGTGAGACCGACGACGAGGTCTTCCGGGCCGCGGAAGAACTCGGCATCGACCTGTCGCGGCGTCCCAACGAGGGCGTCAGCAGCGTCGAAGAGATCTGACGGAAGCGTCCCCGGTGATCTGAGATCGCCGGGGACGCCCCCGCCGGCCTGGAAAATATCCGAGCAACGAAACACGAGGGATAGACCAAGTGCTCGACGTCAACTTCTTCGACGAGTTGCGCATCGGCCTTGCTACTGCTGACGACATCCGCCAGTGGTCGCACGGTGAGGTCAAGAAGCCCGAGACGATCAACTACCGCACGCTCAAGCCCGAGAAGGACGGACTCTTCTGCGAGAAGATCTTCGGTCCTCAGCGGGACTGGGAGTGCTACTGCGGAAAGTACAAGCGGGTTCGGTTCAAGGGCATCATCTGTGAGCGCTGCGGCGTCGAGGTGACCCGGTCCAAGGTGCGCCGTGAGCGCATGGGCCACATCGAGCTGGCCGCGTCGGTCACGCACATCTGGTACTTCAAGGGTGTGCCGAGCCGGCTGGGCTACCTGCTCGACCTGGCGCCCAAGGATCTCGAGAAGATCATCTACTTCGCCTCGTACGTGATCACGAGCGTTGACGCCGAGGCGCGTCACCGCGACATGTCCACCATCGAGAACGAGATCTTCGCCGAGAAGCGGCAGTCCGAGAACAGCCGCGACTCCGAGATCGAGAAGCGGGCCGCCAAGCTCGAGCAGGATCTCGCCGAGCTCGAGGCCGAGGGTGCCAAGGCCGACGTGCGCCGCAAGGTCAAGGAGGCCGGCGAACGCGAGATGCGCCAGATCCGTGACAAGGCGCAGCGCGAGATCGACCGGCTCGACGAGGTGCTCGACACCTTCCGCAAGCTCGACAGCAAGCAGCTCGTCACCGACGAACTGCTCTACCGCGAGCTGCGCGACCGTTTCGGGGAGTACTTCACCGGTGGCATGGGCGCCGAGGCGATCAAGGCGCTGCTGGAGAACATGGACCTCGACGCCGAGGCCGAGTCGCTGCGCGAGACCATCCGCAGCGGCAAGGGCCAGCGTAAGATCCGTGCGCTCAAGCGGCTCAAGGTCGTCGCCGCGTTCCTGAACACCCGCAACTCGCCGCTCGGCATGGTGCTGGACTGCGTCCCGGTCATCCCGCCGGACCTGCGCCCGATGGTGCAGCTCGACGGTGGCCGCTTCGCGACCAGCGACCTGAACGACCTGTACCGCCGGGTCATCAACCGCAACAACCGGCTCAAGCGACTGATCGACCTCGGTGCCCCCGAGATCATCGTCAACAACGAGAAGCGGATGCTGCAGGAGGCCGTCGACGCGCTGTTCGACAACGGCCGCCGCGGCCGGCCGGTCACCGGCCCGGGTAACCGTCCGCTGAAGTCGCTGTCCGACATGCTCAAGGGCAAGCAGGGCCGCTTCCGGCAGAACCTGCTCGGCAAGCGTGTCGACTACTCCGGCCGTTCCGTCATCGTCGTCGGCCCCCGGCTCAAGCTGCACCAGTGCGGCCTGCCGAAGCAGATGGCGTTGGAGCTGTTCAAGCCGTTCGTGATGAAGCGCCTGGTCGACCTGAACCACGCGCAGAACATCAAGTCGGCCAAGCGGATGGTCGAGCGTCAGCGCGCCGTCGTGTGGGACGTCCTCGAAGAGGTCATCAGCGAGCACCCGGTGCTGCTGAACCGCGCGCCGACCCTGCACCGCCTGGGCATCCAGGCCTTCGAGCCGCAGCTGGTCGAGGGCAAGGCGATCCAGATCCACCCGCTCGTCTGTACGGCGTTCAACGCCGACTTCGACGGTGACCAGATGGCGGTGCACGTGCCGCTGTCGGCCGAGGCGCAGGCCGAGGCCCGGATCCTGATGCTTTCGTCGAACAACATCCTCAAGCCGGCCGACGGCAAGCCGGTCACCATGCCCACCCAGGACATGGTCATCGGCCTCTACTACCTGACGCACCTCACCAAGGGTGCGAAGGGTGAGGGCCGGGTCTTCAGCTCGGACGCCGAGGCACGGATGGCGTTCGACAACGGCGAGCTGCACCTGCAGGCGCTCGTGAAGATCCGCCTGCCGGAGGTGCTCGAGGTCGACAACGGCGGCGACCAGCCGGCCTGGGCGAAGCCCGAGGGCTGGGAGTCGGGCGACAAGCTGCTCGTCGAGACCACCCTGGGACGGGTGCTCTTCAACGAGACGCTGCCGTCGGGCTACCGCTACGTCAACTACGAGATCCGCAAGGGTCAGCTCTCCGCGATCGTCAACGACCTCGCCGAGCGCTTCCCCAAGGTCGCCCTGGCGGCGACCCTGGACGCGCTCAAGGAGGCCGGCTTCCACTGGGCCACCTGGTCCGGTGTGACGATCGGTATGGGCGACGTCATCGGTCCTCCGCGCAAGCCGGAGATCATCGCTCGCTACCAGGGCGAGGCGGACCGCATCGACAAGCAGTACCAGCGGGGCCTGATGACCGCCGAGGAACGTCGCGGCGAGCTCATCGACATCTGGACCAACGCGACCAAGGACATCTCGAAGGAGATGGAGACGGCGCTGCCGCAGGAGAACCCGCTCTGGGTCATGATCAACTCCGGCGCTCGCGGCAACCTGCTCCAGCTCCGGCAGATCGCCGCGATCCGTGGTCTGGTGGCCAACCCCAAGGGCGAGATCATCCCGCGCCCGATCACCTCGTCGTACCGCGAGGGTCTGACCGTGCTGGAGTACTTCATCTCCACGCACGGTGCCCGTAAGGGTCTGGCCGACACCGCGCTGCGTACCGCCGACTCGGGTTACCTGACCCGGCGTCTGGTGGACGTCTCGCAGGACGTCATCATCCGTGAAGAGGACTGCGGCACCGATCGCGCGATCCCGATGACGGTGAGCGACCGCGAGCCCGACGGCACCCTCGTCGTGCACACGCACGCCGAGACCGGCGTGCACGCCCGCACCATCGCGGACGACATCGTCGGCCCCGACGGAAGCATCGCGGTTGCGCGTGGTGAGGACCTCAACTCGATCCTGGTCGACAAGCTTGTCGCCGCCGGGGTGGAGACGGTCCGGGTGCGCAGCGTCCTGACCTGCGAGTCGAAGCTCGGCGTGTGTGCGGCCTGCTACGGCCGTTCGCTGCCGACCGGCAAGTCGGTCGACATCGGCGAGGCCGTCGGCATCATCGCGGCCCAGTCCATCGGTGAGCCCGGCACGCAGCTGACGATGCGTACCTTCCACACCGGTGGTGTCGCGGGTGAGGACATCACCCAGGGTCTGCCGCGTGTGCAGGAGATCTTCGAGGCCCGCGTGCCCAAGGGCAAGGCGCCCATCGCCGACACCCCGGGTCGCATCCGCATCGAGGACGGCGAGCGGTCGCGGAAGATCATCGTGATCCCGGACGACGGCAGCGAAGAGATCGTCTACGACAAGATCTCGAAGCGGGTCAAGCTCCGGGCGCTCGACGGCGATCACGTAGCGGTCGGCGAGAAGCTCACCGAGGGCACCATCGACCCGCACGAGCTTCTGCGGATCATGGGTCCGCGGGCGGTCCAGGTCCACCTGACCAGTGAGGTCCAGGAGGTCTACCGCTCGCAGGGTGTGCTCATCCACGACAAGCACATCGAGATCATCATCCGCCAGATGCTCAAGCGGGTGACGGTCATCGACTCCGGCGCGACCGAGTTCCTGCCGGGCGTGCTGGTCGACCGGGCGCTCTTCGAGTCGGAGAACCGCCGGCTCGTCGGCGAGGGTGGCGAGCCCGCCGCCGGTCGTCCGGTGCTGATGGGTATCACCAAGGCCTCGCTGGCGACCGACTCCTGGCTCTCGGCGGCCTCCTTCCAGGAGACCACCCGGGTGCTCACCGACGCTGCGATCAACTCGCGCAGCGACTCGCTGGTGGGCCTCAAGGAGAACGTCATCATCGGCAAGCTCATCCCGGCCGGTACCGGCATCAGCAAGTACCGCAACATCCGGGTCGAGCCGACCGAGGAGGCGAAGGCCAAGGTGTACTCGATGACCGGGTACCCCGAGACCGACTACGGCTTCGGGCCGGCCAGCGGGCAGGCTGTGCCGCTGGACGACTTCGACTTCGGGTCGTACCGCTAAGGGTTTCACGTATCACCGCAAGGGCGGCCGCGCATCCACGCGCGGCCGCCCTTCGGTGTTCCTAAGATGGATGGGTGACACTCCCCGCCACCGCCGTGCCCACCCGCCACCCGATGGATCCGGATCCGGCTCCGTCGACCAAGGCGCGTGCCGTCTTCGCGCTCGGCCTGGTGGCGTTCCTGACCGGGGCGTTCGTCGGCGGCGTGATTCCCGCCACCGTCGCGTTGCTGCTGGCCCGCCAGGCCGAGCGCCAGGCCTACTCGGCCGGCGGCTACCTGACCGGCATGATCTGGGTGCGCCGCGGCCGGCTGCTGGCCTGGGTGGGGATCGTGCTGGCGCTCACCGCGCTTGTGGTGGCGACGATCGCCGGGCTGTTGCACCTCGCCGGCGCACCGGGTGGGCAGGACTTCGACGCGAACACCGACTGAGAGCCCGTCAGCGGGCCCCGGGGCTGTGCCGGACCACGTTCGGGTGACATGCTCGATGAGCCTTTTCAACGTGGCCCGGGCGGCAGATCCCGGCGGCCGCCAACGGCCCGGATGCCGCCGGCCCGAGGCCAGGTTGAAAGGCTCGATGATCCAGCGGTAAGCGGTGAGAGGGACGGTCCGTGACGCAACAGCCAGGTTCGTGGTCGGCACCGCCGGCGGCGCCGTACGGACAGCCACCGTCCGGGCAGGGGCCGCCGGGGCAGGCGCCCGGCGTCATGCCGCCGAAGTCGAACGAGTTGTGGACGCCGGCGCGGGTGGAGCCCGTTCCCGGCACCGGGTTCGGTCTGGTCCAGCTCAGAGTCACGCCGATCACGTCCGGGCTGGCGGTGGGCGCGATGATCGCCGGCATCGCCTCGATCCTCGTATCCACCTTGGTGCTCTGCTTCGGCATCGCCGGCTCGTCGGACGGCTGGGGTGGCTGGGTGGCGGGCGCGTTCGCCCTGCTGAGCGTGCTGCTCGGCGGCGGCGCCGTTGGTGTCGGCCTGGTCGCCCGGCGGCTGATCAGCCGCTCCGGGCGCTCGGGCCGGGTCCGCTTCACCGGCAACGGCATCGCCGTGGCGGGGGTCTGGTGCGGGGGAGCCGGGCTGGGAATCGCGGTGCTGACGCTGTTGTTGGTAGTGGTGTTGCAGTCCTCGTGAGACCTCGTGGTGCCGGATCCGACACCGCGGCTCTGTCGTGCCGAGGCACCCGGTACACTTGTTAGTTGGAGATGTCCATCAGGGGAAGCAGGCTCGTTTTGACCTGTGTCCCTGAGGTGGGTACTCTTTCCCCTCGTGCCCGGGCTCGCCCGGGCAACTCGTGCGTGCGCCCGAGTCTGTGGTAATCGACGGGGCAGTGGCACGACAGGGTTGCAGCCCTGACAAAGACAGAACACTCGTTGCGTGTGTCAAGCGCGCGGCGGGACCGTGAGCCGGACGACACGCCCGACCGCGGGTGTCGGAGACCCAAACCGGGGTCTCACGACGCACAACGCAAACGAAGACATTGCGGCCGCTATAAGGGCGGCCGAAGGGAGCGGAGAAACCCGGTGCCCACGATCCAGCAGCTGGTCCGAAAGGGCCGCCAGGCGAAGACGAGTAAGACCAAGACGCCGGCGCTGAAGGGAAGCCCCCAGCGGCGCGGCGTGTGCACGCGCGTGTACACCACCACCCCCAAGAAGCCGAACTCTGCGCTGCGCAAGGTCGCTCGTGTGAAGCTCAGCAGCCAGATCGAGGTGACGGCGTACATCCCGGGCGTCGGCCACAACCTGCAGGAGCACTCGATCGTGCTCGTGCGCGGCGGTCGCGTTAAGGACCTCCCGGGCGTCCGCTACAAGATCGTCCGCGGTTCGCTGGACACCCAGGGTGTCCGCAACCGCAAGCAGGCCCGCAGCCGTTACGGCGCGAAGAAGGAGAAGAGCTGACATGCCGCGTAAGGGCCCCGCTCCGCGCCACCCGGTGGTTCCGGACCCGGTTTACAACTCACCTCTGGTCACCCAGCTGGTGAACAAGATCCTGGTCGGGGGCAAGCGTCAGCTCGCCGAGCGCATCGTCTACGGCGCCCTCGAGGGCTGCCGTGAGAAGAGCGGCACCGATCCCGTGGTGACGCTCAAGCGCGCCATGGACAACGTCAAGCCGACCCTCGAGGTCCGCAGCCGCCGTGTCGGTGGCGCGACCTACCAGGTGCCGGTCGAGGTCCGCACTCCGCGGCAGACCACCCTCGGTCTGCGCTGGCTGGTCCAGTACTCCAAGGCCCGCCGCGAGAAGACCATGATCGAGCGCCTGCAGAACGAGCTGCTCGACGCCAGCAACGGTCTCGGTGCTGCCGTCAAGCGACGCGAGGACACCCACAAGATGGCGGAGTCCAACAAGGCCTTCGCGCACTACCGCTGGTAAGACCCCGCTGCCGGCCCGGTTCCCGCCGGGCCACCGCAGTCAGTCGTACCGGTCCTGCAGAGACGACGACGAAGAAAAGTAGGGATTGAAGTGGCCGCCGCAGACGCGCTCGCCAAGGTACGCAACATCGGCATCATGGCGCACATCGACGCTGGTAAGACCACGACGACCGAGCGGATCCTGTTCTACACCGGTATCACGTACAAGATCGGTGAAGTCCACGAGGGCGCGGCCGTCATGGACTGGATGGAGCAGGAACAGGAACGCGGCATCACCATCACCTCCGCCGCCACGAAGTGCGAGTGGAACGGGTACACGATCCAGATCATCGACACGCCCGGCCACGTCGACTTCACGGTCGAGGTCGAGCGGTCGCTGCGTGTGCTCGACGGTGCCGTCGCGGTCTACGACGGTGTCGCCGGCGTGGAGCCCCAGACGGAGAACGTCTGGCGGCAGGCGGACAAGTACCGCGTTCCCCGGATGTGCTTCGTCAACAAGCTCGACCGGACCGGTGCGGACTTCTTCCGCTGTGTGCAGATGATGATCGACCGGCTCAACGCCACGCCGCTCGTCCTGCAGATCCCGATCGGGCTCGAGGGCGACCACATCGGCGTCGTCGACCTGATCGGCATGCGGGCGCTCACCTGGCGCGGCGAGACCACCAAGGGTGAGGACTACGCGATCGAGGAGATCCCGGCCGACCTGGTCGACTCCGCGAACGAGTGGCGCGAGAAGCTCATCGAGACGCTCGCCGACGTCGACGACGCCGTCATGGAGAAGTACCTCGAAGGCGAAGAGGTCTCCCAGGACGAGATCAAGGCCGCCATCCGGCGCGCCACGATCGCCAGCAAGGCCAACCCGGTGCTGTGCGGCTCGGCGTTCAAGAACAAGGGCGTTCAGCCCATGCTCGACGCCGTGGTCGACTTCCTGCCGTCGCCGCTGGACGTCCCCGCCATCGACGGTACGGCCGTCGACGGTGAGACCCCGATCGTGCGCAAGCCGTCGAACGACGAGCCCTTCTCGGGCCTGGCGTTCAAGATCCAGACGGACAAGCACCTCGGCAAGCTCACCTACGTCCGGGTCTACTCCGGAACGCTCGACTCCGGTTCCCAGGTGGTCAACTCCACCAAGGACCGCAAGGAGCGGATCGGCAAGATCTACCAGATGCACGCGAACAAGCGTGAGGAGCGCCCGTCGGCGCAGGCCGGCGACATCATCGCCGTCCAGGGTCTCAAGCAGACCACCACCGGCGACACGCTCAGCGACCCGGCGAACCCGGTCATCCTGGAGTCGATGACCTTCCCGGAGCCGGTCATCCAGGTCGCCATCGAGCCGAAGACCAAGTCCGACCAGGAGAAGCTGGGCGTCGCGATCCAGCGCCTGGCCGAGGAGGACCCGACCTTCCGCGTCTTCAACGACGAGGAGACCGGTCAGACGGTCATCGCCGGCATGGGCGAGCTGCACCTCGACATCCTCGTGGACCGCATGCGCCGCGAGTTCAACGTCGAGGCGAACATCGGTAAGCCGCAGGTGGCGTACCGTGAGACGATCCGCGGCACGGTGGAGAAGCTCACCTACGTGCACAAGAAGCAGACCGGTGGCTCGGGCCAGTACGCGAAGGTCGTCGTCACCGTCGAGCCCCTGCCGCTCGCGGCGGACGGCCCGACGTACGAGTTCGTCAACGCGGTGTCCGGCGGTCGTATCCCCAAGGAGTACATCCCCTCGGTGGACGCGGGCGCGCAGGACTCGCTGCAGTACGGCGTCCTCGCCGGCTACCCGCTGGTCGGCGTGAAGCTGACGCTGGTGGACGGCCAGTTCCACGAGGTCGACTCGTCGGAAATGGCGTTCAAGATCGCCGGCTCGATCGTGATGAAGGAGGCGGCCCGCAAGGCCGACCCCGCACTCCTCGAGCCGATGATGTCCGTTGAGGTCACCACCCCTGAGGACAACATGGGTGACGTCATCGGTGACCTCAACTCCCGCCGCGGCATCATCCAGTCGATGGAGGAGCGCTCCGGCGCTCGCGTCATCAAGGCTCTGGTGCCGCTCTCGGAGATGTTCGGCTACGTCGGCGACCTGCGGTCGAAGACTCAGGGCCGGGCGAGCTACAGCATGCAGTTCGACTCCTACGCCGAGGTTCCGCAGAGTGTGGCGAAGGAGATCATCGCTAAGGCCACTGGCGCCTGACGCGTTGAGGCACGTGCGGTTCGTCGAGAACCGCACGTGCACGAGCAGTCGACAGAGTCCTGAGCGCCTTATCGGCGTGCCGGGCGAGAAGAAAAGACACAGTCCACAGGAGGACACCAGTGGCGAAGGCGAAGTTCGAGCGGACTAAGCCGCACGTCAACATCGGCACCATTGGTCACATCGACCACGGTAAGACGACGCTGACTGCGGCCATCACGAAGGTCCTGCACGACGAGTACCCGGACCTGAACCCCTACACGCCGTTCGACGAGATCGACAAGGCGCCGGAGGAGAAGGCCCGCGGCATCACGATCTCGATCGCGCACGTCGAGTACCAGACCGCGACGCGGCACTACGCGCACGTGGACTGCCCCGGCCACGCCGACTACATCAAGAACATGATCACCGGTGCCGCCCAGATGGACGGCGCGATCCTGGTGGTCGCCGCGACCGACGGCCCGATGCCGCAGACCAAGGAGCACGTGCTCCTGGCCCGCCAGGTCGGCGTTCCGTACATCGTTGTCGCCCTGAACAAGAGCGACATGGTCGAGGACGAGGAGCTCCTGGAGCTCGTCGAGCTCGAGGTTCGCGAGCTGCTCAGCACCTACGAGTTCCCGGGCGACGACCTGCCGGTCGTGCGCGTCTCGGCGCTCAAGGCGCTCGAGGGCGACGCGGAGTGGAGCGGCAAGCTCATGGAGCTGATGAACGCGGTCGACACCGCGATCCCGCAGCCCGAGCGTGACGTCGAGAAGCCGTTCCTCATGCCGATCGAGGACGTGTTCACGATCACCGGTCGTGGCACGGTCGTCACCGGCCGGGCCGAGCGCGGCATCCTCAAGCCGAACGAGGAGGTCGAGATCGTGGGTATCCGCGAGAAGTCGACCAAGACCGTTTGCACCGGCATCGAGATGTTCCGCAAGCTGCTCGACGAGGCCCGCGCGGGCGAGAACGTCGGCCTCCTGCTGCGCGGTATCAAGCGCGAGGACGTCGAGCGCGGCATGGTCGTCGTCAAGCCCGGCTCGAGCACTCCGCACACGGAGTTCGAGGGCCAGGTCTACATCCTCTCGAAGGAGGAGGGCGGCCGGCACACGCCGTTCTTCCAGAACTACCGCCCGCAGTTCTACTTCCGCACCACGGACGTCACCGGCGTCGTCACGCTGCCCGAGGGCACCGAGATGGTCATGCCGGGCGACTCCACCAGCATGTCGGTCAAGCTGATCCAGCCGATCGCCATGGAGCAGGGCCTGAAGTTCGCGATCCGTGAGGGTGGCCGCACCGTCGGCGCCGGAACGGTCACGAAGATCAACGTTTGAGTTTGGTGACCCCGATTAGCAATGCCGCGATCGATGCGGCATACTAGTCAGGTTGCGTCCGCGCAGGGTGGTTGGCTGCTCTCGCTTTCGAGAGAGGGCGGTCAGCCACCCTCGCCGGGTGTCCGGCGTGGTTCTTCGTAGCCGCCGGCATCCCCGATCCCGACGGATCAAGGAAAACTCTCCGGAGGATTTCTTGCGGGCATGATCGCTCCAGAGTCTTGGGGCGGAGCCTGGTTCACCAGCGCGACACGCCCGACCGCGGGGGTCGGACATCGCAGGACCAACGGTCCTGCGGGCATGCGAAGGCCACAGCTTTCGCACGTAGCGGCATCGAGAGAAGGAAACAGAAGCCACCATGGCGGGACAGAAGATCCGCATCCGGCTCAAGGCCTATGACCACGAGGTCGTCGACTCCTCGGCGCGCAAGATCGTCGAGACGGTTACGCGTACCGGTGCGCAGGTTGCTGGCCCGGTGCCGCTGCCCACGGAGATCAACCGTTTCTGCGTGATCCGTTCGCCGCACAAGTACAAGGACTCGCGCGAGCACTTCGAGATGCGCACGCACAAGCGTCTGATCGACATCATCGACCCGACTCCGAAGACGGTCGACTCGCTGATGCGCCTCGACCTCCCGGCTGGCGTCGACATCGAGATCAAGCTGTAGGGATCCGGACAATGGACAGGCAAGTGAAGGGCATCCTGGGCGCCAAGCTCGGCATGACCCAGGTCTGGGACAACAACAAGGTCGTCCCGGTAACCGTGGTGCAGGCCGGCCCGTGCGTCGTGACCCAGGTCCGCACCTCCGAGACTGACGGCTACACCGCGGTTCAGCTGGCGTACGGCGCCATCGACCCGCGGAAGGTCAACAAGCCGGAGGGCGGCCACTACGCGAAGGCGGGTGTGTCGCCGCGGCGCCACATCGTGGAGCTGCGCACCAGCGACGCCACCGAGTACGAGCTCGGCCAAGAGGTCACCGTAGAGGCGTTCGCGGTCGGTACGCCGATCGACGTCACCGGTAAGACCAAGGGCAAGGGCTACGCCGGTGTCATGAAGCGGCACGGTTTCCACGGCCTCAAGTCGAGCCACGGTGTTGAGCGCAAGCACCGTTCGCCCGGCTCCATCGGCGCCTGCGCGACGCCCGGCCGCGTCTTCCGGGGTACCCGGATGGCCGGTCGCATGGGCAACAAGCGCTTCACCGTGCAGAACCTGACGGTGCAGGCGGTCGACGTGGAGAACAACCTGCTGCTCGTCAAGGGCGCCGTTCCCGGCCCCAAGGGCGCGCTGATCCTCGTCCGTACGGCGGCGAAGAAGAAGGGTGGTGCCAAGTGAGCTCGGTTGACGTGATCAACACCGAGGGCACGAAGGCCGGCTCGGTCGAGCTGCCCGACGACATCTTCGACGTGCAGGCGAACATCCCGCTGATGCACCAGGTCGTCGTGGCCCAGCTCGCCGCGGCCCGTCAGGGCACGCACAAGGCGAAGTCCCGCGGCGAGGTCGCCGGTGGCGGCAAGAAGCCTTACAAGCAGAAGGGCACCGGCCGCGCCCGTCAGGGCTCGATCCGTGCACCGCAGTTCACCGGCGGTGGCGTCGTGCACGGCCCCGTGCCGCGCGACTACAGCCAGCGGACCCCGAAGAAGATGAAGGCCGCCGCCCTGCGTGGCGCCCTCTCCGACCGGGCACGCGACGGCCGGGTGCACGTGGTCGAGGGCTTCATCGCCGGCGACAAGCCGTCGACGAAGGCCGCGATCGCCACGCTGCGCAAGGCGACCGAGTCGAAGAAGGTTCTGGTCGTCCTGAGCAGCCACGACGAGCTGAACTGGATCTCGCTGCGGAACGAGCCGACCGTCCACCTCATCGAGGCCGGCCAGCTCAACACGTACGACGTCCTGGTCGCCGACGAGGTCGTCTTCACCAAGGAGGCCCTCGACGAGTTCCTGGGCGTTCCGGCCGAAGCCGCCGAGGAGGGGGACAAGTGAGCACGATCGCCGACCCGCGCGACATCATCGTCGCGCCCGTGGTCTCCGAGAAGAGCTACAGCGTTCTCGACCAGAACTGGTACACGTTCCTGGTCCACCCGGACGCGAACAAGACCCAGATCAAGATCGCGATCCAGCAGATCTTCGACGTCCGCGTGCTGACGGTGAACACCGCGAACCGCGAGGGCAAGCGCAAGCGCACCAAGACCGGGTTCGGTCAGCGCAAGGCGACCAAGCGCGCGATGGTGAAGCTGGCTGACGGTGACCGTATCGAGGCCTTCGGCGGCCCGGTCAGCTAAGGGGTTGTAAATCATGGCTATCCGTAAGTACAAGCCGACCACGCCGGGCCGTCGCGGCTCCAGCGTCGCCGACTTCGCCGAGATCACCCGGTCGACGCCGGAGAAGTCTCTGCTGGCCCCGCTGCCCAAGAAGGGTGGCCGCAACGTTCACGGCCGCATCACCACGCGGCACCAGGGCGGCGGTCACAAGCGGCAGTACCGGCTGATCGACTTCAAGCGCAACGACAAGGACGGTGTGCCGGCCAAGGTCGCTCACATCGAGTACGACCCCAACCGCACGTCCCGCATCGCACTGCTGCACTACGCCGACGGCGAGAAGCGCTACATCCTCGCGCCGAAGGACCTCAAGCAGGGCGACCGGGTCGAGTCGGGTGTCGGCGCGGACATCAAGCCGGGCAACAACCTGCCCCTGCGCAACATCCCGGTCGGTACGACGGTCCACGGTGTGGAGCTTCGTCCCGGCGGTGGCGCCAAGCTGGCCCGCTCGGCCGGCGTTGGCATTCAGCTGCTCGGTCGTGAGGGTGTGTACGCCACGCTGCGTATGCCCTCCGGCGAGATCCGGCGCGTCGACATCCGCTGTCGCGCGACCGTCGGCGAGATCGGTAACGCCGAGCAGTCGAACATCAACTGGGGCAAGGCCGGCCGCATGCGATGGAAGGGCAAGCGCCCGACCGTCCGTGGTGTCGCCATGAACCCGGTCGACCACCCGCACGGTGGTGGCGAGGGTAAGACCTCAGGTGGTCGCCACCCGGTCAACCCCGCCGGAAAGCCGGAGGGCCGTACCCGCCGCAAGGGCCAGGAGAGCGACCGCATGATCGTTCGCCGCCGCTACGCCACCCGCAAGCGCGGGTAACGGGAGTTAAAAGATGCCTCGCAGCCTGAAGAAGGGCCCGTTCGTCGACGACCACCTGATCAAGAAGGTGGAAGTCCAGAACGAGAAGAACTCGAAGAACGTCATCAAGACCTGGTCGCGGCGCTCGACGATCATTCCCGACATGCTCGGGCACACGATCGCCGTGCACGACGGGCGCAAGCACGTCCCGGTGTTCATCACCGAGGCCATGGTCGGGCACAAGCTCGGCGAGTTCGCTCTGACCCGCACGTTCAAGGGTCACGAGAAGGACGACCGCAAGAGCCGTCGTCGCTAAGCAGTCCACGGATTAAGGAACAAGAGGGGTTACAGCGATGCCAGTCAAGGGCGACGCTCCGGCGCTTCCGGGCGCACGGGCGGTTGCGCGCCACGTGCGCATCTCGCCGAACAAGGCGCGCCGTGTGATCAACCTCGTCCGCGGTCTGCCCGCGAAGGAGGCTCTCACGGTTCTGCAGTTCGCACCGCAGGCCGCGAGTGAGCAGGTCTACAAGGTGCTCGCGAGCGCGATTGCGAACGCGGAGAACAACGAGCGGCTCGACCCGGACGCTCTCCTCGTCAGCGAGGCGTTCGTCGACGAGGGTCCGACGCTCAAGCGGTTCCGGCCGCGTGCGCAGGGCCGGGCGTACCGGATCCGCAAGCGCACCTGTCACATCACCGTGGCAGTGGAGGCGGTCCAGGTGGCCACTCCGGCCCGCAAGGCCGCCGCGAAGAAGGCCGCGCCTGCGAAGAAGGCGGCGCCCGCCGCCGAATCCCAGAGCACGGAGGGTGCCGAGTAATGGGTCAGAAAGTTCACCCCACCGGGTTCCGTCTCGGCATCTCCACCGACTGGCGGAGCCGCTGGTTCGCGGACAAGCTCTACAAGGACTACATCGGCGAGGACGTCAAGATCCGCCGCATGATGTCCAAGGGCCTCGAGCGCGCCGGCATCTCCAAGGTTGACATCGAGCGCACCCGTGACCGGGTCCGCGTGGACATCCACACCGCCCGGCCGGGCATCGTCATCGGCCGTAAGGGTGCGGAGGCCGACCGGATCCGCGGCGAGCTCGAGAAGCTCACCGGCAAGCAGGTGCAGCTCAACATCCTCGAGGTGAAGAGCCCGGAGTCGGACGCTCAGCTCGTGGCGCAGGGCGTCGCCGAGCAGCTCTCCAGCCGGGTCAGCTTCCGCCGGGCGATGCGCAAGGCGATGCAGTCCGCGATGAAGAACCCGGTCTGCAAGGGTATCCGGGTGCAGGTCTCCGGCCGCCTCGGCGGCGCGGAGATGAGCCGCACGGAGTTCTACCGTGAGGGTCGCGTTCCGCTGCACACGCTGCGCGCCAACATCGAGTACGGCTTCTTCGAGGCCCGTACGACCTTCGGCCGCATCGGTGTGAAGGTCTGGATCTACAAGGGCGACGCCGTGCCGGGTCGCGAGGTCGCCCCCGAGGCGCCCGCGCGTCCGCGCCGTGACCGTGCCGACCGCCCCGAGCGTCCGCGCCGTGGCCGTTCCGGCTCGTCCGGCACGACCGCGGGTGGCACCGAGGCCGGCCGCGCCGCCCAGGCCGCGGCTGTGACCCCCGCCCCGGCGGAGGCCGCACCCACGACCGACACCGCCGTTGCTCCGGCCGCGGCCGAAACGCAGCAGGAGGGCTGACACATGCTGATGCCGCGTAAGCCCCCGAAGGGCTTCCGCAAGCCGCACCACCCGGACCGCCACGGCGCGTCCAAGGGCGGCAACCGGGTGGTCTTCGGTGAGTTCGGTATCCAGGCCCTGGAGCCGGCGTACGTGACCAACCGGCAGATCGAGTCGGCCCGTATCGCCATGACGCGCCACATCAAGCGTGGCGGTAAGGTCTGGATCTCGATCTTCCCGGACCAGGCACTGACCAAGAAGCCTGCCGAGACCCGCATGGGTTCCGGCAAGGGCTCGCCGGAGTGGTGGGTGGCGAACGTCAAGCCGGGACGCATTCTCTTCGAGATGTCGTTCCCGAACGAGACGATCGCGCGCGAAGCGATGCGTCGCGCGATCCACAAGCTCCCGATGAAGTGCCGCATCGTGACGCGCGAAGTGGGTGAAAGCTGATGGCAGCGGGCGTTAAGGCCTCCGAGCTGCGGGAACTCCCTGAAGAGGAGCTCGTCTCGCGGCTTAAGGAGTCCAAGGCGGAGCTGTTCAATCTCCGCGTTCAGGGTGCGACCGGCCAGCTCGACAACCACCGTCGTCTGCAGGTCGTCCGCAAGGACATCGCGAAGATCTACACGATCATGCGTGAGCGTGAGCTGGGGCTCTCGGCCGCGCCGACTGAGGTGACTACAGCATGAGCGAGAACGCAGCTGCTGCGCCGCGGAGCCAGCGCAAGGTGCGCGAGGGCCTCGTGGTCAGCGACAAGATGGACAAGACCGTCATCGTCGAGGTCGAGGACCGCGTCAAGCACGCTCTGTACGGCAAGGTTCTGCGGCGCACCCGCAAGCTTCAGGTGCACGACGAGCAGAACGCGTGCGGGGTGGGCGACCGGGTTTCCCTGATGGAGACCCGCCCGCTCTCCGCCACCAAGCGGTGGCGTGTAGTGGAGATCCTCGAAAAGGCCAAGTGAGTTTGCTGGGCCGGCCGGGTCCCCCCGGCCGGCCCGGCGGACCATCGTTCCGCCAAGCTTCGGCAATTCGCCGGAGAACTGGCAGACATAGGAGACAGACGTGATCCAGCAGGAGTCGCGACTGCGCGTCGCCGACAACACGGGTGCCCGGGAGATCCTGTGCATCCGCGTTCTGGGCGGCTCCGGTCGCCGTTACGCGAGCATCGGTGACGTCATCGTGGCCACGGTCAAGGACGCCATTCCGGGTGCCGGTGTGAAGAAGGGTGACGTCGTCAAGGCGGTCATCGTTCGCACCGCCAAGGAGCGCCGCCGTCCCGACGGCTCGTACATCCGCTTCGACGAGAACGCCGCCGTCATCATCAAGGACGGTGGCGACCCCCGCGGTACGCGCATCTTCGGCCCGGTCGGCCGCGAGCTGCGCGACAAGCGGTTCATGAAGATCATCAGCCTGGCGCCGGAGGTGCTCTGACCGTGAAGATCAAGAAGGGCGACACGGTCGTCGTCATCGCCGGCAAGGACAAGGGCGCCAAGGGTAAGGTCATCGCGGCCTTCCCGCGGCAGGACAAGGTCCTGGTCGAGGGCGTCAACCGCATCAAGAAGCACGAACGCATCCGCACCACTCAGCGTGGTTCCAAGACCGGCGGCATCGTCACGCAGGAAGCTCCGGTTCACATCTCGAACGTGCAGATCGTGGACTCCGAGGGCAACCCGACCCGCATCGGGTACCGCATCGACGACGACGGCCAGAAGGTCCGTATCGCGCGTAGCACCGGTAAGGACCTGTGATGACTGCCGCTACTGAGCCCAAGACGCTGCCCCGGCTGAAGCAGAAGTACCGCGGTGAGGTCATCGCTGCGCTTCAGGAGCAGTACAAGTACGGCAACCCCATGCAGATCCCGGGCCTGGTGAAGGTCGTCGTGAACATGGGTGTCGGCGAGGCTGCCCGCGACGCCAAGCTGATCGACGGCGCCGTGCGTGACCTGACCACGATCACCGGTCAGAAGCCGCTGGTGCGGCGGGCGACCAAGTCGATCGCGCAGTTCAAGCTGCGCGAGGGCATGCCGATCGGCGCGAAGGTCACCCTTCGCAACGACCGGATGTGGGAGTTCCTGGACCGGCTGCTGTCGATCGCGCTGCCGCGTATCCGTGACTTCCGCGGTCTGGACGGGCGCAAGCTCGACGGCCACGGCAACTACACGTTCGGTCTGACCGAGCAGTCGGTGTTCCACGAGATCGACCAGGACCGGATCGATCGGACCCGGGGCATGGACATCACGGTGGTCACCACCGCCACGACCGACGAGGAAGGCCGGCAGCTGCTCAAGCTCCTGGGCTTCCCGTTCAAGGAGAACTGAGCATGGCTAAGAAGGCGCTGATCATTAAGGCGGCCGCGAAGCCGAAGTTCGCCGTGCGTGCGTACACCCGCTGCCAGAAATGCGGACGTCCGCACTCGGTCTACCGCAAGTTCGGTCTGTGCCGGGTGTGTGTCCGGGACATGGCCCACCGCGGTGAGCTGCCCGGCGTGTCGAAGGCTTCCTGGTAACCCCGTCCGACCACCCCCGCCCTCCGGCCCCATAACGGGACTGAAGGCGGATATCTGAAATACCGCTTCGCCGTAGGCCCGGAAAGCCTGGGAACCCCGGCGAGAAAGGTTGACGAATACCCATGACGATGACGGACCCGATCGCAGACATGCTCACGCGTCTGCGTAACGCCAACCAGGCGTACCACGACAAGGTGACCATGCCCTTCTCGAAGATCAAGGCGAACATCGCCGAGGTCCTCAAGGCGGAGGGCTACATCGCCTCCTGGTCGGCCGAGGACCCGGCTGAAGGCGAAGTCGGCAAGCGCCTGGTCGTAGAGCTCAAGTACGGCCAGAACCGCGAGCGCAGCCTCGCCGGCATCAAGCGCGTGTCCAAGCCCGGTCTCCGGGTGTACGCCAAGTCCGACGAGCTCCCGCGGGTGCTCGGTGGCCTGGGTGTCGCGATCGTTTCGACGTCCCAGGGGCTGCTGACCGACCGGCAGGCCCGCAAGCGGAGCGTTGGCGGGGAAATCCTCGCCTTCGTTTGGTAACGGAGACTCTGACATGTCGCGAATCGGACGTAAGTCGATCCCGGTACCGGCCGGCGTCGACGTCACCATCACGGGCCAGACCATCAAGGTCAAGGGCCCCAAGGGCGAGCTCCAGCACACCGTGGCCGAGCCGATCAAGGTCGAGAAGGCCGAGAACGGTGAGCTGTCGGTGAACCGCCCCAACGACGAGCGCCGCGCCAAGGAGCTGCACGGTCTCTCTCGTACCCTGGTCGCCAACATGATCATCGGCGTCACCGAGGGCTACAAGAAGACCCTGGAGATCAACGGCACCGGTTACCGCGTGACGGCGAAGGGCAAGGACCTCGAGTTCGCCCTCGGCTTCTCGCACCCGGTCAACGTGCCCGCGCCGGCCGGCATCACCTTCTCGGTGGAGCGGCCCACGCAGTTCACGGTCGCCGGCATCGACAAGCAGCTCGTCGGCGAGGTCGCCGCGAACATCCGGAAGATCCGCCCGCCGGAGCCGTACAAGGGCAAGGGCGTCAAGTACCAGGGCGAGGTCATCCGCCGCAAGGCTGGAAAGGCAGGTAAGAAGTGACCGCCACGCTGCTCAAGCGCCGCAATGGCGGCGGTGCCGCGTACAAGCGCGCAGTCGGAAAGGCGCGTCGGCACTTCCGGGTCCGCAAGAACGTCCGCGGTACCGCCGAGCGTCCCCGTCTGGTCGTCACCCGGTCCACGCGGAACATCACCGCGCAGATCGTCGACGACCTCAAGGGCCACACGCTCGCGTCGGCCTCCACCCTCGACCCGTCCCTGCGGGGCGGCGAGGGTGACAAGAGCTCGCAGGCCGCCAAGGTCGGGGCTCTACTCGCCGAGCGGGCCAAGGCCGCGGGCGTTTCCAAGGTCGTCTTCGACCGCGGTGGCAACCGGTACGCGGGGCGGATCGCCTCGCTTGCCGATGCTGCCCGCGAAGCCGGACTCGAGTTCTAGGAGGGAAGACCAATGCCTGGTCAGCAGCGCCGAGGCGGCGGGTCCGGCGGTAACAACGAAGGTGGCCGCCGCGACAACCGCCGTGAGGGCGGTCGCGGTAACGCGCCCGTCGAGAAGACCCCGCATCTCGAGCGGGTCGTAGCGATCAACCGCGTCGCCAAGGTCGTCAAGGGTGGTCGTCGCTTCAGCTTCACCGCCCTGGTGATCGTTGGCGACGGCGACGGAACCGTCGGCATCGGCTACGGAAAGGCCAAGGAGGTGCCCGCGGCGATCGCCAAGGGCGTCGAGGAGGCCAAGAAGCACTTCTTCAAGGTGCCGCGCATCGCCGCGACGATCCCCCACCCGATCACGGGTGAGGCCGCCGCCGGCGTCGTGCTCCTCAAGCCGGCCTCCGCCGGTACCGGCGTCATCGCCGGTGGCCCGGTGCGTGCCGTGCTGGAGTGCGCCGGCATCCACGACGTGCTCAGCAAGAGCCTCGGCTCGTCGAACCCGATCAACATCGTGCACGCGACGGTGGCGGCCCTGAAGGGCCTGGAGTCCCCGGAGGCCGTCGCGGCCCGCCGTGGCCTCCCGGTCGAGGACGTCGCCCCGGCGGCGATGCTGGCGGCGCGTGCGGAAGCGGCGGTGCGGTGATGGCACGCCTGAAGGTCACCCAGCTCCGTTCCGGCATCGGCCGTAAGCAGAACCAGCGGGACTCCCTGCGGTCGCTCGGGCTGAAGCGGATCAACGATGTGGTGGTCAAGGAGGACCGCCCCGAGATTCGGGGCATGATCTTCGCCGTGAACCACCTCGTCAGTGTCGAGGAGGTCGAGTAATGGCGATCAAGGTTCACCACCTGCGCCCGGCGCCCGGTGCCAAGACCCCGAAGACCCGTGTGGGTCGCGGTGAGGGCTCCAAGGGCAAGACCGCCGGTCGCGGCACCAAGGGCACCAAGGCGCGCTACCAGGTTCCGGCCCGGTTCGAGGGTGGGCAGATGCCCATCCACATGCGCCTGCCCAAGATGAAGGGCTTCAAGAACAAGAACAAGGTCGTCTTCCAGGTCGTGAACCTGGACCGGCTCGCCGAGTTGTTCCCCAACGGCGGCGAGATCGGCCCGCTGGAGCTCGCCGACGCCGGCGCGGTCCGTCGTGGCCAGCCGGTCAAGGTTCTGGGCTCGGGCGAGCTGGGTGGCGTGACGCTGCAGGTCTCGGCGCACGCGTTCAGCGAGTCGGCCAAGGAGAAGATCGCGGCTGCTGGTGGTTCCGCCACCGAGCTGTGAGGCTTTCCGGGGATGCTGGCCCGGGCATCGCGAGATGCTCGGGCAGCATCCCCGTTGTGGCGTCTGAACTGGCGTTTTGCCAGTTCGGGCGCTGCTGTCTCACCGGTCATCAGATCGTCCTCCGCCCTCGGGCGGAATTGATGCGGCGACCGTGTCTCACACTAGGCACGTCAGACTGTTAAAGTCCGTTCCCAGCTAGGGATATCGGTCGTCCGGACCGATGCCTCCCCCCATCCGCCGATTTACAGGCGGTCACCTCGCGCAGGAGGAAGAAGTTGCTCTCCGCCTTTTCCAGTGCGTTCCGGACGCCTGACCTGCGCAAGAAGTTGCTGTTCACAGTAGCGATCATCGCGGTCTACCGGCTCGGCGCCACTTTGCCCAGCCCAGGCGTGTCCTACACCAACGTCCAGAACTGTCTTGACGTGGTGAACAGCACCAACGCCGGCGGCGGGGTGCTGAACCTCCTGAACCTCTTCTCCGGCGGCGCGCTGCTGCAGCTGTCGGTCTTCGCGCTCGGCATCATGCCGTACATCACGGCCTCGATCATCCTGCAGCTGCTCACCGTGGTGATTCCGCGCCTCGAGCAGCTCCGCAAGGAGGGCCAGTCCGGCCAGGCGAAGATCACGCAGTACACCCGGTACCTGACCCTGGGCCTCGCGGTCCTGCAGTCCTCGGCGTTCGTGGCTCTGGCCCGCTCCGGCCAGCTCTTCGCCAACGCCTGCCCGCAGGATCAGCCGAACTTCCAGATCGTCCCGGAGAACACCGGCATCCCCATGTGGCTGACCCTGGTCATGCTGGTGGTCACGATGACGGCCGGTACGGGTGTGGTCATGTGGCTCGGTGAGCTCATCACCGACCGCGGCGTCGGCAACGGCATGTCGGTTCTCATCTTCACCTCGATCTCCGCCCGCCTTCCCGGCGAGGGCTGGACGATCAAGGAGACCAGCGGTACTCCCAAGTTCCTGCTGGTCATCGCGCTCGTGCTGGTCGTCATCTGCGCGGTGGTCTTCATCGAGCAGGCCCAGCGCCGCATCCCGGTGCAGTACGCGAAGCGCATGATCGGCCGGCGCATGTACGGCGGTACTTCGACGTACATCCCGCTCAAGGTCAACCAGGCCGGCGTCGTTCCGGTGATCTTCGCGTCCTCGCTGCTCTACCTGCCGCAGCTCTACCTGCAGTTCTTCGACCAGAACAACCTCACCGGGTACCAGCAGTGGATCCAGAAGTACCTGGCGGATCCGAGCAACTGGATCTACATCACCACGTACTTCCTGCTGATCATCTTCTTCACGTACTTCTACGTCTCGATCACGTTCAACCCGACCGAGGTCGCGGAGAACATGAAGAAGTACGGTGGATTCGTCCCGGGGATCCGTCCCGGCAAGCCGACCGCCGACTACCTGGACTTCATCCTCAGCCGGATCACCCTGCCGGGCGCGCTCTACCTCGGTTTGATCTCGGTTCTGCCTAACTTCTTCTTCATCTGGCTGAACAATGCCCAGTACCAGAACTTCCCGTTCGGTGGTACGGCGGTGCTGATCATGGTGGGTGTGGGTCTGGAGACGGTCAAGCAGATCGAGAGCCAGCTGATGCAGCGCAACTACGAAGGGTTCCTCCGGTAGTGGGGGCGCGGAGCCGGAGGGCTCTTGCGTCTGTGGTTTGCGAGGCTCGTTCTCACCGAAGCGAGGCGATGTAGGTGCGGCTGGTACTGGTGGGCCCTCCGGGGGCCGGTAAGGGGACCCAGGCTGAGTTCATCGCTGCCCATCTCGCCGTACCGAAGATCTCGACCGGTGACATCTTCCGGGCCAACGTGTCGCAGGGTACGCCGCTCGGCGTCGAGGCGAAGCGATACATGGACGCGGGGAACCTCGTCCCGGACGAGGTCACCATCAACATGGTCCGCGACCGGCTCGCCGAGCCCGACGCCGGCGACGGCTTCCTGCTGGACGGGTTCCCGAGAACCGTCCCGCAGGCGTCGGCGCTCGACAAGCTCCTCGCGGACCTGGGCACCGCGCTCGATCTGGTGATGGAGCTCGTGGTCGACGACGACGAAGTGATCCGGCGGCTCTCGGGCCGCCGGACCTGTCGCGGCTGCGGGAAGATCTGGCACGTCGAGTTCGACCCGACCAGCAAGGAGAACCTCTGCGACAGGTGTGGCTCCGAGCTGTTCCAGCGCGACGACGACAAGGCGGAGACCATCGCCAACCGCCTCGTAGAGTACGCGGACAAGACCGCGCCGCTTGTCGACTTCTACGGTGCACAGGGCAAGCTCGTGGGCATCGACGCGACGGGGCCGGTCGAGGACGTCACGGTGCGCGCCATCGACGCCCTGCGGTCGTACGGGGGCTGAGATGCGTCGTCAGCAGCTGGACATTCAGCTGAAGACCCCCGAGCAGATCGAGCTCATGCGCGGCGCCGGCCTGGTCGTCGCCGCCGCCCTGGACGCGATGCGGGACGCGGTGGCGCCGGGCGTCTCGACGGCCGACCTCGACGCGATCGCGGAGAAGGTGATCCGCGACGCGGGCGCGGTCCCGTCCTTCAAGGGCTACCACGGCTTCCCCGCCTCGATCTGCGCCTCGGTCAACGAGCAGGTCGTGCACGGCATCCCGCGGGCCGAGCAGGTCCTCGAGGAGGGCGACCTGCTGTCGCTCGACTGCGGCGCGATCCTGAACGGCTGGCACGGCGACTCGGCGATCACCGTGGGGGTCGGCGAGACCGACCCCGCGCTGCTGAAGCTGGCGGAGGTGGCCGAGGACGCGATGTGGGCCGGTATCGCCGCCGCGGCCCGCGGTGCGGCCAACGGCCGCGGCCGGCTCACCGACATCTCGTTCAACATCGAGAAGGCAGTCCGCAAGGCGGGCCGCTACGGCATCGTCGACGGCTACGGCGGCCACGGCATCGGCACCGAGATGCACCAGGACCCGCACGTGCTCAACCACGGCAAGCCCGGCAAGGGGCCGCGCCTGGTGCCCGGCCTGTGCTTGGCGATCGAGCCGATGATCACCATGGGATCGCCGCGCACCGTCGAGCTCGACGACGGCTGGACGGTCGTCACCCGCGACGGCTCCAGGGCGGCGCACGTGGAGCACACCATGGCCCTGCTCGACGACGGCGTGGTGGTGACCACGGCCTTCGATGGGGGACGTGGCCGTCTCGGCGATCTGGTGTCGAGGAAATTCGAGCTACAACCGTAAGACGCGCAAATCCTGAGCACGCTATCGGTGCGATCGTAAGAATGTGGCCGGCAACAGATATCTGTTGCCGGCCACATTCTTACATTTCCTTGCTAATCATTGCGCTTGCCGATCAGGCATTCCTGAACGGCGTGCAATCTGCGTTCTGCTCACAGAGTCGCGCCCGGACGATTCTGCTGCCGTCCGGCGGGAACTGGTGACCGCAGTCGCCGCCCTTGCCGTCAGGGTCGCGCGCCACATACGAGTGACCCGCAGCCGTCGCATAGTCGACCCACACGCCGTGGTTGTCTGCCTCGTTGTCGCAGACGTAGACCGACCTGTGGTCACGAGTGACCCACGCGAAGTCCGATCCGTTGTTCATGTCGAGCTGGTGGGCCTGCGCCGCGGTCGCGGTCGCTCCCAGCATCACCGCGGTCGCCGCGAACGTAATTGCCGCAGCGCGAAATACCTTGTTTCTCTTCACATTGACCCCCGTAGGTCTCATATATCGAGTTTCGCCACGCTAGCAAGGCATACTTTTGGAAGTCAAGCGGCATTCGCGTCTGCGAGTTGGATCACTTGTCCAATGTCGATATTCGCACGGATGGCTGAAACGTTTTGCTGGACTTCGCAAGTAACGCGCAGTCAGCGCAGGCCCGGCGAATGGTTTGATATTTCTTGTTTAGATGTCGGTCTTGAAGAACTGCTGGAGCTTGTTCTGGACCGCTGTGCGCGGACTCTGCAGACCTAGAGTCCGGTGACTGTGCGGGGTCACCGGCGTCGCGACCGTCAAGGAACCAGGCACGCGGCAACCGGGCGGCTCCTGGCATGCTGGGGGTATGGGGCGGGACGAGATGCGAGCGGCCGATGCCGACCGGCAGGCCGTCGCCGACCAGCTGAGGGCCGCGCTCGACGAGGGCCGGCTGGATCTGCACGAGTACGACGAGCGGCTGCAGCAGGCGTATGCGGCCAAGACCTACGGCGACCTGCACCCGCTGCTCGACGACCTGCCGTCGGCCGCGGTGCCGCTGCCCGGGGCCGTCGCGGTTCCCGCCGGTGTCCCGGCGGTGGCCGGCACGAACGCCGAGCTGACCCGGCGCTGGGTGCTCGAGGTGTGGAGCGGCTGGGTGCCGGTCGTGGGGATCACCTCGGCGATCTGGCTCATCTCCTGCATCGCCTCGGGCCAGTTGGCCTACTTCTGGCCGGTCTGGGTCGCCGGGCCGTGGGGCGTCGTCCTGGTCTTCGTCACGATGGCGGGCATCGCCAACGGCGAGCCGCGTAAGCAGGCCGAGAAGAAGGCCCGCAAGGAGCACGCGAAGCAGCTGAAGCGGGAGCGCAAGGCCATCGAGGCCGAGGCGGCGGCGCAGGGTGAAATCGCCCTTCCAGCGGCGAAGAAGGACAAAAAGGCGTCGTAAATCTGCCGTCTCGTCCGGTTCTTCGCTTCGCCGACACACCCGACCCCGGGTTACGGGGACCTCGGTTTGGTGTCGATGCACAGGCGCGCGTACACTGGCTAGCTGGCGCGCAGCGTCCACTCTTCCATGTCCACCAGCGCTTCGGTGGCGGGAGAGCCGCGGCTGGTCCCGGGTCGATCCCTCGACCCGGAATGAGCGTTGCGAGCCTGCCCCAGAACCCGATGTCAGGTAGCGGAGGACATGCCAAAGAAAGACGGAGCCATCGAGATCGAAGGCCGAGTGATCGAGCCCCTGCCGAACGCCATGTTCCGTGTGGAGCTTGCGAATGGTCACAAGGTGCTGGCTCACATCAGCGGCAAGATGCGGCAGCACTACATCCGCATCCTCCCCGAGGACCGAGTCGTCGTCGAGCTTTCGCCGTACGACCTCACCCGTGGGCGAATTGTCTACCGTTACAAGTAAGGGTCGCGGGGGCTTATCCAGTCCCGTCTGACGAGAGTTAAGGCACAACCGTGAAGGTCAAGCCGAGCGTCAAGCGGATCTGCAACAAGTGCCGGGTTATCCGCCGGCACGGCCGGGTCATGGTCATCTGTGACGACCCGCGCCACAAGCAGCGCCAGGGCTGATTTCCAGCTCGACGCTGTACAGATCCGTTCCAAGAACAAGCTCGTCCCAGCCGCGGAGTCGACACGTCGATGAGTCGCGGTTTCACCCCCGGTCGGAGGCCGGGGCCCGCCCGGGCAGGCGGGGTGGGTCGGGCACAGACCTCCGTGAGACACCTGAGGAGTACGCCCACTTATGGCTCGACTCGTCGGCGTCGATCTTCCCCGCGAGAAGCGGATGGAGATCGCGCTCACCTACATCTTCGGGGTCGGTCGGACCCGCGCCGTTGAGGCGCTCACCTCGACCGGCATTGACCTGAACAAGCGCGCCAAGGACCTCACAGACGAGGAGCTGGTCCAGCTCCGCGACTACATCGAGGCCAATTTCAAGGTTGAAGGCGACCTGCGCCGCGAGGTCGCCGCCGACATCCGCCGCAAGGTTGAGATCGGCTGCTACGCCGGCATCCGCCACCGCCGGGGTCTCCCCGTCCGCGGACAGCGGACGCGGACCAACGCTCGTACCCGCAAGGGCCCGAAGCGCACGGTCGCTGGCAAGAAGAAGCCCGGTCGGAAGTAATAGGAGCGCACTGACTTATGCCACCGAAGGCACGCGCTGGGGCCCCAGTCAAGAAGGTCCGGCGCAAGGAACGCAAGAACGTCGCCCACGGGCAGGCGCACATCAAGAGCACGTTCAACAACACCATCGTGTCGATCACCGACCCGACCGGTGCTGTCATCTCCTGGGCCTCCTCTGGCCAGGTGGGCTTCAAGGGCTCCCGCAAGTCGACTCCGTTCGCCGCGCAGCTGGCCGCCGAGGCCGCCGCGCGCCGGGCCATGGAGCACGGCATGCGCAAGGTCGACGTGTTCGTCAAGGGCCCCGGTTCCGGCCGGGAGACCGCCATCCGTTCGCTGCAGGCCGCGGGCCTCGAGGTCGGCCAGATCTCCGACGTCACGCCCCAGCCGCACAACGGTTGCCGTCCGCCGAAGCGTCGCCGGGTCTAAGGGAGAGATCGAAGCATGGCTCGTTACACAGGGGCGGACTGCAAGCGCTGCCGCCGCGAGAAGATGAAGCTGTTCCTCAAGGGCAGCAAGTGCGACGGGCCGAAGTGCCCGTTCGAGTCGCGTCCCTTCCCGCCCGGCCAGCACGGCCGCGGTCGGACCAAGGAGACCGAGTACCTGCTCCAGCACCGCGAGAAGCAGAAGGCCCGCCGCACCTACGGCGTGCTCGAGAAGCAGTTCCGCGGTTACTACGAGGAGGCCGTCACCAAGCCCGGCAAGACCGGTGAGGTGCTGCTGCAGATCCTCGAGTCGCGTCTCGACAACGTGGTCTACCGGGCCGGCTACGCCGCGTCCCGCGACATGGCCCGTCAGCTGGTCAAGCACGGCCACCTGCTGGTCAACGGCGTCAAGGTCGACATCCCGTCGTACCGGGTGAAGGACCACGACATCGTCCAGGTTCGCGAGAAGTCGCGCGAGATGACGCCGTTCGTGGTCGCGCAGGCCCAGGCGGGTTCCCGCCCGGTGCCGGCGTGGCTCGAGCCCATCCCGAGCGAGATGAAGATCCTGATCCACTCGCTTCCGGCCCGGCAGGTCATCGACACGCAGGTCCAGGAGCAGCTGATCGTGGAGCTCTACTCCAAGTAGCGCTCAGGTTCCGGCGTCCTCCATCGGGGGACGCCGGAGCCGCACCACCACAGGACGGGCGTCATATAGCGGACGCCCCGAACGAAAGAAGATTCGCGTGCTCATCAGCCAGCGCCCGAGCCTCTCGGAAGAGTCGCTCAGCGAGACCCGCTCCCGGTTCACCATCGAGCCCCTGGAGCCGGGCTTCGGCTACACCCTCGGCAACTCGCTGCGCCGGACCCTGCTGTCGTCCATCCCGGGCGCGGCGGTCACCAGCATCAAGATCGACGGCGTGTTGCACGAGTTCACCACGATCCCCGGTGTCAAGGAGGACGTGGTCGAGCTCGTCATGAACGTCAAGGAGCTGACCGTCAGCTCCGAGCACGACGAGCCCGTCAGCATGTACCTGCGCAAGCAGGGCCCGGGCGATGTCACCGCGGGTGACATCCAGCCCCCGGCCGGCGTGTCCGTGCACAACCCCGACCTGAAGCTGGCCACGCTCAACAGCAAGGGCCGGCTCGACATGGAGCTCACCGTCGAGCGGGGTCGTGGCTACGTCACGGCCGCGCAGAACAAGAACGCCGGTGCCGAGATCGGCCGCATCCCGGTCGACTCGATCTACTCGCCGGTCATGAAGGTGACCTACCGCGTCGAGGCGACCCGCGTCGAGCAGCGCACCGACTTCGACCGTCTGATCATCGACGTCGAGTCGAAGGCGTCGATCTCGCCCCGTACCGCGCTGGCGTCGGCCGGCTCGACCCTCGTCGAGCTGTTCGGTCTCTGCCGCGAGCTGGACGAGACCGCCGAGGGCATCGACATCGGACCGTCCCCGCAGGACGCTCAGCTGGCCGCCGACCTGGCCCTGCCGATCGAGGAGCTGGACCTCACCGTCCGGTCGTACAACTGCCTCAAGCGCGAGGGCATCAACACCGTCGGTGAGCTGATCGGGCGGACGGAGGCCGACCTTCTGGATATAAGGAATTTCGGTCAGAAGTCGATCGACGAGGTCAAGATGAAGCTCGCCGGAATGGGCCTGGGACTGAAGGACAGCGCACCGTCCTTCGACCCGGCGCACGTGGTCGACTCGTTCGGCGACGTGGACTACGACACCGACGACTACCGCGAGACCGAGCAGCTGTAAGCGCGGCTGCCGCCTGCTCTGCGGCAATAGGCGGCTCTGCCGCACTGCAAGGTTTATTCCTCGAAGGAGCAAGAAATGCCCACGCCCACCAAGGGTCCCCGCCTCGGCGGCAGCCCGGCGCACGAGAAGCTGCTGCTGGCCAACCTGGCCACGGAGCTCTTCCGGCACGGGAAGATCAAGACCACCGAGACCAAGGCCAAGCGCCTGCGCCCCCTGGCGGAGCAGCTGATCACCAAGGCCAAGCGCGGTGACCTGCACTCCCGTCGCCGGGTGCTGACCGTGGTCAAGGACAAGGACGTCGTGTACGCCCTGTTCGAGCAGATCGCGCCGCGGTACGGCAACCGGCCGGGTGGCTACACCCGGATCACCAAGACCGGCCCGCGCAAGGGTGACGCCGCTCCGATGGCCGTCATCGAGCTGGTCGAGGAGCTCGAGGTCGCGGCCACCACGGCGCCGGCCAAGAAGGCGGCCCGCAAGGCCGCCGCGCAGCAGGACAAGGTCGAGGCGCTCGCCCGCGAGGACGAGGCTCCCGCCAACGTGACCGCGTCCGACGCCGCCGGCGACCAGGGCACCGAGGAAACGGGCGACAAGGCCGAGGGCGAAGACACCGACGCCAAGGCCTGATCCTTCGCAAGGTTGTGAGGCCCGGCACCCCTGGTGGGTGCCGGGCCTTCCTCTTGTACGGCTACCCAGTCCACGAACTTTGCGGGGTATCAGGTCGACATGGACGAAACAACGCGACTGCGCCTGGACGTCTCCTACGACGGCCGGGAGTTTTCGGGCTGGGCCGCGCAGCCGACCCGGCGCACCGTCGCCGGGGTGCTCGTCGAGGCGCTCGAGCGGCTCGTCGGCCCCGTCCCGCTGGGCCTTACCGTCGCCGGCCGCACCGACGCCGGGGTGCACGCGACCGGCCAGGTCTGCCACATCGACCTGCCGACGGCCGCCTGGTCGACCCTGGAGGGCTCGCTGCTGCGTCGGCTGGCCGCGCTCATGCCCCCGGACGCCCGGGTCCGGGCCGTGACGCCGGTGCCGTCCACTTTCGACGCCCGGTTCTCCGCCACCTTCCGCCGCTACGAGTACCGGGTCGCCGACACCGTTTCCGGGCCCGAGCCGCTGCGCCGCTACGACACGCTCTGGTGGGTGCGGCCGCTGGATCTCGACCGCCTGCGCGAGGCCGCCGCCGGGCTGGTCGGGCTGCACGACTTCGCCGCGTTCTGCAAGCGCAAGGAGCACGCCACCACCGTGCGGGCCATCACCCGGCTCGACTGGCGGCGCGAGGACGACGGCGTCGCCGTCGCCACCGTGCAGGCCGACGCGTTCTGCCAGGCCATGGTGCGCAGCCTGGTCGGCGCCATGCTGACCGTCGGCGACGGGCGGCGGGACGCGTCCTGGCCGGCGAAGCTGCTGACGCTGCGGGAGCGGTCGAGCGAGGTCACCGTCGCGCCCGCGCACGGGCTGACCCTGATCGCGGTGGGCTATCCGGCGGAGTCGGACTACGCGGACCGCGCCGAGGCCACCCGCCGCCTGCGCGCCTAGGGGATGTCTGGCGCGGAGACACCCCCTATGGCCGTCCCTCCCTGTTACCGATGATCGTCTCGTCCAGGTAGTGCTTGATCAGGTCGGCGGTGATCCGTTGCGCGTACGGGTCGTCGTCGGCGACGAGGCGGCCGTCCGGGCGGGCGATCACGCAGTAGAGCAGGAAGTGGCCGCGGTGGTGCCAGCCGACCTGCGCCATCGGCTCGGCGAGCGGATCGCTGCCGAGCCCGCCCATGGCGGCGAAGCTGCCGCGGCCGCTCTCGACCAGCGCGCCTGCCTCCTCGGAGGACTGCGTCGCGCCGGCCTCCTCGGCGAGGTTGAAGATGCCCGTGGTGACCTGATAGCCGCCGAACGGCGCGGTCAGGCCGGCCCGGACCACCTGGCTGCAGCCGTGCTCGGCGAGCAGGGCGCCCAGCTCCCTGGTGGTGGCGACATCGCAGTCGGTGTCGATGTGGGTCATGGTGACCTGGTAGGGCGCCGCACCCGAGACCAGGCGGATCTCCGGTCGGGGGAAGACCTCGCGCAGGCTCAGCGGCTCGGCGTCCAGCTCGCGTGAGCCGATCGCCGGCGACGAGACCGCCGGTGGGGCCGCGGCGTCGCTGTACCCGTGCCGCTCGTCGGCGATGATGAAGAACGCGCTCAGCCCCACGATCGACACGACGATCGCGGCGCCCATCCCGCTCATCAGGGTCTGCAACGCCCGTTGCGCCTGCTGCGGTTCGCGGGAGGCCCGCCGCCAGGGCCCGCGCCGCGGCCGCTGCGGCCGGGCGGCGTGAGCGTGCGCGGCCCGGGGCGGCGCGGCGCGGGTCTGGCGGTGCTGCGGCGGGGCCTGTCGGGTCAGGCCCTGCCGGGCGAGCGCCTGGCGGGCGAGGGCCGGTCCGGCCAGCGCCTGTCGCGTCAGTAATGCGAGTCCGCCCTCCGGGTTCGCGCGATGTGCGGATCGGGGGTGCGGTTCGCCAGGCATGCAGGCCACGGTAGGAGCGCACCGTGATCGATGGACGCACAGACTGTGCGGCACCCCCGGCGGCCTCCCGTCGTTGCGGCCCGGCGGTTGAGGGAGGATGGGTGTTGTGACCGCCGATCATTACTTCAGCGCCGAACCCGCCGCGCCCGAGAACCGGAGCCGCATCGAGTTCACCGCCGCCGGGCGGGCCTATGACCTCGCCGTCGCGGCGGGTGTGTTCTCCGCCGGGCGGCTCGACCCCGGCACCGCCGTGCTGCTGCGCAAGGCCGATCTGCCGACCGCCGCGGCCGGCGGCGCCACCTTTCTCGACCTCGGGTGCGGCTACGGCCCGATCGCGTGCGTGCTCGCGACCGAGGCGCCGGCGGCGACCGTGTGGGCGATCGACGTCAACGCCCGGGCCCGCGACCTGACGGTGGAGAACGCGGCCGCTCTCGGCCTCGCGGACCGGGTGCACGTGGCGGCACCTGACGACGTGCCCGATGAAACGGCGTTCGACGAGATCTGGAGCAACCCGCCCACCCACGTCGGCAAGGCCGAGCTGCACGCCCTGATGGAGCGCTGGCTGCCCCGGCTGAAGCCCGCCGGCGTCGGCTGGCTCGTGATCAACCGGAATCTCGGCGGTGATTCGCTGCACACCTGGCTCACGTCGCTGGGTTGGGAAGTGGTGCGAACGGCCAGCCAGCGGGGTTTCCGGGTGCTGCGCGTGACCCGGAAAACCGGCTGACCTGCCGCTCTTTGTCGGGGAGGATGCTCGCGTGGGTTACGTAGACGTCTCAGGCGTCGGATTCGTGCTGCCGGACGGCCGCGAGCTCTTCTCCGACGTGTCGTTCCGGGTCGGCGAGGGCGCGAAGGTGGCGCTCGTCGGGCCGAACGGCGCCGGCAAGACCACGCTGCTGCGGATGGTCGCCGGGGACACGCCCACGCCCGTCGGCACCATCGCGCGCACGGGCGGGCTCGGGGTCATGCGGCAGTTCATCGGCATGATCGGCGATGACCGTACCCTCGAGGACCTGGCCCTGTCCCTGGCCGCGCCGCCGCTGCGCGCGGCCGGCGGGGTGCTCGCGGCCGCGCAGGCGGCGCTCGACGCGCGTCCCGACGCGGAGAAGGCGCAGATCGGATACGCCAACGCGATCGCCGGCTGGGGCGAGGCCGGCGGGTACGACGCCGAGGTGCTCTTCGATGTCGTCGCCGTCGCCATCCTCGGCAAGCCGTGGGACGAGGTCCGGCACCGTCCGGTGCGGACGCTCTCCGGCGGCCAGCAGAAACGCTTCGCCCTCGACCTGCTGCTGCGCGGCGGCGACGAGGTGCTGCTGCTCGACGAGCCGGACAACTTCCTCGACGTGCCCGGCAAGCGCTGGCTGGAGGCCCGGCTGCGGGAGTCGCCCAAGTCGGTGCTCTACGTTTCGCACGACCGGGAACTGCTGGCGCAGACCGCGGACCGGGTCGTCGCCGTCGAGGGCGGCGGCGCGTGGACGCATCCGGGCGGCTTCGCGTCCTGGCACGAGGCCCGCGCGGGTCGGCACGAGCGTCTGCTCGAACTGCGCCGGCGCTGGGACGAGGAGCACGAGAAGCTCCGCGAACTGGTCTTCACGCTGAAGAACAAGGCGGCCTTCAACGACGGGCTGGCGTCGCGCTATCAGGCTGCGCAGACCCGGCTGCGCAAGTTCGAGGAGGCCGGTCCGCCGCCGTTGCCGCCGAAGGAGCAGTCGCTGCGGATGAACCTGCGCGGCGGGCGTACGGGCAAGCGCGCGGTGATGTGCACCGGCCTGGAGCTGGAGAACCTGACATTCCCGTTCGATCTGGAGATCTGGTACGGCGACCGGGTCGCGGTGCTCGGCGCCAACGGCACCGGCAAGAGCCACTTCCTGCGCCTGCTGGCCGCCGGCGGCACCGCCCCCGACGTCGACAACAAGCCGGTCGACGGTGCGCCGCTGGCCCACGTGGCGCACAACGGCGTCGCCCGGCTGGGCGCACGGGTCCGGCCCGGCCACTTCTCGCAGACGCACGACCGCCCGGAGCTGCTCAAACGCACCCTCGTCGAGATCCTGTGGCGGGGAGACGATCACCGTAGCGGCATGGACCGGGCGGGCGCGATGAAGGCCCTCAACCGCTACGAGCTCGCGGCGCAGGGCGATCAGGTCTTCGGCACGCTCTCGGGCGGGCAGCAGGCGCGTTTCCTGGTGCTGCTGCTCGAGCTCTCCGGCGCGACCGTGTTGCTGCTGGACGAGCCGACGGACAACCTGGACCTGGCCTCGGCGGAGGCGCTCGAGGAGGGCCTGCAGGCGTTCGAGGGCACGGTGATCGCGGTGACCCACGACCGCTGGTTCACCCGGGGCTTCGACCGCTTCGTGCTCTTCCAGGGCGACGGCGAGGTCGTGGAGACCCCCGAGCCGGTCTGGGACGTCCGCTAGGAGCGCGCCTCCCACTTCCGTGTCCGCGGTGACGCCCGTCACCTTCTTGATCATGAGCAAGGTGTGTGCGGGTTTCGCGGGCGAAAGGCCAGCCTGCGTGCGCTCCGGGGCGGTGCGGCCACCCACTGTGGAGTGACGAGGGGGGTTTACGGGCGGCAGGGCGCGGGGTTACGGTCTCCGCGGAACCAACCCCACGGGAGTCCGGTGCACCGGGCTGAGAGGGGGGCTGTCGCGGCCCCCGACCGTCGAACCTGATCCGGGTCATGCCGGCGCAGGGAGGAGCGTGTTGTGGGCCCTGATTTCCCGCATCTTCATGTGATCACCGATGCCCGGGGCGGGCGAAAGCCGCTGGCCGTCGTCGCCGCAACGGTCGCCGCGGCGCACCGGCGCGGCGCGACCGGGCGACTGGCGGTCCAGATCCGCGTCGAGGACGACGTCAGCGACCGCGAGGCGTACGAACTGGCGGACGCCGTCCTGGAGATCTGCCGGCCGCACGGCGTGCTTTGCCTGGTCAACGACCGTCTGCACGTCGCGCTGGCAGTCGGCGCGGACGGCGGGCACGTCGGCGCCGCCGACCTTCCCGTCGCGGCGGCGCGCAAGGTCCTCGGACCCGCCGGGGTGCTCGGCGCCACCTGCCGCGACCCGGCGGCCGCCCGCGCGGCGAGGCGGGCGGGCGCGTCCTACCTGGGCGTGGGGCCGGCCTTCGTGACCACGACCAAGTGCGGCCTGCCGGATCCGCTCGGCCCGGTCGTCATCGGCGAGGTCGCCGCCGCCGTACCGGACACCCCGATCGTCGCCATCGGCGGCGTGACGGCCGCGAACGCGGGCTCGCTGATGGCCGCGGGAGCCGCCGCGGTGGCGGTCGTCGGCGCGATCGCGAACGCGGCGGATCCGGAGCGGGCCGCCGGGGAACTGCTGGAGGCGCTCGGATGAGCGCCACCGAGGTCGTGGTCGTCGGCGGCGGCATCATCGGGCTCTCGATCGCCTGGCGGTGCGCGCAGCGCGGGCTCGCGGTGACCGTCCACGACGACGGGGGAGACGACGGCGCCTGGTACGCCGCCGCGGGGATGCTGGCGCCGGCCGGGGAGACGGGCTTCGGGCAGGAGGCGCTGACCGAACTCATGGTCGAGTCCGCGGGACGGTGGCCCGGATTCGCCGCCGAGCTGGGCCGGGAGGCCGGGATCGACGTCGGCTACGACCGCACGGGCACGCTGACCGTCGCGTTGACCGCCGACGACCTGGCCGCGGCGCAGCGGCTCTGGGCGTACCGGCGAGGTCTTGGGTTGGGGGTGAGCCCGCTCGGGCCCAGCGCGCTGCGCGACCTGGAGCCGGCGCTCTCGCCGCGGTTGCGCGGCGGCGCGCACGCGCCCGACGACCGCCAGGTCGATCCGCGCCGGGTCGTCGCCGCCCTGCGCGCGGTCCTTGGGCGGGCCGTGGTCCGGCGCCGGGTGCCCGACCTGCCGGTGGGCGTGCCGGTGGTGGTCGCGGCCGGATCCGGGACCGCCGCGCTGACCGGGCTGCCGGTGCGGCCGGTGAAGGGGCTGGTGCTGCGGCTGCGCGGCGAACCCGGCCTGCTGCGGCACGTGGTCAGCGGGTGGGCCGACGGCCGGCACGTCTATCTCGTGCCGCGGGCCGACGGCGAGGTCGTCGTCGGTGCCACCCAGGAGGAGCGCCTCGACAGCACGGTGACCGCCGGGCAGGTGCTCGACTTGCTGCGGGCCGCCACCGACCTGGTGCCCGAGCTGGGCGAGTGCGAACTGGCCGAGACCGTGGTGCGGCACCGACCGGCCACTCCCGACAACGCGCCGCTGCTCGGCACGCACACCGGCGGACTGATCATCGCCGCCGGGCATCACCGCAACGGGGTGCTGCTGGCGCCCGTCACCGCCGACCTGATCGCCGAGCTGGTGGCGACCGGGAAGGCCGATCCGCTGCTGGACGCGTTCGCGCCGGGGAGGTTCGCATGAGGGTCATCGTCAACGGCACCGAGCGCGAGGTCGAGGTGGCCGACGTCGCGGCGCTGGTCGCGGAGCTGACCGAGGCCCGGCGCGGAGTCGCGGTCGCGGTGAACGGCGAGGTCGTGCCGCGGTCCGCGTGGCCCGGTGCCCCGCTGCGCGACGGCGACCGCGTCGAGGTGCTCACCGCGGCGCAGGGAGGCTGAGGTGTTCGGCGAATCCCGGCTGATCCTGGGCACCGGCGGCGCGGAGAGCCTGGCCGCGCTCGAGGCCGCCGTCGTCGCCTCCGGCACCGAGATGGTCACCGTCGCGCTGCGCCGGGTCGACGCCGCCGGGCCCGGGCTGCTGCCGATGCTCGACCGGCTCGGCATGCGGATCCTGCCCAACACGGCCGGCTGCTACACCGCCACCGACGCGGTGAAGGCCGCGCACCTCGCACGGGAGGCCTTCGAGACCGACCTGATCAAGCTCGAGGTCATCGGCGACGAGCGCACCCTGCTGCCGGACGGGGTCGAGCTGCTGCGCGCGGCGGAAACGCTTGTGGCGGACGGCTTCCAGGTGCTGCCGTACACCAGCGACGACCCGATCCTGGCCCGTCGGCTCGCCGACGTCGGGTGCGCGGCGGTGATGCCGGCGGGCGCACCGATCGGTTCCGGACTGGGCATCTCCAACCCGCACCACATCCGGCTGATCCGCGACAGCGTCGACGTGCCGGTGATTCTGGACGCGGGCATCGGCACCGCCTCGGACGCCGCGCTGGCGATGGAGCTGGGCTGCGACGCGGTGCTGGTCGCGAGCGCCGTCACCCGGGCCGAGGATCCCGCGCGGATGGCCGCCGCGATGCGGCACGCGGTCGAGGCAGGGCGGCTGGCGTTCGGCGCGGGCCGGATCCCGCGGCGCTATCACGCGCTCGCATCCACATCGGACGAGGGGCGGCCGGCATGGTGACCCCCTGCGGCGTCGTCGTGCTCACCGACCGCCGGCTCGCGGCGCGGCCGCTCGTCGAGGTGGTCGCGGCCGCCGTCCGCGGCGGCGCGTCGTGGGTCGTCCTCCGCGAGAAGGATCTGGCGTACGCCGAGAGGTACGCGCTCGCGGCGGCCCTGCGGGTGGTGGTCCCGCCGGGGCGGCTCGTGGTCGCCGGGCCGGATCCGCTGGGCGGCGACGCGGTGCACCTGTCGGAGACCGATCCCGTGCCACCGGATGCCGGGATCGTCGGCCGTTCCTGCCACGGCGCGCCGCGACTGTCCACGGAGGACTACGTGACGCTCTCGCCGATCTACCCGACGGCGACCAAGCCCGGATACGGTCCGGCACTGGGCCCGGCGCGGGCCGCGGAGCTCGCCGGCGACGTGCCGTGGCTGGCGCTCGGCGGGATCGACTCGCCCGGGCGGGTCGCCGAGTGCCTGGCCGCGGGTGCGGCCGGGGTGGCGGTCCTCGGCGCCGTGATGCGGGCGGTCGATCCGGAGTCGGTGACCGCCGAACTCGTGGCGGCGGCGGGGGTGCGGGCATGACGCCGACCGTGGTGCTGACCATCGCCGGCTCCGATTCCGGTGCGGGGGCGGGAATCCAGGCCGACCTGAAGACCTTCGCGGCGCTGGGCGTCTACGGCGTCTCGGTGCTCACCGCGGTTACCGCGCAGAACACGCTCGGGGTCACGGCGATCCACTCCGTGCCCGCCGACGTGGTCGCCGCGCAGCTCACCGCGGTGCTCGACGACTTCACCGTCGCGGCCGTCAAGGTCGGCATGATCGGGGACCCCGCCATCGCGGCGCTGCTCGCCGACCGGGCCGCCGAGCTGCCGGAACTCGTGGTGGATCCGGTGCTCGTGGCGACCAGCGGCAGCCGGCTCTCCGGCGTCGCGGCCGTCGAGCCGCTGATCGGGTACCCCCGGGTCCTGACGCCGAACCGGCACGAGGCCGGCGCCCTTCTGGGACGGGAGGTGGGCACGGCCGAGGAGATGGCCGAGGCGGCCGCCGAGCTCGCGGCCCGCGGGCCGGACGCGGTGGTGGTGACCGGCAGCGAGCTGGCCGTCGACGTGCTCCACCACGACGGTCGCACGGTCGTGCTCTTCGGGGACCCCGTGCCGACCGCCAACAATCACGGCTCGGGCTGCACGTTCTCGTCCGCGATCGCGGCCCGGCTGGCCCTCGGCGACGACGTCGTCGCCGCGGTGCACTTCGCCAAGAAGTACGTCGCCGGAGCGCTCGCCGGCGGCCGGAACTGGAAGCTCGGCCGGGGGCCGGGTCCGCTGCACCACTTCGTCTGAGGGGTCGATCCGGCGATCGCGCGATCCCGCGCGGTCCGTCGCCGCCCTGTTCGTCACGATTGGGGAGGAAATATGAGACGCAAGGTGTACGTCGAGGGATCCCGGCCGGACCTGCGGGTGCCGTTCGCGGAGGTCGTACTGTCCGGCGACAACCCGCCGGTTCGGCTCTACGACACGTCCGGCCCGGGCAGCGATCCCGAGGTGGGGCTGCCGCCGCTGCGCGGACCGTGGATCGCGGGGCGCGGCGACGTCGCGCCGGTCCGCGGCGCCGGCACGCCGCTGGCGGGGGAGCGGCCCACCCAGCTCGCGTACGCGCGGGCCGGCATCGTCACCGCCGAGATGGAGTTCGTCGCCATCCGCGAGGGCGTCGAGCCGGAGGTGGTCCGCGAGGAGATCGCGGCCGGGCGGGCCGTGCTGCCGGCCAACGTCAACCACCCGGAGATCGAGCCGATGATCATCGGCTCGCGCTTCCTGGTGAAGGTCAACGCGAACATCGGCACGTCCGCGGTCACGTCCTCGATCGCCGAGGAGGTCGACAAGCTCACCTGGGCGACGCGGTGGGGTGCGGACACGGTGATGGACCTGTCCACCGGCAAGCGGATCCACGAGACGCGGGAGGCGATCGTCCGCAACTCGGCCGTGCCGATCGGTACCGTGCCGATCTACCAGGCGCTGGAGAAGGTCGACGGCGACCCGGTCAAGCTGACCTGGGAGATCTTCCGGGAGACCGTGATCGAGCAGGCCGAGCAGGGCGTCGACTACATGACGGTGCACGCCGGGGTGCTGCTGCCGTACGTGCCGCTGGCCGTGAACCGGGTCACCGGGATCGTGTCGCGGGGCGGATCGATCATGGCGGCCTGGTGCCTCGCACACCACACCGAGAACTTCCTCTACACGAACTTCGCCGAGCTCTGCGAGATCCTGGCGCGCTACGACGTCACGTTCTCGCTGGGTGACGGCCTGCGGCCCGGGTCGATCGCGGACGCCAACGACGAGGCGCAGTTCGCCGAGTTGCGGACCCTGGGCGAGCTCACCCACGTCGCCTGGGAGCACGGCGTGCAGGTCATGATCGAAGGGCCCGGGCACGTGCCCATGCACAAGATCAAGGAGAATGTGGACCTCCAGCAGGAGCTGTGCGCCGGGGCGCCGTTCTACACGCTCGGTCCGCTCACGACGGACATCGCGCCCGCGTACGACCACATCACCTCGGCGATCGGCGCCGCGATGATCGGCATGTTCGGCACCGCGATGCTCTGCTACGTCACGCCGAAGGAGCACCTCGGGCTGCCCGACCGTGACGACGTGAAGGCGGGGGTGATCGCGTACAAGATCGCCGCGCACGCCGCCGACCTGGCCAAGGGCCACCCGGGCGCGCAGGACTGGGACAACGCGCTGAGCAAGGCGCGGTTCGAGTTCCGCTGGGAGGACCAGTTCAACCTGGCGCTCGACCCGGACACCGCGCGGGCGTACCACGACGCGACCCTGCCGGCCGCGCCCGCCAAGACGGCGCACTTCTGCTCGATGTGCGGCCCGAAGTTCTGCTCGATGAAGATCACTCAGGAGCTGAAGGAGTACGCGGCCCGCGGGATGAAGGACAAGAGCGACGAGTTCGTGAACGCGGGAGGTCGCGTGTACCTCCCGGTCACGTCGTGACGGCTCGGAGCTTGGGGGCTACTCGCCGAGGCCGCTGACCCAGTCCACGTAGTCGGAGTCCTTGCGGTGCCGGGGCTTGCCGTCCGGGCCGACGTCGCCGGGCCGCCGCCGCGGTGCCGGGGTGACCGGCAGCGGCGCGCTGATCGGATCCGGCTGCGGCAGCGGCGCGCTGATCGCCGTCGGCTCCGGAGTCAGCGGCCCGGCGGTCCGGCCCCGGGCGGCCGGGCGCAGGCTTCGGCCCAGCCGGCCACCCGCCGCGCGGGTCCGCCCGGCCGCCGGGGCCTGCAGCGCCTCGGGCGGCAGCGGGCGGGTCGCGGGCTCAGGCACGTAGGGCTCCGGCTCCGGGCTCGCGCCGCCCCGCGGGCGCGGGTCCGCGGCGGGCGACCGGGGCGCGTCCGGCGACCGGTGCTGACCGACCGTGTTCTGCTCGCCCCGGGCGAACGCGTCGAAGGGCGCGGGCTCGCCGGTGGCGTACTCGCCGACGGCCACGCCGGCGGTCTGCGGGCGGCCGATGAAGGCGTCCGCGACGTTCGCGCGCCGGCCCCGGCGGCGCGGCTTCTCCGGCTTGCGGCCGGGTGTCGTCGACTGCGGCCCGCCGAGCCGGGCGGTGGGCGGCCCGCCGGGTCCGGGCGTGGAGGTTCCGCCGCCGCGTCCCGACGCGGAGGCCGGCCGCGGTCCGGGCGGTCCGGCCTGCGGCCCGGCGGCCGGCTCGGTGCCGGGTGCCGGCGTGCCGCCGGTGCGTCCGCCCGACGGCTTACCGGCGGCGGTCTTCGCCGGGCGCGGCGGGCCGTCCCCGCCGTCGGAGACGGCCGGCGGGGCGGGGGAGTCGGACGACCCGCCGGCGGCGGCGATCTCCGACTCGGACCGTCCGGTCCGCTTCGGCAGCGGCGGCTTGTCCTGCCCCGGGTCGTCGGCCTCGTCCTCGTCCGGATCGGGACCGCGGCGCAGGACCGCGGCCAGCACCGATCCGAGCACTCCCGCGCCGGCGGCGGTCATCGCGGCCCAGAAGGGGACCACCTGGTAACGGTCGTCGCCCTCGCCCGGGCCCGCGATCAGGTACGCGAGCGTCAGCAGCGCCGGACCGGCGAGCCCGGCCAGCGCGATGGTCAGGGTTGGCAGTTCCCGCCGGCGGGCGATCCAGCCCAGCACCACGCCGATCAGCAGGGCCAGCGCGGGCATCGTGGCCAGCGCGGTCCGCTGCGTCACCGAGGGCGGCAGGAAACCGGCGTCGTACACACCCAGCCGGACGGCGGGCAGCGGGTCGCTCGGCGCCAGCGACGGCGCGACCGACACCACCGCGATCACCCAGACCGCGATGCCCGTCACGACGACGCTCCACCGCGCCACGGCCTGTGCCAGGGCGGCCCAGGCCGCGAAGATGCCGACCAGGGCGCCCAGCCCGGCGCAGATCGCGATCACGACGACCTCGTCGACGCCGGCGACCTGGGCCGTACGGGCCGGCTGCATGGTCAGCGGCACCACCACGCCGGCGCCGATCGCCGCCGCGAAGGAGAGCGCCAGCTCGGTGCCGACGCCGAGCCGCGCCGGACCCGGGGACCAGCGCCGCAGCAGCACCACGCCGGCGAGCGCGCCGGCAACGGCCGCCGTCATCGCGAACCAGGCGATCCACGCGAGCTGCGCCGTCCACTGATCACGCGTGGTCACGTCCAGCACGCGGGTGAGCCGCACGATGCCGAGGCCGTACGCCAAGCCGAGCTGACTCGCGCCGGCCAGCGCGGCCACGCCGAGGGTGGCCGACAACAGCTTGGCCCAGGTCCGAAATGCCATGCCAGGCACGTTACGGAATGCTCCGGGGCGCGGCCAGTCCAGGGCGCGCTTCTTAAGGCGGGCCAAACCTCCGCCTAGGCGGGATCGACGCCGGCCTTCAACTCAACGATGCGGCCGATATACACAGTGTCACCGGTGTTGGTCAGCATGTGGGTCTGGCCGGGCTCCCGGAAGACCACGCCGCCGGTCTCCTCCTCGACGGCGATGCGCTCGCCCGCGGCCGTGTGGATCACGTTCCTGGCGCCCTGCACGGCGACCACCACGTAGGCCAGGCCGTGGTGGTGCAGGGGCTGCGTCTCGCCCGGGCCCAGGGCGATGTGCCAGATCCGCACCCGGTCGTTCTCGAGCATGATCTTCTGCCCGACGGGGCTCAGCGCCTGCCCGCTCACAGCGCTCCTACCTGGGGGAGGACCCGGGAGGCGATCAGCTCCACGTGGTCGAGGTCCTTCATCTCGATGATCCGCAGGTGTACGCGGGTCGCGCCGATCGCGGCCAGCTCGCCGATGCGCTGCACGAGCGCGTCCGGCGATCCGACGACCGGATCCTCGGGCGGGAGGGCGCTCGGCACGTGCAGGGGCGCGGCCCGCCGCCGGGCCTCGTCCTCGGTACGCCCGATGGCCACCACCACGCCGGCCGACAGGGCGAGGCTGCGCCCGTGGCGCTGGGCCGCCTCGCGTACCCGGGCGAAGCCGGTCGCCGTCTCCGCGACGGTCTTGAACGGCATGTTGAACTCGTCCGCGAAGCGGGCGGCGATCTCGGGCGTGCGCTTCGGGCCGCGGCCGCCGACGATGATCGGCGGTCCGGGCCGCTGCACCGGCTTGGGCAGCGCGGGCGCGTCCAGCAGCCGGTGGTGCTTGCCGTCGTAGGAGAAGCGCTCGCCGTCCTTCGTCGCCCACAGCCCGGTGATGATCTCGAGCTGCTCGGCCAGCCGGTCGAAACGCTCGCCGAGCGGCGGGAACGGGATGCCGTACGAGGTGTGCTCGCGCTCCAGCCAGCCGGCGCCCATGCCCAGCTCGACCCGGCCGCCGCTCATCGCGTCCACCTGGGCGACCATGATCGCCAGTGGTCCGGGCAGCCGGAACGTCGCCGAGTTGACAAGCGTGCCCAGCCGGATCCGGGAGGTCTCCCGGGCCAGGCCGGCCAGGGTGATCCAGGCGTCGGTCGGGCCGGGCAGGCCCGGGTCGGCGCCCATCGACTGGTAGTGGTCGGCGCGCAGGAACCCCTCGAAGCCGGCGTCCTCGGCGAAGCGGGCCAGCCTCAGCTGGTCGTCGTAGGTGGCGCCGCGGTGCGGCTCCGTGAACAGGCAAACGCGCATGGGCCGTCCTATGCCATCAGTAGTTCGTGCAGCTCCGCGCTGCAGCGGGCCACCTCTTCCAGATGTGCTCCCCGGCCCAGCGTGCGAGGGCGGGGGATCTTGATATCGAGGACCTCGCGGATCCGGCCGGGTCGCGGGCTGAGCACGACCACCCGGTCGGCGAGAAGCACCGCCTCGTCGATCGAATGGGTGACGAAGACGATCGTGGTGCCGAGCTCCATGTGCACCCGCTGCAGCTCGCCGGAGAGCTCCTCGCGGGTCAGCGCGTCCAGCGCGGAGAAGGGTTCGTCCATGAGCATCAGCCGCGGGTTGGCGATCAACGAACGGCACAGCGCCACCCGCTGCTGCATGCCGCCGGAGAGCTCGTGGGGCAGCCGCTTCTCGAAACCGGTCAGGCCTGTCTTGGCCAGCAGCTCGTGCGCGCGGCCGCGGTGCGCGGCCTTGCGCCAGCCGAAGATCTGCACCGGCAGGAGCACGTTGTCGAGCACCGAGCGCCAGGGCAGCAGGGCCGGGCGCTGGAACATCATGGCGATGTCGCGGCGGGGCCCGACCACCCGGTCGCCGGAGACCCGGATCTCGCCCGCGGTCGCCGGCAGCAGGCCCGCGATCAATCGCAGCAGTGTGGACTTCCCGCAACCCGAGCGGCCGAGGACGGCGACGAACTCGCCGTCGCGCACCTCCAGGTCGATCTCCCGTAGCGCTTCCACAGTGCCGCGACGGCCCGCGAACGTACGGGAGACGCCGGTGAGACGGATCATCTGCGCGCGCTCCCATAGGGTCGGATCAATGCGCTGACACTGTAGCCATCCCGTGTTGCTGCGTAGTCATCAGCCTGTCCACAAGGGTGTTCGAGACCGACCTGACATCGATCATCGTGTTGCCTTCCCCTACGCTAACGCGCGAGTTCCGCACAACACCTCCCGGCGCCGGTGCACCCTCCGCCCGACGCCGGCCAGCTCAACACCCTCGGTTGGGAAGGAACATGGTGCACAGAAGAACCTTCACCCGCACGCTCGTGGCCGCCGCGCTGGCCACGACCCTCGCCGCCGCAGCCGGTTGCAGCGACGACGGCGACGACAGCACGGGCAGCGGCGCGCAGACGCTGGAGAAGATCACCTATCTGACCTCGTTCGGCAACTTCGGCCGTGACGCATACGCCTACGTGGCGAAGGAGAAGGGCTACTTCCGCGACGCCGGATTCGACGTCGAGATCAAGCCCGGCGCCGGCAGCGGCGAGAACATCAAGCAGATCGTCGCCGGCCAGGCGCAGTTCACCCCCATCGATCTCACCGGTGGCCTGTACGCCGCGGGCGGCGCCGGCAAGGTCACCGGCTTCACCGCGGTGGCGGCGATCCAGCAGCGCACGATGGCCGCGGTCATGTCGCTCGACGGCTACGGCGTCAACTCGCCGAAGGACCTCGAGGGCAAGACCCTGGCCGACCTGCCCGGCTCCGTCGTCCGCAACCTGTTCCCGACCTACGCCAAGGCCGCCAACGTGGACGCCACGAAGGTCAAGTTCGTGAACGGGACGCCGCAGACGCTGTTCGGCACGCTCGCGCAGCACAAGGTGGACGGCATCGGCCAGTTCGTGGTCGGCAAGCCCACGATCGAGAACATCGCCAAGGGCAAGACGGCGGTGCTGCTGCCGTACAGCGACTACCTGCAGGACCTCTACGGCAACGCGCTGATCACCTCGACCAGCTACGCCAAGGAGAACCCGGAGAAGGTGAAGAAGTTCACCGCGGCCCTGCTCAAGGGGCTGCAGGACTCGATCACCAGCCCGGACGAGGCCGGCACCGTCCTGAAGAAGAACGTACCGACCGCCGACCCGAAGTCGGCCGCGGCCGAGCTGACGCTGATGGGCCCGTTCGTGCGCTCGGAGGCCTCCGGTGTTCCCGTCGGCGCGCTGGACAGCCAGCGGGTCGCGCGCAGCATCGCCATTCTGCAGGGCTCCGGTCAGATCCAGGCCGGGCTCACGCCCGAGCAGGTCATCGACTTCTCCCTGGTGCCGAACGCCTGATCCGGCTCCGGCGCGGGGCCCGTCGCACGTCGGGCGGGCCTCGCGCCGCCGGGGAGTGGGAGCGATACACATGACCGACCAGGCGACGGCCCCCGGCCCCGACGCGGCGGCCCCCGCGCGCCACCGCGGCCTCTCCGCCGTGGCCTGGCCGGTGCTCGGCCTGGCCATCGCGGTCACCGTCTGGTGGGGCTGCACCGAGGTCTTCGCGATCAACACGGTCGTGCTGCCGTCGCCGCCCGAGGTGGTCGACGGCTTCAACCGGTACCGCGAGTTCCTGATCACCGAGACCTGGCACACCGCGTACGCGACGGTGCTGGGTTTCGTCCTGTCCGTGCTGGTCGGCGTGCTGATCGGCATCGCCATCGCGGCGTGGCGGCCGTTCGAGCGGATGTTCTCGCCGCTGCTCGTCGCGTTCAACGCGGTGCCGAAGGTGGCGCTCGCGCCGCTCATGCTGATCTGGTTCGGCTACGGGCGCACGCCGATCCTGGCGATGGCATTCATGGTCTGCTTCTTCCCGATCGTGCTGTCCACCGCGACCGGCCTGACCAGCACCCCGGCCGACCTGGCCGAGCTGGCCCGGTCGATGGACGCGTCCCGGCTGCAGACCTTCGCCCGGGTGCGGCTGCCCGCGGCGCTGCCGCAGATCTTCGTCGGGCTCAAGGTGGCGATGCCGCTCGCGGTCATCGGCGTGGTCGTCGGCGAGATGCAGTACGGCGAGAGCGGCCTCGGCACGATCATCGTGCAGACCAGTGGCCAGGGTGACACCGCGACCGCGTTCGCGGCGATCAGTCTGCTGGCGGCGGTCAGCATCGTCCTCTACTACGTCCTGGTGCTCGTCGAAAGACTACTTCTCCCCTGGGTCAGGGCGACTACCTCGCGGCGCTGAGGCGTACAGCGAAAAGCCGGCCGACGAGAACGCCGGCCGGCTTTTCGCGGTGGGTGTATCCGTCAGCTCAGCAGCCGCCAGCGACCGCTGCGGGCCACCAGCAGGGTCAGCGCCTGCGGCATCAGACCGGAGTGGTTGTCGGGGGTGAGGCGGATCGGGCCGGAGAGGCCGTCGGTCTGCGAGGTCTCGAGCACGTCCCGGATGCGCTGACGGTCGCCGCCCACCTTGGCGACCGCATCGGCGATCAGGTCGACCGCGTCGGCCGCGAACGACGCGACGCCCGAGTAGGTGCCGTACCGGGAGGTGTAGTCGCGGAACCACTGCTTGCGGGTGGCCTTCGCCGGCGTCGTCGCGATCACGTCGTCGATCGCCAGGATCTGGGTGAAGACCATTGTCGTCTTGTCGGTGGCGTCCTTCGCCGCCTGCGGCAGGAAGAGGTCGCCCGCGGCGGCCGCGTCGAAGTAGACGTCGCCCGTGTACGCGGCGGCCTTTGCGCTGGTGGCGGCGAGGGTCGCCTGGTCGCTGCCGGCCCAGACGACGAGCGCCTGCGGCTCGGCGTCGGTCAGCGTGCCGACGGTCTGGGTGATGTCGGTGGCGGTCGGCTTGACCGGCAGGGCGGCGGTGACGTTGATGCCGGCCTTCTTGAGCTCGGCCGTCATCTTGGTCTTGCCGCCGCGGCCGTACAGGTCGTCGGAGTAGAGCAGTGCGGCGCTCTTGGTCTGCTTGCGGACCAGCTCGGCGACCAGCGCCGCGGAGCTGTCGGTCGAGTTCGGGCCGAGCTTGAAGACGTACCGGCGGCTCGCGACCGGGGTGGTGACCTCGTCGGCCGCGGCCAGCGCGATCGTCGGGATCTTCTGGTCGTTGATGGTCTTGGCGGCGCCGACCACGCAGGCGTCGCAGGAACCGGTGATCACGGCGGCGATCGTCGGGTCCTTGGCGAACGTGCTGATGTTGCGCAGCGACGCGGTCGGGTCGGACCGGTTGTCCTGGATGCGCAGGACCAGCCGGCGTTCACCCAGGACGCCGGACGCGTTGACCTGCTCGACCTTGAGTTGCAGGGCGCGGGTGTATGCGAAGTCGACCGTCGAGCCCGAGGCCAGGTCGGCGCCGATCACGATGTCGGTGGTGTCGCCGGATTCGGTGTCCGAGTCGCAGCCCGTGAGTGCGGTGACGATGAGCGTCGCCGCGATCACGGACGCCGTCAGACGGCGGGGGAGCCTCACTGCGGGTGCCTCCTAGAGGGCGGAGCACGGGTTTGAACCATCTCGGCGAACGCAACGTTGTCCGGTGTGGACCGCGCGAACACGGACAGCCCGTCCGTCCAATCGCGCCAAACCTTGCCAACGTGAAGGTCCCTGGTCAAGCTGTGCCGAATATGGTGAGCGGGATAGCTTTCCCACATAGTGGTTGGAATCTTGATGCATATGCGTCACCGAACCAACACGGATAGTTGCGACGATTACATTCGTGCACTTCAACGCCTACGCATTGTCGATTGTTGAACCGAATAGGTGATTGCCAGCGCGTTGTGAACGCTGTTTCCGGAACGTCTCAGGCTTCCCAAACGGTTGCCGGTTCTGATGAAATCGCGGCCGTGCCGCGTGTGGCACCAGCCCTGCCGCTTGATTCGGCTGGGCCCGGGCGACAGCACTCGGGCGGGCGCAGAGATGCGGGGATGACCAGCGAGGAGATGTCGTGAGCACCGGTTCTTCGGCCCAGGCTTCGACCTATCCCGCGGCTGCCGCCGACCTACCCGCGGGTAGCGACGTGGAGGCCGGCCGGTCGGGCGGGTTCGGCACCCGGGAGCGGCGGGGCCGCATCCCCAGGCTCCGGGACGCCAGGATTCGTTCCAAACTGGCATTGATTCTCTTCGTGCCGCTGCTCGCGGTGCTCGCGCTCGCCACCGTGCGTCTCGTCGACGTCGGCGGCCGGGCGCTCGACGCCCGCCAGGTGGAGGACCTGACCCGGATCTCAACTGACATCTCCCAGCTCACTCAGTACCTGCACAAGGAGCGGATGGCGGCCGCGCAGTACCTCGCCGCCCCGGGCGCCAAGCCGGACGACTACAACGCCGCGATCGCGCAGAGCGACGCCCGGATCCAGGGGTACACAGCCGACCGTCGGGGGCTCGACGAACCGCCGGCCGCCGTGCACGACCGGCTCGCCCGGATCGACGACCACCTGCAGACGATGGACGCGACCCGGAAGAAGATCACCGATCGCGACGAGATCGCGATCTCCGAGGCGGTGCTGCGCTACAGCGTCGTGATCACCGACCTCGTCGGCTACGGCGAGGTGCTGAGCCAGTACGCGGGCGAGGGCACCGTCGCCGACAGCCTGCGCGCCGTGTCGGCGTTCGCCCGGGCCAAGGCCGGCACCGCCGAGCAGGAGGCGGTCGCCTACGCGGCCCGCGCCTCCGGCGACGTCAGCGCCGAGCAGCTCTCCGTCTTCACCGCCACCCAGACCAGCCAGCAGGAGGCCCTCGAGGGCTTCGCCCTGGTCGCCACCCCGCAGCAGCAGTCGCTGGTGGACAACACGGTCACCGGCGACGCGGTGAACCTGGCCGACGGCATCGCCATCCGGCTCACCCGCTCCGCACCGGTCGCGCCGCTGGAGATCACCCAGTCCTTCGGCGCGGTGGTCGACCTGATGCGCTGGGCCGAGCAGCGACTCGAGCAGCAGGCCCTCGCCGAGGCCGTCGACGAGAGCGCCTCGGTCACCCGCCAGGCCGCCGTCGAGACCAGCCTGGTCCTGCTCACCCTGATCCTCGCAGTCGCGCTCGCCGTGGTGCTGGCCCGCTCGCTCAACCTCTCGCTGCGCCGCCTGCGTGAGGGCGCGCTGGCGGTGGCCAACCGCGACCTGCCCGACGCGGTCGCCCGGCTGCGCGACGTCCGCAACCTGGGCGACGGCGGCGCCGACGACATCGTCCGGCAGGTACGCGACCCGATCCGGCTCAACAACCGCGACGAGGTCGGACAGGTGGCGCAGGCGTTCAACGTCGTGCACCGCGAGGCCGTACGCATCGCGGCCGAGCAGGCCGCCCTGCGGACCAGCGTCTCGGCGATGTTCCTCAATCTGGCCCGCCGCTCGCAGAGCCTGGTCGACCGGATGATCGGCGAACTCGACCAGATCGAGCGCGGCGAGGAGGACCCGAAGCGGCTCGCCCAGCTCTTCGAGCTCGACCACCTCGCCACCCGGATGCGCCGCAACGACGAGAACCTGCTGGTCCTCGCCGGCGCCGACTCCAGCGCCCCCCGCCGCGAGGACGCCCTCGTCGTCGACGCCCTGCGTGCCGCGCAGTCCGAGGTCGAGCTCTACAACCGCATCGAGTTCGGAACGGTCGACACCGACATCTCCATCATGGCCGTCGCCGTCAACGACGTCGTCCGCCTCGTCGCCGAGCTGCTCGACAACGCCACCCGCTTCTCGCCGCCGAACACGGTCGTCGTCGCGGACGGCCGGCGCATCCGCGACTACGTGGTGATCCAGGTGGAGGACCGCGGCCTCGGCATGTCCGAGGAGCAGATGGACTCGCTGAACCGGCGGCTGGCCGAGACGCCCGACGTCGACGTCGCCGCGTTCCGCCTGATGGGCCTGGCCGTCGTCAGCCGCCTCGCCAGCCGGTACGGCATCCGGGTCGAACTGCGGGCCAACATCGAGGGTGGGACCGTCGCCCAGGTGGTGCTCCCCAACCACATCGTCATCCTGCCGAACACCCGGTCGATGGACCAGTCGTCGCGCGGCAACCGCCAGCTCGACCCGGCGCCGGCGAGCTGGAACGACCCGATGCCGCTCGGCCGGGCCAACGCCGCCACGGCGACCCTGCCGGCCATCTCGCCCGAACCGTGGGGCCAGCGCTCCGGCGGCTTCCCCGCCATCACCGCGCCGCAGCAGCCGCCGCACCCGCAGCTTCCGGTTCCGCCCTCACACCTGCCGGGTCGCGGCGACGGCCCGCCGACCCCGGACCGCCCGGCGCTGCCCAAGCGCGGCGACGCTCAGCCCGCCGATCGTCCGCCCCTGCCGATCCGCGTCCCGCAGCCGGCGGACCCCGCACCGGCGTACGGCGCCGGCTCGCCGACGAAGGCCTATCCGGCGATGACCACCACCGCGCCGGACCGGCAGGTCCAGCAGAGCCTCGCGCCGGCGACGGGCTTCGTCACCCCGGACGGTGCCACGATCCCGGCACCGCGGCGCCCGGCGAGCCCCAACCCGAACGGCTGGGGAGCCGCGCTCGCCTCCATGCCTCCGGCCCCGCCGCCCCCGGTACCCGCGCTGGCCGAGGAGGCCGGCGAGACCTCGCCGATCTTCCTCGAAATGCAGCAGAGCTGGTTCAAGGGCCACGACGGCCCGATCTCCGAGGAGTGGAGCATGCCGACCGCGGGCTACGCGCCACCGCCGAACCAGCCGCAGTCCCCGGCCGCCATGGCGGCGCCGGTTGCGGCGCAGGCCGCGGCGCCGGTCGCCGAGGCGGCCCCGGTTGCGCCGCCGGCGCCCGCGGCACCACCGGTCTCCAAGCCCCAGAACGCGGGGCAGAATGGTTCGCGGCCGGCGGAAGCCGGCCCGGACAACGGTGCACAGACACTGCCCCGGCAGCGCAGGTCGGCCGAGGATGCCTGGCGCACCGCCGCCGACGACGGATGGCAGCGGGCGATGGCGGCGGCAGAGCCCGTCGTCAGCGACACCACCCGCTCCGGACTACCCAAGCGGGTACCCCAGGCCCAGCTCGTCCCCGGTGGCGTGCAGAGCAGCCCGCGTAATCAGAACCGTCGCAGCCCGGATGAGGTGCGCGGGCTCCTCTCCGCGTACCACCGTGGTGTGCAACGCGGGCGTACGGCCGGCAGTGAAGAAGCTGTCGTGGACGCCCCTGCTCCGAAGGAGAACGAACAGTGACCAGGCCCCCCACCATGCAGGACATGGGCTGGCTGCTCAGCAACTTCGCCGACAGCGTGGCAGGTATCGCGCACGTCGTCGCGGTCTCCGCGGACGGCCTGCTGCTGGCCTCGTCGCGGGATCTGCCGGCCGACCGTGCCGATCAGCTCGCCGCGATCACGTCGGGCGTCGTCAGCCTCACCGACGGCGCCTCGCGCATGTTCAACGCCGGCGAGGTGCAACAGACCATCATCGAGATGGACAGCGGATACCTCTTCCTGATGTCCATCAGCGACGGATCGTCGATGGCGGTGCTCGCGGCGCGCAGCTGCGACGTCGGGCAGGTCGGCTACGAAATGGCTCTGCTGGTCGAGCGGGTCGGTGCCGCCCTGGTGCCCGCACCCCGTGAGGCCGTGGCACACCAGGTCTGACCTGGAGCAATATCCGCACCGAAGCCGTTGGAACGCCGGAAGGAGGTGACCGCACGATGGGAGAACCGCATGATCCCAGGGGCAACCTGGTCCGTCCGTACGCGGTCACCCGGGGCCGGACCGAGCCGAGGCGTGACATCCCCATCGAGGCGGTCCTGGTCGCCAGCCAGGCCGCCGTACAAGAAGCCCGGTTCGCCGGGCATGACAAATACCGCATCGCCGTGCTGTGCGAGCCGCGGGCGCAGTCGCTGGCCGAGATCGCGGCCTACAGCAGGCTCGCGCTGGGCGTAGCCCGGGTTCTTGTCGCCGACATGGTCGCCGACGGGTTGTTGACGCTGCACAGTGCCGCTCCCAAACAAGGCTTCACGGAGCGGATGGATCTGCTGGAAAGGGTGTTGAGTGGACTTCGCAAGCTCTGAGCGGGCGGGGGCGCAACCCAAGGAGATCACCTCCGCGAAGATCGTCATAGCCGGCGGCTTCGGCGTGGGCAAGACGACCCTCGTCGGTGCGGTCTCCGAGATCGAGCCGCTGACCACCGAGGCCGTGATGACCTCGGCCGGTCAAGGCATCGACGACGCGTCCAAGGTGCCCGGCAAGGAGACCACCACGGTCGCCATGGACTTCGGCCGCATCACGATGGCCGAGGATCTGATCCTGTACCTCTTCGGCACGCCCGGCCAGACCCGGTTCTGGTTCATGTGGGACGAGCTGATCAGGGGCGCGGTCGGTGCGGCAGTCCTGGTGGACACCAGGCGCATCTCCGACGCCTTCGCACCGCTCGACTACTTCGAGAACCGGCACCTGCCGTACCTGGTGGCGCTGAACTGCTTCGACGGCGCACCCAGATACGAACCGGACGAGGTCCGCGAGGCCCTGGCCATCTCGGCGCACGTACCGCTGATCATGTGCGACGCGCGGCACCGGGACTCGGTGAAGGCCGTGCTGGTCGGGGTGGTCGAGCACGCGATGGCGACCCTCGTGGCCGAGCAGGGCAGGGGATTCCCGGCGACCGTCGGCTGATCCCCTGCCTCAGGGGCGGTCCGCGACAGGTCGCAGGCCGTCCCTCCGGGTCCGGCTGTCGCGCCCGGTCAGGCGGGCAGGCGGTATCCGCGTTTGACGACCGTCTGGATCACGCCCGGCGCTCCCAGGCCGGCCCGGAGGCGGGCCACCGCCATCTCCACGGCGTGTTCGTCGGCGCCGCGGGGGAGGGCCCGGAGCAGGGCCGCCCGGGACAGCACCCGGCCCGGCATCGCGGCCAGCGCTCGCAGGACCGCCATCGGGGCCGGGGCCAGCGGCCTCAGGTCCCCGTCCACGATCGCCGCGTGGCCGCGCAGCACGAGGGTATGGCCCGCCACCTCGAGCTTTACCGCCCTCTTGGGCAGTTCCTCGATGATTGTCCGGACCAGGGCGCTCACCCGGGCCCGGGCCGGGGTCACCACCGGTACGTCGTGGCGGCGCAGCGGGGCCGCCGTCACCGGGCCGACGCAGGCCGTCAGCACGTCGCCGCGAAGGGCGTCCAGCAGGGTGTCCGTGCTCGGGCCGGCCGCGCTCAGCAGCGCGGCCACCGCCGGGGCTGAGGTGAACGTCACGGCATCCACCAGGCGACCCGTGATCAGGTCCACCAGGCGTTGCAGGGGCGCCGGGTCGAGCGGTGGCGCCCATCGGTAGACCGGGACCTCGATCACCCGGGCCTTCGCGGCCTCCAGCGCCTCCGTGTACTCCGGCTGGCTCTCGCCGTGCAGTTGCATCGCCACCGTCAGGCCGGCGATGCCGCGGCCCGCGAGGTGTTCCACCACTTCCTCGTAGCTCTCGCCCTCCGGCGACCACTGGTCCTGCAGGCCGGCCGACCTGATCGCCGCGCGTGCCTTCGGGCCCCTCGCCACCAGATATGCCCGGGACAGCACCGCCCGCAGCGGCTCAGCCAGACCCCAGGCCTCCGCCGCCTCCAGCCAGCCGCGCATGCCGATCCCCGTGTTGACAAGCACGATGTCCGGGGGCGTCTCCAGGCAGGCCCGGGTCGCCGCCCTCAGCTCGGCGTCGTCCGCGATCGGGACGATGCGCAGCGCCGGGGCGATCACCACGCGCGCGCCGCGGTTCTCCAGCAGGCCCGCCAGCTCGTCGCGGCGACGGTCGGATGTCACGCCGATCGTGTAACCGGACAACGATGCCGTCGGCGCCGTGAGTGCCGATGCCGTGATCACGGTTCTCCGAGGTCCCCCGGTCCGGTCCGTCATCCGGCGATCCGCCCTCCCCACACCTTTGCGCCTTTTCCAACGCGGCGAGGCCGGCGGTGGCCGGCGCCGGCCTGTGGCCCGGCACCGACGGGATCGATGCCAGGTTGAAAAGGGCTCATCGTGCGGAGAGGGTCTTCAAGAAGCCGCGGCGTGGCCGACCGGTCCACCGAAGGGCACGCTCGGAGTCCGCCGTCCTCAGCGTCGACCCGCTCCCATGTCACGCTTACGTACTCCGCCGTACCTCCGGCCGGCACACGCCGCGGCTTTGTGCCGAGCCGCAGTACCGGCTCGGCGGGCACCGCCAGGTCCGTCCTCAACCCTGGCGGCGGCTCGTGGGTGGTGCTCCTGAACGCACTGCCGGGCCGGAGCCCTGGCCGCGTCGTCGCGGTGACCGCACCACTCGCCATGTCCCGAAGCGTGCCGGTGGGTAATTTCGGACTCGGGTCCCATATGTTTCGAACCTGCTAAGAGGCATTCACGTACGCTTGGTTACTACCGTGGGTGGAATCACGCAGCCCCGTGTCGGCGCGCCGCGGGGCACCGCCTAAACTGGCGGCGCTACGTTATCCGGTCCCGTCTGCACGGCGGGCCCACCGCCCGTTTTGACCGCGCGCCGCGCAGGCGGGTATTGTTGCCTGCTGTTGTGCGACAGCTGCGAGCGTACCCGTTCGGGGTATGTTTGATGTTCGTGCGTCTTGCGACCAGCGCGCGCCCCCAGACCGACGACGAGACAAGGTAATTCTGTGCGTACGTACAGCCCGAAGCCGGGTGAGATCGAGCGTCAGTGGCACATCATCGACGCCTCCGACGTCGTTCTGGGCCGGCTCGCCACCCACACCGCCACCCTCCTGCGGGGTAAGCACAAGCCCACGTTCGCCCCGCACGTCGACACCGGCGACTTCGTGGTGATCATCAACGCGGGCAAGGTCGCGCTGACCGGTAACAAGCGGCAGACCAAGGTCGCGTACCGGCACTCCGGCTACCCGGGCGGCCTTAAGCAGGTCGGCTACGAGGAGCTGCTGTCGAAGCGGCCCGAGCACGCGGTCGAGCTGGCCGTCAAGGGCATGCTCCCGCACAACAAGCTCGCACGTCAGATCCTCAAGAAGCTGAAGGTCTACCCGGGCGCCGAGCACCCGCACGCCGCGCAGCAGCCGGTGCCGTTCGAAATCAAGCAGATCGCGCAGTGAGCGCGGGCGAAGGAAACAGCATGACCGACATCGTCGAGCCCGAGGTCGTCGAGACCGTCGAGGAGCCTGCCGCCGAGGCCCCCGCCGAGACTGTTGTGGTCGTCGAGGCGCCCGCGCCGGCCGTTCGCGCCCCGCGCCCGGGTGACCGTCCGATCCAGACCGTCGGCCGCCGCAAGGAGGCCATCGTCCGGGTGCGCCTCGTGCCCGGCAGCGGCAAGATCACCTGCAATGGCCGCGACCTCGACGCCTACTTCCCGAGCAAGGTGCACCAGCAGCTCATCCGCGAGCCGTTGAGCACCGCCGAGAAGGCAGAGCAGTTCGACGTGATCGCGAACCTGCGCGGCGGTGGCATCACCGGCCAGGCCGGCGCTCTTCGCCTCGGCATCGCCCGCGCGCTCATCACGAACGACCCGGACGACCGCCCCGCCCTGAAGAAGGCCGGCTTCCTGACGCGGGACTCCCGGGTCAAGGAAAGCAAGAAGTACGGTCTCAAGAAGGCCCGCAAGGCTCCGCAGTACTCGAAGCGCTGATCGCAGCGCTCGTCTTGCACCACGTCTGACCGACGGCCGGGTGCGCCCCCTCGCTTTGGGGCGCGCCCGGCCGTCCGCGTTTTCCCTCCCCGCACAAACTGCACTGGTCCGCCCCTCCGCGAGTGGGGGCAGGAGGCCGGCGAAAGGAACGACCGCCATGGGGCGACTCTTCGGCACGGACGGCGTACGCGGCCTCGCGAACGGCGACCTCCTCACTCCGGAACTGGCCCTGTCGGTCGCCGTCGCGGCCGCCCGGGTGCTCATCGAGAGCGACGCCAGCCATCAGCCGCTCGCGATCGTGGGTCGCGACCCCCGAGCCAGCGGCGAGATGCTCGAGGCCGCGGTCGTGGCGGGCCTGACCAGTGCCGGAGCGAACGTGGTCCGGGTCGGCGTGCTGCCGACGCCCGCGGTCGCCTTCCTCGTCGGCCAGACCGGTGCGGACCTCGGCGTGATGTTGTCCGCCTCGCACAACCCGATGCCGGACAACGGCATCAAGCTCTTCGCCCCCGGCGGCCAGAAACTCCCGGACGAGCTCGAGGCCAAGATCGAGGCCGCCGTCGCGGACGGGCACGGACTCGTCGGACGCCCGACCGGCGCCGGCGTCGGCCGCGTGCACGACCTGCTCGACGGCGCCGAGCACTACATCAAGCACCTGGTCGAGTCGACGCCGCACAGCCTCGCCGGCATCAAGGTCGTGGTCGACTGCGCGAACGGCGCGGCCAGCGAGGCCGGCCCGACCGCCTATGCGGAGGCGGGCGCTGAGGTCATCGCGATCCACGCGGAGCCCGACGGCCTCAACATCAACGACAACTGCGGCTCGACGCACCTCGAGGCCGTACGCGAGGCCGTCCTGGCCAACGGCGCCGACCTGGGCCTGGCACACGACGGCGACGCCGACCGCTGCCTCGCCGTGACCGCCGCGGGCGCCGTGGTCGACGGCGACCAGATCATGGCGATCCTGGCGCTGGCCATGCGCGACGCCGGCACCCTGACCGACGACACCCTGGTGGCGACGGTCATGAGCAACCTCGGCCTGCGCCTGGCGATGAAGCAGGCCGGCATCCGGCTGCTGGAGACCAAGGTCGGCGACCGGTACGTGCTGGAGGAACTCGCCGCGGGCGGCTTCGCCCTCGGCGGCGAGCAGAGCGGCCACATCGTGATGCCCGCGTTCGCAACGACGGGCGACGGCGTGCTGACCGGCCTGCACCTGATGGCGACGATCGCGTCGAGCGGCAAGTCGCTGGCCGACCTGGCAGCGGTGCTGCACAAGCTGCCACAGGTGCTGATCAACGTGCCGGTCAAGGACCGCCAGGCGGGCGCCGCGGCGCCGACCGTGCAGGCGGCCGTGGCGCTGGCGGAGAACGAGCTCGGGGAGAGCGGGCGGGTGCTGCTACGCCCGTCGGGCACCGAGCACCTCGTGCGCGTGATGGTCGAGGCCGGCACCGAGGAGCAGGCGCGGACCATCGCGGAGCGCGTGGCCGACGAGGTCCGGGCGGCAAGCCCGGCCTGACCCCGGTCTGTGCTTTGCGTTCGGGATGGGAACGGTCTGATCTTTTGGCGCCCGGACGTTTGCGCCCGGACGTGAGGTCGGTCTGACCCTCGGAGCCGGCGTGAGGCTGGCCCTGCACGCGGACGTGAGGCCGGTGCTGGCCTTACTCCGGCGGGGGCGTGGGTTCGCTTCGCTCGCCGGGTGCTGATTCCGGCCCTGACCTGGCGGTGCGGGTCCGTTTGGCGTCACCGGCGCCGGCCCTGGCCTCGTGCCGGACGGCAGAACCCGGTCCTAGGCGACCCGCATTGCCGTTCCACCGGCATGCCTGAATGCCTGCCTGCTGGCCCGCTGACCGATCTGCTCTGCCCGCTCCCGCTTTGCGTCAGCTTGCTGGCCCTGCCTGCCGGCTTGCTGGCTGGCCCGCCCTGCCTGCTTGCCAGCATGCACCGGCTTGCTGGCCCGCCAGCCAGCCTGCCTGCCGGCTGGCATGTCTGCCCGCCGCCTGGCTCGCCTCCCCATGGTCCGCCTAATGACCGCCGCCCTCTGCCGGGCCTGCGGGCCCGCTGGGCGGGTGGGTGGCGTCAGGCCAGGGTGCGGAGGCGTTTCGCTGCCTCGTCGATGACGTCCTCGCGCTTGCAGAAGGCGAAGCGGATCAGGCGGCGGCCCTGCTCCTGGTGGTCGTAGAAGACCTGGGTCGGCACGGCCACCACGCCGCACCGCGCAGGAAGCGCCCGGCAGAAGTCGACGCCGTCCGTGCCGCCCAGCGGGGTGATGTCGGCGGTCACGAAGTAGGTGCCGTCTGATGGCAGCACCTTGAACCCGGCATCGGCCAGGCCGGCCACCAGCCGGTCCCGCCGGGCCTGCAGGCCGGCGCGGAAGCCGTCGAAGTACGAGTCCGGCAGTCCCAGCGCCACGGCCACCGCCGGCTGCAACGGGCCCGCGTTGACGAACGTCAGGAACTGTTTCACCCGCAGCACCGCCGACACCAGCGGGGCGGGGCCGGTCGCCCAGCCGACCTTCCAGCCGGTGCACGAGAAGGTCTTGCCCGCGGACGAGATCCGCAGGGTGCGCTCCCGCATGCCCGTCAGCCCGGCGAGCGGGATGTGCGGCGTGGACGCGTCGGTGAAGACCAGGTGCTCGTAGACCTCGTCGGTCACCGCGTACACGTCGTGCTCCCGGCAGAGCCGGGCGATCAGCGAGAGTTCGTCCGCCGTGAAGACCTTGCCGGTGGGGTTGTGCGGGGTGTTCAGCAACACCAGGCGGGTGCGGGGTCCGAAGGCCGCGCGCAGCTCACCCTCGTCGAAGCCGTAGCGGCCGTCCGGGCCCGGGCGCAGCGTCACCGGCCGGCGGACCGCGCCGGCCAGGGCGATCGAGGCCGCGTACGAGTCGTAGTACGGCTCGAAGCACACGACCTCGTCCCCGGGCTCGCACAGCCCGAGGATGCTCGCGGCGATCGCCTCGGTGGCCCCCGCGGTGACCGCCACCTCGGTGTCCGGATCCCGGCTCAGCCCCCAGAACCGCCGCTCGTGCGCGACGATGGCGGCCCGCAGCGCCGGGATGCCGGGCAACGGCGGGTACTGGTTCGCCCCGGAGCGCAGCGCCTCGGCGGCCGCGGCGAGCATCTCCGGTGGACCGTCGGTGTCCGGGAAGCCCTGCCCCAGATTGGCCGAGCCGGTCTGCGCGGCGAGCGCGGACATCTCGGTGAAGATGGTGGTGCCGAACGGGCGCATGCGGCCGACTAGTGGATCGGCCGGGGTCGACGTCGTCACGCCCGTCAGCCTACGGCCACGCGCCTGGGCGCGCGGCCGGCCGCGATCGTCAGAAGATGACCTTTGTGCAGGAGGCCGTGATGAAGGTGCCGGAACTCGTCTTCTGGGCGACTTCCTCGCCGTCGACCTTCGCGCTGCAGCTCAGTTCGCCCTCGGAGGTGCTGCCGCGGACGGCCACGACCGAGACGAGCGAGGACCCCTTCATGGTCAGCGTCTTGCGCCAGGGCAGGGAGGCGTTGCGCACCCGTTGGGGCTCGCCGCCGAGCTTCTCCACGTAGACGATCTCGACCGGGCCGTCGCCGGTGACCGCGTACTCGACCTCGATCTGCGCCTTCTGATCCAGGCCCGGAAGATCCGGCAGGTCGGTCGGCAGGTCGGTCGGCAACCCCGTCGGCAACCCCGTCGGCAGGTCCGTCGGCAACCCGGTCGGCAGGTCGGTCGGCCGAGGGATGGATTCGAGCGCCTCCTCGGCCTTCTGCTTCGCGTTGTTGACCACCAGGACGATCGAGGTCACGCCACCCGCGCAGAGCAGCAGCACCACGGCCACCAGGACGGCGACCAGCGGAAGATTGCTGCGCTTCGGCGGTGGCGGCGGAGACCCGCCGTATCCGGGCGGCGGGCCGTATCCGGGCGGGCCGTATCCGGGCGGCGGCATCTGGCCGGGCGGCGCCTGTCCCGGCGGCGGTTGATACGCCGGGGGCGGAAACTGTCCGGGAGGAGCCGGGAACTGGGAGGTCGGCGGGTAGCCGTCCGGAGGCCCGCTGGCCTGCTGGCCCGCCGTCGGCAGCGGGGCGTACCCGGGCTGGAACGTGGGCGCGGGCGGCGGTGGCGGCTGGTAGGGCTCGGCCGCGAGGGAGTCGCCCGACGGTGACGACCACGGCTGACCTGACACGGGGTCGTCCCCCGGGTACCGGCGAGTCGGGTCCGAAGGCGGTGGGTAGCTCAATCGTCTCTCCAGAGCAGGCGTCGGGCCGACGGTACGCCCTCGGCGCCAGATCCGGATCACCCGGTCGTGTCACTCGCCGCCCTGACCTGGCCACAGAGTGGCGCGCGGTGGGCCGAACGGCCCTTTCGATCACGTACGATGCGCGAAAGTGTGCTTCTTGCGCAGTGGTCGTGAGCGGAAGTCGGCTACGCTGCCCCTCATGTGTGGGATCGTGGGTTACGTCGGCAGTCGGCCGGCTCTGCAAATCGTCCTCGACGGGCTCCGCCGCCTGGAGTACCGCGGCTATGACTCCGCCGGTATCGCGGTCATCGATGGCTCCGTCATCCTGACCGAGAAGAAGGCCGGCAAGCTGGCAAACCTGGAAAAGGCGCTGGCGGAACGGGCGGGTGACGGCATCGCCGTCGGCTCGACGGCGATCGGGCACACCCGTTGGGCGACCCACGGCGGACCGACCGACCGCAACGCGCACCCGCACCTGTCGGCAGACGGCCGGGTCGCCGTGATCCACAACGGCATCATCGAGAACTTCTCCCGCCTGCGCGCCGAGCTCGAGGCGACCGGCGTCGAGTTCGTCAGCGACACCGACACCGAGTGCGCCGCACACCTGCTCGCCGCCGAGATGCGCGTCCTGCGCGAGTCGGGCGCCGAGAACGGGCCGCAACTGCTGGCCGAGGGCATGCGCCGCGCCGTGCGGCGCCTGGAGGGCGCCTTCACGCTGCTCGCCGTCGACGTCGCGGTGCCCGACGCGGTCGTCGCCGCCCGGCGCAACTCGCCGCTGGTCGTCGGCCGCGGCCAGGGGGAGAACTTCCTCGCCAGCGACGTGTCCGCCTTCATCGAGCACACCCGCGAGGCCGTCGAGCTCGGCCAGGACCAGGTCGTGCTGATCACACCGGCGGCCATCGAGATCACCGACTTCTCCGGCGCGCCCGCCACCGGCAAGGAGTTCCACATCGACTGGGACGCCTCCGCCGCGGAGAAGGGCGGCTACGACTACTTCATGCTCAAGGAGATCGCCGAGCAGCCGCAGGCGATCGCGGACACGCTGCTCGGCCGCCTCTCCGAGCGCGGCGAGATCGTGCTCGACGAGGTGCGCCTCACCGACCAGGACCTGCGCGACGTCGACAAGGTCTTCATCGTGGCCTGCGGCACCTCCTACCACGCCGGCATGGTCGCGAAGTATGCGATCGAGCACTGGACCCGCATCCCCTGCGAGGTCGAGCTGGCCAGCGAGTTCCGCTACCGCGACCCGGTGCTGGACCGCTCGACGCTGGTGATCGCGATCAGCCAGTCCGGCGAGACCATGGACACGCTGATGGCGTTGCGGCACGCCAAGGAGCAGAAGGCCCGGGTGCTGGCCATCTGCAACACGAACGGCTCGACGATCCCGCGCGAGTCCGACGCCGTGCTCTACACCCACGGCGGTCCGGAGATCGCCGTCGCGTCGACCAAGGCGTTCCTGACCCAGTTGGTCGCCTGCTACCTGATCGGTCTGCACCTGGCCCAGATCCGCGGCGTCATGTACGCCGACGAGGTCGCCGCCGTGGTGTCGCAGCTGCAGCGCACGCCGGACGACCTGCGCGAGCTGCTCGCCGGCATGGAGGACGTCCGGGCCCTGGCACGCGATCTGCGTACCGCGTCGACGGTGCTGTTCATCGGGCGGCACGTCGGCTTCCCGGTCGCGCTCGAGGGTGCGCTGAAGCTCAAGGAGCTGGCGTACATGCACGCCGAGGGCTTCGCGGCGGGCGAGCTGAAGCACGGCCCGATCTCGCTCATCGATGAGGGCACCCCGGTCGTCTGCGTGGTGCCCTCGCCGGCCGGCCGCGGCGTGCTGCGGGACAAGGTGGTCTCCAACATCCAGGAGGTACGCGCCCGCGGCGCCCGCACGATCGTGATCGCCGAGGAGGGCGACGAGGCGGTTCGCGCCTTCGCCGACCACCTGATCCAGGTCCCGCGTACGCCGACGCTGCTCGCGCCCCTGATGACCACCGTGCCGCTGCAGATTCTCGCCTGCGAGATCGCGTCCGCTCGTGGCCACGACGTCGACCAGCCGCGCAACCTGGCGAAGTCCGTCACCGTGGAGTGACATCGCCCCTATCCGTCGCGATGGCGGCCGGCGCGCCCCAGGGACACGCCGGCGGCGTCCCGGTAACCAAGGTGCCCGGTGTCCGGCCGGCTCGCGTCCTCGCGGGCCGGCCGGACGCCGTTGCGCTCGGGTTTGCGTCGAAGTAGAAGTCGTTTCCCGGCGGGGCGAAGGCCGGCACCGAACCGCCCGGCACGGCCCCGGTGAGGACCGGTCCTCGGCCAGGCTTCTCGGGGAAGCCGCCGCACCTTGGACGAGGTCTGCGCGAGACGTCGAGGAACACGCCCGGCCCGGCGGCATGTGCAGCTCCGCCGAGACGGGTGCTTACGGCGGCGACGGCGGATCCGGTCCGGATCGCGGACGGGCGGGTGGCGTGGGCGCACAGGTCGGCGGCACACCGGCCCGTGGCCTCGACCTTGAGCTTGGACGTCATCGGCAACCTCCGGATGGAAGCGGTTCGGCCGCCGACGTTAGGGCAAATCCGGGCCGCCTGAGCTGCCCTGTGGACAACAGCGCAGACGCCTTCGCCGCTTGTCCACAGGCCGGCGCACGACGGATCGGGACCGCCGGTGGGCCGATAGGGTTGCCCTGTGATCGTGTCTGTCGGGATCGACGTCGTGCTGGTCGATCGATTCGCCAAGGCGCTGGAGCGCACCCCGCTGCTCGCCGACCGCCTGTTCACCGATTCGGAGCGCATGACCTCGTCCGGCAACCCGCGATCACCGGAGTCGCTGGCCGCGCGGTTCGCGGCCAAGGAGGCCGTCGCCAAGGCGCTGGGCGCTCCCGTCGGGCTGCGCTGGCACGACTGTGAGGTCGTCACCGATCCCGACGGGCGGCCGTGGCTCACCGTCTCCGGTACGGTCGCGGCGGTGGCGGCGGAGCGGGGCGTCAGCAGGTGGCACCTGTCGCTGTCGCACGACGGTGGCATCGCCTCGGCGATGGTCGTCGCGGAGGCCTGAGTTTCCCAGGGGGTTTCGGCATGCGGCAGGCGTGGCGGGTTGCGGACGTACGTGCGGCGGAGAAGGCCCTGATGGCGACCCTGCCGGCGGGCACGCTGATGCAGCGCGCCGCGGCCGGGCTGGCCCGGCGATGTGCGCTGCTGCTGAGCGAGTCGGGCGGTGTATACGGCGCGACCGTGGTGCTGCTGGTCGGCAGCGGGGACAACGGCGGCGACACGCTCTATGCGGGTGCCGCGCTGGCGGCCCGCGGCGCGGGCGTCAAGGCGATCCTGCTGCGCCCCGACCGGGTGCATCTCGCCGGGCTCGCCGCGCTCCGCCGGGCGGGTGGCGTCACCGTCGGTGACCTGCCGGACCGGGCGGACCTGGTCGTCGACGGCATCGTCGGCATCGGTGCGAGCGGCGGCCTCCGCGAGCCCGCGGCCGCGCTGGTCCGGCGCCTTCCGGGGCTGATCGGGCGGGACGGTGCCCGGCCGCCGGTGGTCGCCGTCGACGTGCCGAGCGGGGTCGCGGTCGACACCGGTGACGTGCCCGGCGATGCCGTGCACGCCGACGTCACCGTCACCTTCGGCTGCCTGAAGCCCGCGCACGTCGTCGGTGCCGCCGCGGCCCTCGCCGGCCACGTCGAGCTGATCGACATCGGCCTGAGCGAGACGCTGCACGGCGACCCGGCGGTGCGCGTGCCCGACGCCGCCGACATCGCCGCCTGGTGGCCCCGGGCCCACGCCGGCTCGGACAAGTACAGCCGCGGCGTCGTCGGCGTCGCCACCGGGTCGGCGACCTACCCGGGTGCGGCCGTGCTCTCGGTCACGGGCGCCCTGGCCGGCCCCACCGGCATGGTCCGTTACGCGGGCAGCGCCGATCGCGACGTGGTGCACCGGCATCCGTCCGTGGTGGTCGCGAAGCGGGTCGCCGACGCGGGCCGGGTGCAGGCCTGGGTCTGCGGCTCCGGGCTGGGCACCGACGACGCCGCTCGCACGGAGCTGCGCAGCGTCCTGGCCACCTCCCTGCCGGTGCTGCTCGACGCGGACGCCCTCACCCTGCTCGTGGGCGGCCAGCACGCTGCCGACCTGCGCCGGGACGCCCCACTGGTGATCACTCCGCACGACGGCGAGTTCGCCCGGCTGGCGGGAGAGCGGCCCGGCGCTGACCGGATCGGCGCGGCCTGCCGGCTGGCGGCCTGGATCAACGCCGTGGTGCTGCTCAAGGGCGACCGGACGATCGTGGCTACCCCGTCGGGCGAGGCGTGGGCCAACCCGACCGGCAGCCCCGCGCTGGCCACGGCGGGCAGCGGTGACGTGCTCGCGGGCCTGCTCGGCTCGCTGCTGGCCGCCGGAGTCGTGCCGGAGCGTGCGGCGATCATGGCCGCATATGTGCACGGCCTCGCCGGGCGCCGGGCCGAGCGGGACGGCCCGGTGACGTCGCCGGACGTGGCCGCGGCGCTGCGCCCCGTGCTCGCTGAACTGCTGTGACGCGGTTTTGTCGTACCGATCAGTAGGCTGGTGAGTATGTGGCAGGCCGAGGTCCGGGTAGATCTGGACGCCATCCGGGATAACGTCGCGACGCTGTGCGCCGGCACCACCGCGGAGGTCATGGCGGTGGTCAAGGCGGACGGCTACGGGCACGGCATGCTGCCGTCCGCCCGGGCGGCGCTGGCCGGCGGCGCGACCTGGCTGGGGGTCGCCACCCTCGACGAGGCGCTGACCCTGCGCCGGGCGGGCATCGCGGCACCGGTGCTGGCCTGGCTGCTCGCCCCGGGCCTGCCCCTGCAGGACGGCATCGCGGCCGACGTCGACCTCAACGCGGGGAGCCCGGAACAGCTCGGCGAGCTGGTCACGGCCGCCCGCCTGGCCGGCCGCCCGGCCCGGGTGCACCTCAAGATCGACACCGGCCTGGCGCGCGGCGGCGCCACCCCGGCCGAATGGCCCGCGCTGCTCGAGGCGGCGGCCAAGGCGCAGGCCGGCGGCGAGGTCGAGGTGGTCGGCGTCTGGAGCCATTTCGCCTATGCGGATGCGCCCGGTCATGAGACGGTCGATCACCAGCTGGCGGTCTTCGCGGAGGGGCTGGCGGCCGCCGAGCAGTTCGGCATCGAGCCGCGCTACCGGCACATCGCGAACTCGGCGGCGACGCTGACCCGGCCGGACGCGCACTACGACATGGTCCGCCCGGGCGTCGCTGTCTACGGCCTGTCGCCGTTGCCCGCCGGGCACGAGACCGGGCTGCGGCCGGCGATGACGGCCCGGGCCCGGGTGACCCTCACCAAGCGTGTCCCGGCCGGCCAGGGCGTCTCCTACGGGCACGCCTACTACACGGCGCGCGAGACGACGCTTGCGCTGGTGCCGCTGGGCTACGGCGACGGAGTGCCCCGGCATGCGTCCAATGTGGGCCCGGTGTGGCTGGGCGGGCGCACGCGGACGGTCGCCGGGCGGGTCTGCATGGACCAGATCGTCGTCGACTGCGGCGACGACCCGGTCGCGCCCGGGGATGTGGCGACGCTCTTCGGACCGGGCGACGACGGCATGCCAACGGCCACCGACTGGGCAGACGCGATCGGCACGATCAACTACGAGATCGTGACCCGCTTCGGCGGCTCCCGCGTCGCCCGCGTCTACGACGGCACCGCCGGCGTCCCTGCCCCGGACGCTGTGGTCCCAGGTTCGGTGGCCCGTGGGGCTGCGGTCGCCGGTTCGGTGGCCCCGGATGTAGCGGGTCAGGGTCCGGTGGCCTCGGATGCGGGGGTCTTGGGTGCTGGGGCTTCGGGTGGCGTGGTTTCAGGTTCGGTGGCTCGGGGCGTTGCGGGTCAGGGTTCGGTGGCCTTGGATTCGGGGGTCTTGGGTGCTGTGGCTTCGGCCTCGGGTGCCGTGGTTTCAGGTCCCGTGGTCACGGGCGCCGCGGTGCAAGAGCCCGCGACCTCGGGCGCTGTGGCCACGAGTGCCGTAGCGGCGGATGCCATGGCTCTGGATGCCGTGGCTTCGGGTGCCGTGGTTCGAGAATCCGGGGCCCCGGGTGCCGTGGCCTCGGCTGAGGAGGTTGCATGAGTCCGGCGAAGTTGCCCGCCCGGTCCGGTCCGCGGCGGCGGGCGAAGCAGGTCGGGATCGTCGGTGCCGCCATCGGTGTCGCCGCGGCGGGGCTGGCGACGGCGTTCGCGGTCGAGCGCACCCTGGTTCGCAAGTCGCTCAACGCTCCCGGTGATCCCCATGCCGACGTGGAGTTCGGCGATCAACCGTTCGACTCCGAGCTGACCGTCACCGCCGCCGACGGCACCGATCTGCGCGTCGAGATCGTCGAGCCGGCCGGGCCGACCGGCAAGCCCACCATCGTCTTCGTGCACGGCTTCGCCCTGGACATGGGCACGTTCTTCTTCCAGCGGCAGGTGCTCGCCGAGCAGGGCGATCATCGCCTCGTCTTCTACGACCAGCCGGGGCACGGGCGGTCCAGCCGGCTCAAGTCCGGCGACTACGACATCGCCGCGCTGGGCAGGTCGCTGGCGGCCGTTCTCGACGCGACCGTCCCGGATGGACACATCATCCTCGTCGGGCACTCGATGGGCGGCATGACGATCATGGCGTTCGCCGAGCAGTACCCCGAGTGGTTCGGTGAGCGGGTGACGGGCGTCGTGCTGATCTCCACCTCCGCCGGGCTGATCGACAAGTCCAAGCTCGGGCTGTCCACGCTCGTCGCCCGGGTCAGCGCCCCGTTCTTCCCACTCTGGGGCGGTGCGGCCCGGCTCGGCGGCGGCACGATCGACCGGGCCCGCGTCGCCTCCTCCGACCTGGCCTGGCTGTTGACCCGCCGGTACGGTTTCGGCGACGCCCGGCCCAGCCCGTCGCTTGTCACGTTCGTGGAGCAGATGAACTCGAAGACACCCGTCGAGACCCTCGCCAAGTATCTGCAGACGCTCTACACGCACAACCGCTTCCCGGCGCTGTCCACCCTCAGCGGTGTGCCCGTGCTGGTGCTGGTCGGCACGAAGGACTACCTGACCCCGGTGACCCACTCGGAGGAGATCCTGCGACACCTGCCGAAGGCCGAGCTGGTGAAGTTCGACAACAGCGGACACGTCGTCATGCTCGAGAATGCCGACGAGGTCAACGCCGCGCTGATCCCGTTCCTGAAGAAGATCTCTTGACCACCACCGGATTCCGGTTGGCCACTGTGGACGACACGCAGGCGTTCGGCAGGCGGCTCGCCGCCGTGCTGCGGCCCGGCGATCTGGTGCTGCTGACCGGGCCGCTTGGCGCCGGGAAGACGGCGCTGGTGCAGGGAATCGGCGCGGGGCTGGGCGTGCTCGGTGCCATCACCTCGCCGACGTTCGTCATCGCCCGGGTGCACCGGCCCGATCCGGCGCGGGGCGGTGCGCTGCCACTGGTGCACGCCGACGCGTACCGGCTGGGCGATGCCGCCGATCCGCGCGCCGAGATCGACGATCTTGACCTGGACGCGTCCGCGGAGAACGCGGTGACGGTGGTCGAGTGGGGCGCGGGCCTGGTGGAGCAGCTCAACGACGAATACCTGGCCGTCCGGATCGACCGGCTCGACGACGACACCCGGATCATCGACCTCGTTCCCCACGGCGGCGACTGGGCCGCCCGACTGGAGAAGATGTGAACCTGCCTGACCTGCTCCCGGACGCCTGGCGCACGGAGCTGACGCCGCTGCTCGACGCGGACTCCACGGCGTCGCTGAGCGCGTTCGTGGACGAGCAGTACCGGACGCACACCGTGTACCCGCCGATCAAGGACCTGTTCGCGGCCTACCGGCTGTGCTCGCCCGAGCAGACCCGGGTGCTGATCCTCGGGCAGGACCCGTATCACGGGCCGGGGCAGGCGCACGGGCTCAGCTTCAGCGTCCGTGACGGGGTGCGGATCCCGCCGTCGCTGCGCAACGTCTTCAAAGAACTGGCCGAGGACGTCGGCGTGCCGCCGGCGACCAGCGGCGACCTGACCGGCTGGGCCCGGCAGGGCGTGCTGCTGCTCAACGCGGTCCTCACGGTACGGGCCGCCGCCGCGGCGTCGCACGCCAACAAGGGCTGGGAGGCGTTCACGGACGCGACGATCCGGGCGCTGAACGCCCGCGACGAGCGCGTGGTGTTCCTGCTCTGGGGCGGCTACGCCCGCAAGAAGGCGGCCCTGGTCACCAACCCGGCGCACGTCGTCCTGGAGGCCGGCCACCCGAGCCCGCTGAACCCGAAGGGCTTCCTCGGCTCCCGCCCGTTCAGCTCGGCCAACAAGGCGCTGGCAGACGCGGGCCGCCCTCTCGTGGTCTGGGATCCGCGCACCGGCGCGTAGTTTCACCGACGATGACCGGGCCGGGCCGGGCTGCGCGGGTCCGGGTTCGCCCCGTGCGGGTCCGTGCCCGGCTCGGACGGGCGGCTTTTCGGCGGCTAGGGTTCTTCACGTGCTCGTACTCGCCCTCGACACCTCCACGCCCGCGGTGACCGCCGCCCTCGCGGAGGTCACCAGCACCGGCATGAAGGGTCTGGCCGAGCGCCGTACCGTCGATCCTCGCGCCCACGGCGAGCGGCTCGCCCCCCAGGTGCGGCTGATCCTCGACGACGCCGGGGTGCGCACCCGGGATCTGGCCGCGATCGTCGCCGGCGTCGGCCCGGGGCCGTTCACCGGCCTGCGGGTCGGCCTCGCCACCGCCGCCGCCATGGGGCAGGCGCTTTCCGTACCCACGTACGGGGTGTGTTCGCTCGACGCGCTCGGCCGGGCCGCCGGGCCGGGCCGAGTGTTGGTCGCCACCGATGCCCGGCGGCGTGAGGTCTACTACGCCCGCTACGTCGACGGCGTGCGTGCCGGCGATCCGGACGTCGCGAAGCCTGCCGACGTGCGGGTCGAGGTCGATCGGGCCGTCGGCGAGGGCGCGCTGAAGTACGGCGAGATCTTCGGGGTGCCGGTCGACGAGGACGTGCTCTTCCCGCCGGGGGAGGCGCTGATCGCGCTCGCCGCCGAGCGGATCCGGGGGCAGGCGCCGACCGAGTCGCTCACGCCGCTCTACCTGCGCCGGCCGGACGCCGTCGAGCCGGGGTCCCGCAAGCCGGTGCTGCACTGATGCGTATCACCCGGTTCCGCTGGTGGCACATCGCCGAGGTGCTGCCGATCGAGGAGGACCTCTTCGGCACCGAGAAGTGGTCGGCCTCGATGTTCTGGAACGAGCTCGCCCAGCGGAACTTCTACCTCGTGGCCGAGGAGGACGGGAAGGTGGCCGGCTACGCCGGTCTCGCCGTGGTCGATCAGGACGAGTCCTGGGTTCAGAACATCGCGGTGTCCCGCGACGCCCAGCGGCGGGGTGTCGGGCGGCAGCTGCTCGAGGCGCTGCTCGCCGAGGCCGGCGGGCGCAAGGTGCTGCTCGAGGTCGCCGTCGACAACGCTCCCGCCCAGCGGCTCTACGCCGGCTACGACTTCGAGCCCGTCGGGATCCGGCGTGGCTACTACCAGCCCAGCAACACCGACGCCCTGGTGATGATGAGAAGTGCCTGACGAACCCCTGGTCCTCGGGATCGAGACCTCCTGCGACGAGACCGGTGTCGGCATCGTCCGCGGCCACACGCTGCTCGCCGACGCGCTCGCATCCAGCGTCGAGCAGCATGCGCGGTTCGGCGGGGTCGTGCCCGAGGTCGCCAGCCGCGCTCACCTCGAGGCGATCGTGCCGACCATGCAGCGGGCCCTCGACGACGCGGGGGTCACCCTCGCCGACATCGACGCGATCGCCGTGACGGCCGGGCCGGGGCTCGCGGGGGCGCTGCTCGTCGGGGTCGCCGCCGCCAAGGGGTACGCGCTCGCCGCGGACAAGCCGATCTACGGCGTCAACCACCTCGCCGCGCATGTCGCCGTCGACACGCTGGAGCACGGCCCGCTGCCCGAGCCCGCCGTCGCCATGCTCGTGTCGGGTGGCCACTCGTCGTTGCTGCTGGTGGACGATCTCACCGCGGGTGTGACGCCGCTTGGCGCGACGATCGACGACGCGGCCGGCGAGGCGTTCGACAAGGTGGCCCGGCTGCTCGGTCTCGGGTTCCCGGGTGGCCCGGCGATCGACCGGATCGCGCGCGAAGGTGATCTGGCCGCGATCGCCTTCCCGCGCGGCCTGACCGCGCCGAAGGACCAGCTCAAGCACCGGTTCGACTTCTCGTTCTCCGGGCTGAAGACCGCGGTCGCCCGGTGGGTGGAGGCCCGCGAGCGTGCCGGCGAGCCCGTGCCGGTCGCCGACGTCGCCGCCAGTTTCCAGGCCGCGGTCTGTGACGTGCTCACCGCCAAGGCCCTGGACGCGTGCCGGGAGAACGGCGTCGAGACCTTGGTCATCGGTGGCGGCGTCGCCGCCAACTCGCGGCTGCGGCTGCTCGCCGAACAGCGGGCGGCGAAGCTGGGCATCCGGGTGCGGGTGCCCCGGCCGGGGCTGTGCACCGACAACGGTGCGATGGTCGCCGCGCTCGGTTCCCATCTGGTGGCCGCCGGGATCGCGCCCAGCCGGCTCGACCTGCCCGCCGATTCCGCCATGCCATTGACCTCGGTCACTGTGGCGGGGTAGGAAGCCAGCATGATCGCACGCATGTGGGAGGTACGGGCGCTGGGCAGCGGCTTCGACGAGCTGCTGACCTGGGTCTGCGACGAGGCGTTGCCGCAGGTGGAGGTGCTGCCGTCGCACGTGTCGAGCGAGGTCTACTCGTCGACCGACCACCGCATCGTCGTCATCTCGAAGTGGCGTAACACCCCGGCCGACCTGCCGGCGCCGCCGGAGCGTCTGACGGCCCGCGCGCCACATGTCTGGGATTTCACACCCGTCGATAGATAACGCGCTGGTTCGTGACGGCTCACTTACGTACCGTCAGGGCAGGATGCGCGAGCTGCCCCCCGCCGATCCCGGCATTCCTGACGACCGGTCCGCCACCCGATACCTGGGCTGGCTCGCCCGGCGTACGTGGGTTTCCGTCAGCGGTGGCATCGTCCTGGCGATCGTCTGGATGCTCTGCCAGGCCCTGGTTCCGGCGATCATCGGCCACGCCGTCGACGCCGGCCTGACCGGCCGTGACGGCCGTGCGCTGGTGACCTGGTGCCTCGTGCTGTTCGGCGTCGGCCTCGTGCAGGCCGGCGCCGGGGTGACCCGGCACCGGTTCGCCGTCTTCAGCTGGCTGGCCGCGGCCTACCGCACGATCCAGGTCACGGTCCGGCATTCCAATCGGTTGGGCTCGGCGCTTCCGCGCCGGCTCGGCGCGGGTGAGATCGTCGCCATCGGTACGGCGGACATCAGCCACATCGGCAGCGCCATGGAGATCACCGCCCGTGGCACCGGTTCGCTGGTCGCGGTCGTCGCGGTCACGGCGATCCTGCTGCACGCCTCCGTGCCGCTCGGCCTGGTGGTGGTGCTCGGCGTACCGCTGCTGATGATCGTCGTCGGGCTGCTCATCCGGCCGCTGCACCGCCGCCAGCAGGCGTACCGCGAGCAGCAGGCGCGGCTGACCGGCCGGGCAACGGATCTGGTCGGCGGGCTCCGGGTGCTGCGCGGGGTCGGTGGCGAGCCGGTGATGTCCGGGCGGTACCGCGGCGAGTCGCAGACGCTGCGCGAGGCCGGCGTGCACGTCGCGCACGTCGAATCGCTGCTCGAGGCCGCGCAGGTGCTGCTGCCGGGCATGTTCCTGGTCCTGGTGACCTGGCTCGGAGCCCGGTTCGCGCTCGCCGGGCAGATCACCACCGGACAGTTGATCTCTTTCTACGGGTACGCGGCGTTCCTGGTCACGCCGCTGCGCCAGCTCACCGAGACCGTGGACAAGCTGACCCGCGGGCATGTCTCCGGCCGCCGGGTGGTCACGATGCTGCGGGCCCGGACGGATCTGCCCGATCCGGCGCTGCCGGTTCAGGCGCCCGGGCGCGGCGAGCTGGTCGACCGGGTGTCCGGTGTGGTGGTGCGGCCGGGCCTGTTCACCGCGATCGCCGCGACTGCACCCGCGGATGCGGTGGCCATCGCGGACCGCCTGGGCAGATACGTCGACCCGGCGGCGACGCTCGCCGGCGTACCGCTGGAGGACCTCGACCTGGCGACGGTGCGGGACCGGATCCTGGTGGCCGACAACGACGCCCGCCTGTTCTCGGGGTCGCTGCGGTCGGATCTCGATCCGACCGGCGACGCGGCGGTCGCGGACGCGCTCGCGGCCGCCGGGGCGGACGAGATCGTCGAGGCGCTGCCGCACGGCCTCGACAGCAAGGTCGCCGAGCGGGGCCGCTCCTTCTCCGGTGGCCAGCAGCAGCGGCTGCGGCTGGCCCGTGCCCTGGTCGCGGACCCGGAGATCCTGGTCCTGGTCGAGCCGACCAGCGCGGTCGACGCGCACACCGAGGCGCGCATCGCGGACCGGCTCGGGCCGGCCCGGCGCGGGCGCACCACGGTCGCCTGCTCGACCAGCCCGCTGGTGCTGGACCGCGCCGACGTGGTCCTCTACGTCGAGTCGGGCGAGGTGGTCGCCGAGGGCACCCACCGGGAGCTGCTGGCCGGCTGCCCCGCCTACGCGAGGGCGGTGCTGCGCGAGTGAGCGAAGCGCTTCCGGTGGCCGGCACCCGTGAGGTCCGGCGCTACGCCCGCGCCCTGTTCCGCCGCCATCCGCGTGCTCTGACGATCGCGCTGCTCCTGCACGTGCTCGCGGCGGTCGCGGGCCTGGTCGGCCCCCGGCTGCTCGGCGCCCTGGTGGAGTCGCTGCAGCGGGGTGGCGGCAGCGGCACAGTGGACCGGATCGCCGTCACCATCGCGGCGTTCATCGTGGTGCAGGCCGTGCTGGTCCGGTTCGCGTACGTGGCGTCGGCGCGGCTCGGCGAGCGGGTCCTGGCCGAGCTGCGCGAGGAGTTCGTGGAGCGGGTGCTGGCCATCCCGCTGTCGGTCGTGGAACGCGCCGGCACCGGCGACCTGCTCACCCGGACCTCCCGCGACGTGGACGCGCTGTCGCGGTGCGTGCGGTTCGCGGTGCCCGAGACGGTGATCGCGGTGATCACCGCGGTGCTGGCGGTCGGCGCGCTGCTGCTGGTGAGCCCGCTGCTCGCGCTGCCGCTGCTGGTCGCGGTGCCGGTGCTCGGCATCTCCGCGCGGTGGTACCTGAGCCGGGCCAACGCCGGTTATCTGCGCCAGAACGCCGCGTATTCGCAGGTCACCGACGGCCTTGCGGAAACCGTCGAGGGAGCCCGTACGGTCGACGCGTTGCGCCGCCAGCAGGACCGGATCCGGCGCACCGACGCCGACCTGCGCGGATCCTGGCGTGCCGAGCGGTACACGCTCTACCTGCGTACGGTCTGGTCGCCGTCCGCGGTGATCGGCTACCTCCTGCCGGTCGTCGGCACCCTGCTCATCGGCGGCTGGTTCTACCTGGAGGGCTGGGTGAGCCTCGGCCAGGTCACCGCCGGCGTGATCTACGCGCAGCTGCTGGTCGACCCGATCGACCGCTTCCTCGCCTGGCTGGACGAGCTGCAGGTGGGCGCGGCGTCGCTGGCCCGGCTGCTGGGCGTGCACGACACCGCCGAGGCGGCGCCGCCGCCGGGTCAGGCGCCGCGCGGCGCGCGGATCGTCGCCGAAGACGTGCACTTCTCGTACGTGGCCGGGCGCCCGGTGCTGCACGGGATCTCGCTCACGATCGAGCCGGGGGAGCGGCTCGCGATCGTCGGCCCGTCCGGCGCGGGCAAGTCCACCCTCGGCCGGCTGCTCGCCGGCGTGCACGCACCGGGGCGGGGCACCCTCACGGTCGGCGGTGCGCCGCTCGCCGGCCTGCCGCCGGCCCGGCTGCGTACGGAGGTCGCGCTGGTCAGCCAGGAACACCACGTCTTCATGGGTACCCTGCGCGACAACGTCGCCATGGTCCGGCCCGGATCGTCAGAGCACGACGTACGCAAGGCGCTGGCCGCGGTGAACGCCCTGGGCTGGGCGGACGCGCTGCCGCACGGCCTGTGCACCGAGGTGGGCGCCGGCGGGGCCGGGCTGTCGGCGGCGCAGGAGCAGCAGGTGGCGCTGGCCCGGCTGGTGCTGGCCGACCCGCACACGCTGGTGCTGGACGAGGCCACGTCGCTGCTGGATCCGCGGGCGGCCCGGGACCTGGAGCTTTCGCTGGCGGCGGTGCTCAGGGGCCGTACGGTCGTGGCGATCGCGCACCGGCTGTTCTCCGCGCACGACGCGGACCGGGTTGCGGTGGTGGAGCATGGGCGGATCACGGAGCTGGGCTCGCATGACGAACTCGTGGCGGCGGGCGGCTCCTACGCGGCGCTGTGGGCGTCGTGGCACGGCGCGCCGGTCAGCGCAGTGCCAGCCCCACGCCGAGCAGCACCAGGGTGATCAGCGCGATCACGAAGACGAACAGCAGGTCGCGCCGCTGCTTCTCCTGCGGCGTCTCCTCGGGAAGGTCGCTGACGACGGCGGCCAGCTCGTCGAGGGTGCGGGCGTCGCTGACCACGCCGACCCGCTGTGCGAACTCGTCGAGGGTCAGCCGGCCGGCGCCGGTGTGGCGCTCGAGGGCGGCCACGATCCGCTGCCGATCGTCATCGGAGGCCCGCATGCTCACGCGGGCAATGTATACCGCGCCCGCCCGCCGGGGGAGGGGGCCGATCACAGGAGCGGATCCGCCAGCAGCCGTTCGAAGGCCAGCTCCGCGGCGCCGATCAGGGCCGCGTCCGTGCCGAGTTCCGGGGTACGGAGCCGGACGTGTTCGCGGCAGGCCGGCAGCGCCACCTCGTTGAGGCGGCTACGGATCTGGGCCGCCGCCACCAGGTACACGTCCCGCAGCGTGCCACCGAAGATGACCGCCTCCGGGTTGAAGATGTTGATCAGGTTGCCGACGCCCAGGCCGATCCAATCGCCCACCTGGCGGACCGCCTGCTGTGCCGCCCGGTCGCCGCGCATCGCCGAGTCGACCACCCCGAGTACCGCTTCCCGGCCGCTCTCGTGGCCGCGGCCCGCGAGCTCCAGCAGGGCGTACTCGCCGATCTCCGTCTCCCAGCAGCCGCGGGAGCCGCAGCTGCACGGCTTGCCCTTCGGGTTGATCACCATGTGGCCGACCTCGCCGCCGTAGCCGCCGTGGCCGGTCACGCGGCGGCCGCCCGCGATGATGCCGCCGCCGACGCCCACGTCGCCGTACAGGTAGATCACGTTGTCGTGGCCGGCCGCCGCGCCCCGGCTGTGTTCCACCATGGCCGAGACGTCCGCTATGTTGCCGACGATCAGCGGGCCTACCTCGGCACCCTCGAGGACGCTCAGCTCCGAGCTGAGGGCCTCGCCGACCGGCTCCTCGACCCAGCCGATCGTCGGCGCCAGGCGGACCATGCCGTCGTCGCGGCGGACCATGCCCGCCACCGCCAGCCCGCCGCCCACGTAGCGGGCGCCTTCGGGGACGGCCCGGCGCATCTCGTGGATGAACCCGGCGAGCGGCTGGACCGCGTCGACGACCTGCATGCCGCGCGGCCGGTCCGTCTCGCGGCGGTCCAGGATCTTGCCGCCCAGGCCGACCCGGGCGGCGCGCAGCCGGTCCACCTCGATCGCCAGCGCGTACGCGTACACCTGGGACGACTCGGGCCGGACGACGAGTGACGGTCGTCCGGCCCGCAGTGTCTCCTCGGGCGGCCGCTCGGTGACCAGGCCCGCGGCGGCCAGTTCGGTGGTCAGCGTCCCGATCGTGCTGCGGTTCAGCCCGAGCTTCGTGGTGAGCTCGGCCCGGGAGGTAGCACCGTGCACGTGTACGTATCTCAGCAACGTGCCCAGGTTGTGCCTGCGAACCTCCTCGTGGCTGGGGCCGGCTCGCATCAGCGCGCCGCCCCCACACCCGCGGGCCGGTTCATCGGTTACCGGTGGCTGCCGCTCTGCGGCGTGACAGGGCGTCGACGCTTGCGGCGAGTAGCAGGATGAGGCCGGTGACGACGAA
>NZ_JBEZDY010000016.1:0-37578 GCF_040648555.1 Actinoplanes sp. NPDC049118
GATGTCGGTGTAGGTGCCCTCCAGGTAGCCGGCGGCGACCAGCGCCGGGCCGCCGTGGCCGGGACCCGCGAGATAGATGGCCTGCTGACCGGTGTGGCGGATCAGCCGGGACACATGTGCGTAGATCAGCGACAGACCTGGGCTCGTCCCCCAGTGTCCGAGCAGGCGCGGCTTGATGTGCTCGGCGGTCAGCGGCTCGCGTAGCAGCGGATTGCCCCGCAGGTAGATCTGCCCGATGGTCAGATAGTTGTTCGCCCGCCACCAGGCGTCCAGCTGAGCGATCTCCGCCTCGTTCGGGGCAGCGAGGACTCGGGCCCTCTCGTCGTCAGCGCGGGTGGCGACCGGGTTGTCCGATATGGCGGTCACGTCAGTTCCTTTCGGGAGGGCAGAGCTCCGACCGTTCCGTCTCACCGTAGGTCCGCTGTGATCACACGGTCAGGGGCCAAGGGCGCCAACGGCGGGTCGTCCGGCCCGCGCGGGCGGGACCTTCGCCAGGGCCGTTCGGCTCTGGCGGGCACGAACGCCGCCCGGCCTCCACCGGCCCGCTGCCGGCACCGCCGCGGACGCGGTGGCCGGGTCGGCCGATCAGAACGAAAGCATCCCGCTGACCAGCGCCTGCCAGGTCATCGGCCCAACAATGCCATCGGCTGCCATCGAAGATCGACCCCCTTTCCTGGATGAAATGAGCTGCGACAGGGCCGGGCGTCCCCTCCTCTGTGTGCACCTCAGGCGAGCGAACCGGGATCGGACGCGGCAGCGGTGCCGCGACCAGGAGCTCGTTGCCGGTACGCGGGACGTTCGGCCCAACGATTCGTTGCGTTCGCCGCTGCCGTTCGCACCGCCCATGCCACACGCTCGACATGGCGGACCGGCAGCCAGAGCCGAGGGAGGTTCACCATGAACATGCGGGGAATTCAGATCCGCGACGCGTCCACCGGAGATCTGGTCAGAATCTGTCGCGGGCCGACCCCCTCCGGGACATGCCCACTAGCCCGGAAGAACGGTGTCGTGCCATGTGCCGGTTACCTGATCTCGCCGCCCGGCGCGGACCGCCGGTTCTGGCCACTGACGGTGCCGCGCAATCACCGATACTGCGAGCTGGGATGGAGCGCTCGGGCCCTGTCCTGCCTGGCGGAGGCCGAGGCCTGCCGGAAGAAGTGGGACGCCGGCGCGGCCCGGGAGACCGAGCGGGTCTTCGCCAGGGCCGCCGCCAAGGATCCTCGGTACAGGAAGATGACAACCCGCGAACTGAAGACGACAGGACTGTGGCGCTGGCGCCTGTCCACCTCCGCCATCCAACTGGCGAAGTCGGAAGAGAAGCATCGGGAACGGGCCCGCGTCTACCTGAAGTTCGCCGAGTTCCGGCGGCTGTCCACCCTCCAGCTTCGCTGAATCGCTCGGCACCCACCACCGACGTCCGTTCTTCACGGGGCGCTCCCACCGACGCTCAGGCACGGCGTACGTCAGGCGAGACCGGTTCCCAAGTGGATGCCACGGACGTGGCGGTCGTCGAAGCGGTACTCCAGGGAGGACGTCACGTCGACGACGCCGGGGACCTGCCGGCTCAGCCTTACGGCGATGTCCATCGACGACCACCGGTCGACCCGGCCGGACAGGGTGACGACGCCGTTGACCACTGCCACGTCTACCGTCGCCGATTCCTCGGGCAGGACGGTACACAGGACATCGGTCTCGACGGCGGCGAGGATCTCCTGGTCCGTCCGCAGGTGCACCTTGAGCAGGTCGGCGCGGGAGACGATGCCGGCGAGGCGACCGAGATCGTCGATAACCGGCAGCCGCTTGACGCCTTCGCTGTCCATCTGTCGGGCAGCGGCGGTGATCGAGGCGCCGGCGAACGTCACGACGGCCGGCGCACTCATCAGGTCAGCCGGCGTCCGGCCCAGGGCCTTACGGCGTTCGCCTCGCCGGCGCGACCCGTCGAAGATCCGGGGGGCCTCGTCACCGCCGTACTCGATCTTGCGAAGCAGGTCGGCCTCGGACACGACCCCGATCACGCGGTGGAAGTCGTCGACGACCGGGACGGCGCTGAATCGTTTCCCGATGAGCAGGTCCACCACATCTCGATAGGAAGCACTCTCATCAACGGACTCGACCGCCACGGTCATCACGTCGCCCACAGTCCAGGTCTTCATCGCGTCACCCTCCCTCGGACTCTCTGCCCTGACCGTAGGGGGCGGCAGTTCGGGCGGAGCAGGGCCGAAGGTCCTGATCGGACGGGACGCGTACCCGCGGGTACCGAAGGCGGGCGCGCCCTAAGGTCCGCTCGCCCGAACCTGCCGCACTGCCGCTACCCCGACCGTGCCGGCCGCGGCGCGCACGTCCTCACCTCCGCGCCATCAGCCTCGTCAGGTCGACGAGGCGGTTGGTGTAGCCCCACTCGTTGTCGTAGCAGCCAAACATTTTGGCCAGCCGCCCCTGCGCCTGGGTCAGACGGGCGTCGAAGACGCACGACGCCGGGTCGCAAACGACGTCGGTGGAGACCAAGGGCGCTTCGGCGTAGCGGATGCCCTGCATCGGCCCATCCGCGATGGCCGCGGCGGCTACGACCTCGTTGATCCGGTCGGCCGTGACGTCGGAATGATGTTGACGCTCGCCGCGCGGGCGCGGCGCGGATCCTTGTGCGTGGTGGTCAGATATCCCTGCTCGATCCGCTCAGCGGCATGGTCCGGGTGCCCATCGGGCGGACGGGTTGCCCCCTTGCCGATTTACCGCCCTGTCACGATCCGCGCCGAGATGTCGTGTCGCCGGCAGCGTCCTACCAGGTCCGGACGGGATGACGCCCACCGGCGGGCGCTCCTGGCTGCCCGTGGCGGGGAGGCGAGAACGCGTTGTCCGTGATCGGCGCGCTCTCCAGCACATCCGCCACCTGAGGCTTTCACCCCAATACCGATGGGCTCAATTCCATACTTCTCGCATGCCCGCCACGCCACCAGGGTCTTCGGTCCCGTCTTAGGCAGCGTCTTCAGGCCGAGGCCGGAGTGGGCCTTTCGGCCCTGATCCCGGCATCCGACGAAGCGCACCGCCTGATCCGATCACGGCCGAAGGGTCCGTCGCGAACAGCACCGGCCCCGTTCGGCCGCCAGGATCACCCGACCAGAAAGATCGGGCAGTACGCGTGTTGCAGCAGGGTCCGGCTGACCGAGCCGAGGAGCGTCACTGGGCTTCCGGCTACGCTGTGCCGGCCGAGCACGAGCGCGGCCGCACGGTTCGAGGCGTCGGTGAGAGCGGCCTGCGGGTCGGCGTCGATCGTCCGGTGATGCACCCGGACGCCCTCCACCATCTCGAGGCGGTCGGCCGGGGCGGCACTCGGGTCGGCGTGCAGCAATACCAGCTCACACCCGCGGGCGCGGGCCTCTGCCAGAGCGAACCCGGCCACCGGCGTGAGCAACCCCGGCTGGTCGGCGCCGACGACGATCGGGCGTTCGCCGAATCCGGGTCCCGGCGGCCACCCGGGAATCCGGACGACCAGGACCGGCCCCGTATGTTGTGCGGCCACCCTTTCGCCGACGCTGAGCCCGACCGCGGTGTACGCGGTGCCGTGCCGGTGCCCGACGACGACCAGAGTCGCGGTCGCCGCCTCGGCGAGCAGCAGCTGGGGCGCCGAACCGACGGCGAGCGTGCTGGTCACCACCAACGAGGGCGAGCAGGCGTGCACGCGTTCGGTGAACCGCTGCAGCAGCTGGGCGCCGGCGTCGCGGGAGGGTGGCCGCAGACCGCCCGCCCGCTGCACATGGACGATCCGCAGGGCCCAGCCACGCAATTCGGCCTCGATCGCGGCGTGGTCGACGGCCGTATAACTGACCGGCGTCTCGTCCGCGCCGACCAGAACAACCCCGGTCGTGGTGCCGGGCGGGACGGTCGGCCGGATCGGGGCCGAGACGGCCTCCTCCGCGCGGTAGCCGGCCGCGCCCAGGTATCGATTGATGGCCTCACCGTACCGATTGAGGTGGCCAGCATCCGCGCTCTGGCGCATGCTGTCCTGTTGCACGCTGTGTGTTTCGAGGCTCTTCATGGCCGACCTCCCGAGCGCTTAGGTCTCCGTTCCAGCACACCGCGACTACGGCCCGCGTACCAGGGTCATTGGACCCGTCCGCCCGGGTACCGTCGATCAACTCGCGCACGTGATTCCGCCCGTTGCCCGGGTTGCGGCGCCGCGTCCACGGCCGGTCCTGCCGGCGCCGGTTCCGCTCTACGGAGCATGACGTCGGCGAGCCCGCGCCGGGGCGTCACGCCGACCGCCTTGCCGTGGCCGACCCTCAACACCATCTGCGCGATCCGGCCGCCGGCCGGATCGGTGAGCTGCCGCCGCAGCTCGGGCACCTCCACCGGCTGGCTGATCGGCGTGGTCGACAGGTTCTGCCAGGTCGCCGTGAGCAGCACCCGCTGCAGGGCCTGCCCGGCCAGCACCCAGTCGGCCCGGTCGTCGCCGTCCGTGCTGAGCACCAGGAGCGTCGGATAGGGCTCGAACTTCTCGGTCGGCCGTGGCAGCGGCACGGACTCGGCGAAGTCCCGTATCGGCACCGCTTCCAGGGCGTCCCATGGCCCGACCGCCCACATCGGGACGCCGTCGTGCCGGACACCGGTGCCAGACCAGCGCGCCAGTTCCGCGCGGTAGCCCGGGCGGACCCGCAGCCACTGGTCGGCCTCCCTGGCGAGGCGCAGGATGCTCTCCCGGCTGGCCGGCGGTGCCACCGTAAGCGTGGCGCCCTCGCGGCGGGCGGCGTCCGCGAGGTGATCGAGGACGTCGTCCGGCACGGGCGTGTGAGCGAAGGGGAACCGGTTGGTGTGCCGGTGCGGCACGGCGGCGACGAGCGCCTCCACGGCCGGCGTCGCCGCCGCCGGCCCGGCCACAAAGACACGGGCGACCAGATCGGGTTCCTCCCGATCGGGGAACGTCGCCGAGCGGCACCGATAACCTGCCCCCCGGATGGCCAGGCGCAGGGTGAAGATCGCCGCGCCGACGCTGATCAGTTGCTCGCGCCCATCCGGGTCCAGGACCGGCAGGCGGCGGCTCGGGTCGGCGTGCACCTCGACCGCAGGCCCGCCGATCCGGAACAGCCAGGGCTGGCTGTTGTGCAGGGACGGCGCCGCGGTGGCCATGCGCACGCAGTCGGTGAGGACCTGCCGCGACGGTGAAATGGCAGTCATCGTATGCCTCCTCCTACCCGAATGGCCCACTACACGGACCGGTCACCTCCACCTCACTCCGACGGCCGCGGCCGGGACCAGGGTCTTTGGTCCCCGCCGTAGCACCGCGCCGGGGAGCCACCGCTCAGAATCGGGCTCCCCGCCCTCCTTCCGAGTTCCGCGGCGACCGACCGGGACCAGGCCCGAACCCTCTCGGGATTGCGGAAGTCACCGGCATGGCCCCTCCCGCGCCAGGACGCCGATGCAGCCGTAGGCCTCGGAGGTCATCCGACCACCGAACGTCACGGGGCAGGGTGAGTGTCGGCAGGGTCGTCCGCCCCCATGCGTGAGGTCAGGCGGGCCGACCGGCCGCCGCCGTCCGGCACGATCAACACCCGGATGCGGGCTTCCACTCAGCTCTTCCCGCGCACGACGACGACCGGGCAGCGCGCGTGCTGGGCGCAGTGCTGGCTCACCGAGCCGAGCAGAGTGCCGGCGAACGCGCCGTGCCCGCGGGAGCCCACCACGAGCAGCGCGGCGTGGGCGGACGCGTCGATCAACACCTGGGCCGGGTGTCCCGGCATCACGCTCTCCACCACCTTGACATCCGGCCCGTCGAAGCCGACGGCCTCCACCACGGACTCGTGGAGCAGCTTTGCCATGGCGGTTTCTAGGCCGTCGTAGGGGATCGCCGCCCAACCGATGTAACTTGGTATCTCCCATGCGATGACGGCGCGTATCCGCCCTCCGGTCAGCCGTGCCTGTGCGAGCGCCCACCGCAGGGCCGCCTGGGCCGGCAGGGAACCGTCCACGCCGACGATGATGTCGGTGTCCCGCAGGTCCTCGGAAATCTGCTCGTGTGTCATGTCGTCCCCCTCGTTGCCTCCATCACACCTCGGTTCGCGGGGCAGCGATCAGGGCCGGAGGACCTCACCCGGCCGGGACCATCGCCGATGTGTGCGGGCCGGGCAGGAGCACCTCGGCGATCGGCCGCCGCCGCGTCGCGTCCGTCTTCCCGCCGTAGCCGACCCTGAGCACCATCTGCACCGACAGGCCGGTGGCCGGATCGAGCAACATCCGCCGCGCCCACGGCACTTCGAGCGGCTGGCTGATCGGCGTGGTGGCCAGGCCCTTCCAGGTCGCGGTGAGCAGCACCCGCTGCAGCGCCTGGCCGGCCCGGATCCAGTCCGGCCACCGATCGCCGGCAGTGGCCAGCACCAGGATCGTCGGGTACGGCTCGAACGGTGCGCTGCGTCGCGGTTCGGACGACGACTCGGCGAAGTCGCGGGTGGGGATCGCGTCGTTCTCGTCCCGCAGACCGGCCGCCCAGCGCGGCACGCCGTCGTGCCGCGTCCCGCCGGCGGTCCATCGGGCCAGCTCCTCGCGGCGGCCCGGCCGATCGCGCAGCCAGCGGTCCGCCGAGCGAGCCAACCTCAGGATCGCTTCGCGCCCGGCCGGGTGTGCCACCGCGAGGACGGCCCGCTCCCGGCGCGCGGCTGCACGGAGGGCATCGAGAATGTCCGCGGCCACGGGTGTCTCCGCGAACGGCCACCGGTTGGTGTGCCGACGCCCGATGGCAGCGGCCAGCGCTCGCACGGCCGTGGAGGGCGCGGCCGCATGAGCCAGGGTCACCCGCGCCGCCAGGTCCGGCTCGGCCGGCTCCGGGAAGATGTTGACGTCGGACCGGTATCCGGCCCGCCGGATCGCCAGGCGCAGAGTGAAGACGGCGGCGCCGACACTGATCAGCTGTTCGCGTCCGCTCGGGTCCAGCACGCGCAGGCGGCGGCCGGGATCGGCGTACACGTCGACCATCGCTCCGCGCGGCCGGAACCGCCAGGGCTGGCTGTTGTGCAGGGAGGGAGCCTCGGTCGCGGTCCGCACGCAATCAAGAAGAACGCACCGCGGCGGCTGGACGGGAATCGTGCTCATCGGTCCTCCACAACGATCGCCTCACTGCACTGGTCCGCCCTCACGGTAGGAGCGCTCCCGACGGCCGATGCAGGGCCGGAGGTCCCGACCCTCCGGGGCGCACGAGGTCCGGCCGGCCGGCGCAGCGGGACCTCCGGCCCTGACGAGCCGTACGCGGTAGAGGCACGGTGGGAGGTGTTGCCGTCCTTCTGCCGGGCGGCCTTCGAAGGGAGGAGCCATGACTACTCGGTATCTGATCGTGGTCGGGGTGGACGGATCGGAAGGCGGTCAGCGAGCGCTCGACTGGGCGGTCCGCGAGGCGGACGCCCGAGGAGGCGCCGTTCAGGCCGTCACCGCCTGGTCGTGGGACGGGCTGGAGTTCGGACCGGTCACCGCGACGAACCCCACGGAGGCCAAGGAGCGGGCCACGCGCCTGCTCGACGACGAGATCCGGGCGCTGGTAGCGCGGCACGGCTCACACGTCCCGGTCGCCGCCGAGGTTGTCGAGGGAAGCCCCGGCGCCGCGCTGGCACACGCCGGCCGCACCGCCGACCTGCTGGTGTTGGGTAGCCACGGCAGCAGCCGGATCCGTCACACGGTGCTCGGCTCCGTCAGCGAGGAGTGCATCCGCAAGGCGACCTGCCCTGTGGTCGTCATCCCCGTGCGGCTCCCGGCTCTTCCCGACGCCGAACCGGTGCCGCGGCGGTAACCGCCGGGGCCTCGCCGACAATGGCGAGGTGACGAGATCACCATTGCTCGATAGGTGGACGCCCGGGCTCGCCGATCTCTTGGCCTACCGGCGTGCCTGGCTGCGCGGTGACGTCCTGGCCGGCGCCACCGTGGCGGCGTACCTGGTGCCCCAGGTACTCGCGTATGCCTCGATCGCCGGGTTACCACCGGTGGCCGGGCTGTGGGCCACGGTTCCGGCCTTGGCCGCGTACGCGCTGCTCGGCACGTCGCGCACGTTGTCGGTCGGCCCCGAGTCGACAACGGCCCTGATGACGGCCGCGGTGGTCGGACCAATCGCCGCTGGCGACCCGGTCCGGTACGCGGGCCTCGCGGCCGAGCTGGCGATCATCGTGGGTGTGCTCTGCCTGGCCGGCCGCCTGCTCCGGCTGGGTTTCGTCGCGGACCTGCTGTCCCGGCCGATCCTGGTGGGCTACCTCGCCGGGGTGGCGCTGATCATGATCGCCGGTCAGCTCGGAAAGTTGACCGGCGTACCGGTTCAGGGCAAGGCGTTCTTCGAGCAGGTCGCCTCGTTCGTCACTCATCTGTCCACCATTCAGGCTGCAACCGCCGCGTTGGCGGTGGTGGTGCTCGTGTTCCTCTTCGCCCTCCAGCGTTGGCTGCCTGCCGCCCCGGCGCCGCTGCTGGCGGTGCTGCTCGCCACCGGCGCAACCGCGGTGACCGGCTGGCAGCAGTACGGGATCCGGGTGCTGGGGGAGATTCCGTCCGGCGTGCCGGCTCCCGCCCTGCCGCCGTTCGGCGACCTGGCGGAGCTGCTGCTGCCCGCACTGGGCGTGCTGCTGGTCGGTTACACCGACACCATCCTCACCGCCCGGTCATTCGCCGACCGGGCGCGGGCGGGCGAGCCCACCCGCCCGGTCGACGCCAACCAGGAACTGGTCGCGCTGGGGTTCGCAAACGTGGGCGCCGGCCTGGTACACGGATTCCCGGTCAGCAGCAGCGGTAGCCGCACCGCTCTGGCCGACGCGGCCGGCGGCCGCTCGCAGCTCTATTCGCTTGTCACCCTCGTTCTCGTCGTGGCCACCCTGCTCTTTCTAGGTCCTGCCTTGGCAGGCCTCCCGACGGCGGTCCTCGGCGCCATCGTGGTGTACGCCGCGGTCCGGCTCGTCGACCTCGCCGGATTCCGCCGGCTCGCCGCGTTCCGGCGCAGCGAGCTGCTGCTCGCCCTCGGGGCACTCGCCGGAGTGCTGGTCTTCGACATCCTGATCGGTATCCTGCTCGCCGTCGGGCTGTCGGTGGCGGAGATGCTCGCCCGCGTGGCCCGGCCCCACGACGCCGTCCAGGGCTTCGTACCGGATCTCGCCGGCATGCACGACATCGACGATTATCCCCAGGCGCACACGGTTCCCGGGCTGGTCGTGTACCGGTACGACTCCCCGTTGTTCTTCGCCAACGCCCAGGACTTCCACCGGCGGGCGCTGGCCGCCGTGGACAACCAGCCAGAACCCGTCCGTTGGTTCGTCCTCAACATGGAGAGCAACGTCGAGGTCGACATCACCGCGCTGGACGCGCTGGAGGCGCTGCGCCGCGAGATCGTCGACCACGGCACCGTGTTCGCCCTCGCCCGGGTCAAGCAGGACCTGCTGGATCAGTTGGAGTCCTTCGGCCTGGCCGCTGCCGTGGGTAGGGACCGGATCTTCCCCACCCTGCCCACCGCGGTCACCGCCTACCGACGGTGGCGCGACGGCGAACCGGCCGAGTAGGCGCTGGTTTCGACCTCCAGCCTGTCGAACATCCTGACCGCCGCGTCATCGGGAGGAACGCCAGGTCGGCGTCGCTCGTGCGGTCCGTCCGGGACCGTTCACGCATCCGCGGGTCCGATCTCCGGCGGCACCGCCATGGGGTGTCGTTCGTCGTCCCGGACGGCGAGTCCCTCGATTGCGCGCCGATACCGGTCCGCGTTGATCTCGCCGGAGACGAGCTGAGCGACCAGCACGCCCTCGAGACTCTCCGGCCGGCCGGCGGCCGAGTCGCCCGGCTGCCTCGCGCTCGTGTCCCCGCCGGCTGCCGTACGGGCCGGCTCGGTCGAGAGACCGGGCAAGCTCCACGCGAGCACGCAGATCAAGGCGAAGGCCGCGGTGATCGCGATGAAGTAGAACATCCCCCTCAACCTCCTGGACACTATGCTCGTCGGCCGGCCCCGATGGTCGGCAGTGACATAGGTCCTCAGGGATGACGCCGAAGTACCCGCCGGATGCCGAGGACCGTCGCCGTTCCGTGCCGTGTGCGTCGTCAGGACCTACGGCCCTGACGACAGACGAGGCTGCGAGCGATGCTTGCCATGAGCCCACCGGGTGCCGGGAGTACGGCGACCGGAGAACAGCAGGACGGCCGGCGAGCCGCCAGACCCACCGTCGTCAAGACGGGCGCCCGGCCGCCGCAGCCGGGGCACCCGGCGGGCCGGACGGAGGGAGCCAGTCATGTTCGCCCATGCCGGTGACCAGGTTGGCCGGTCCGCTCCTCGGCACGGTCAGCCAACACCGGCTGGCCGGGTGTGCGACCGCCATGGCCCGGCCCGCGCTGGTCGACGCCGCATCGTAGGGATGAAGGGGTGAATGTGATGCGGCAATCGGTGCGGCTCGGCCGACTGCACGGCATCCCGGTGGGATTGCACTGGTCGACGGTGGTAGTCCTGCTGCTGCTCGTCCAACTGCTCGCGGCGAGCACGCTGCCCGCCGCCACCGGCTATCGCCCGGCAGCCTATTGGCTCGCCGCCGCCGGCTTCGCGGGCCTGTTCCTTGGCGGATTGCTGGCGCACGAGTACGCACATGCACGCGTCGCTCAGCACTACGGCATTCGCGTCCGGTCGATCACGCTGTGGATGCTGGGCGGGGTGTCCGAGCTCGACGACGAGCCGCCGCACCCCCGCGCGGACCTGCTGATATCGCTGGCCGGTCCCGCCGCCAGCCTGGTCACGGCCGTCGTTTCCCTCGCGCTGGCCGAACTGGCCGGTGTCGCCGGGGTGCATCTCGTGTCGGCCGGTTTCGTCTGGCTCGCCGTGGTCAACGGCATCCTCGCGGTCTTCAATCTGCTACCTGATGTCGTCGCCTGCGGTGTGCGGATACGCGGGGCAGACGGTCTCGGACTTCCTGGCCCGCGTCGCCGCCACGCATCCCCACCGCTGCTACCCGGTCGTCGACATCGACGGCCGCCTCTTCGGGCTGATCACGATGCCGACGCTCGCCCGGGTCGCCGCCAAGGAGCGTGCCGCGGTGCGCCTCGCGGAGCTGTCCATCCCCGTCGCCGAGCTACGCGTCGCTCAGCGGAACACTCCGGCCACGGATCCGGCGGCACTACCCGCCGACCCTCTGCGGTTCACCGTCGTCCTCGACGGATCACGGCCGTGCGGCGTGCTGACCACCGGCGACCTGAGCCACGGCCTGGCCGTCGCCCGCCGGGGCGAGACACCGGACCGCTCCGCCGGCCCACTCGACGATGCGCTCCTGGAAGGGTGACGGTCCGGGTCATCCGATGCGGACGGCCGCCCAGCGCAGCTGCACAGCCTCGGCGCCCTCGGCGGGCAACCAGCCGGCCAGGCCCCGCAGATTCCACAGGTTGTCGCCATCACTCCGCGCTCGGCGCAGTCCAGCCCGTCGCCGGGATGAACCTGGCGTCCGTACGGCGAACGGGCCACGATCTCCAGCGCCTCGGCTAGCCCGGGACAGGCGGCGAGCTCACGGGCGGCGGTGACGCCCATCCGCCGGCGTGCCATCGCGGTGGCCCGGACGCTTCCGGCGACCCAGCCCGCGCTCATGGCGCCGGGCCCATGCCGGCGCCGTTGCCGCGCTCACGCGTCGCGACATCGCGCCGCACCCGCGCGACGACATCGTTCACCAGACCGGGAAGCCGTCCTGCGGCACAACGGGTGATCTCCTCGGCCGTCGCGCCCGAAACCGCCTCGTCGGCCGCGAGGTCCACCTCGGCGCGCCGTCGCCGCCGCGCGTTCGGCCCTGCACCGCGCCGTACGCCTGAGCGACCATCGGTCTGCCGCCCCGGTCAGGGCCACAGGCCCCCGCGCCGCGGGACCTTCGCCTTTACCGCCCGGACTCGTCGCCGGAGGGAATTTCCGCACCAGACAGACCTCACGCCGCGGTACATAGGTGCAGATACGGCCGGATCACACGGTGCCGGAGCACTGCGACGCCCGGGACCTTTGCCCCTGTCCTTGTCCATCGGCGGCTCACTACGTTCGACGAGACGAGTGTCCGCAGCAGTGTGCAGGACCCGAAGAGGCCGACATGTCGATGTCCGGAGCAGATTCCTTCGAGTGGATCCGCACCGATGCCGTCCGGGCCGGGCCGCCGCCCGGCAGGCTATGGCGAACGTGGCACCGGCTCGGGATCGCACCTCCCCCGGGTCGGCATCATCGCTGCCGCAGCACGAACGGCCGCTGGACGCCCGGCGACCGGCAGCACCGAGGCCGGTGAGGTGACCGTGGGGCGGCCGGCCATCGACTTTCCGAAGGAGGCACCATGCCACCGGTGCTGATCGAGGCGACGGCCCTGCCGACGCTGTTCGACGTGCTGCACGCGGACGGCTACACCATCGTCGGTCCCACCGCCCGCGACGGAGCGATCGTCGTCGCCGAACTGGAGTCGGCGGCCGAGCTGCCGTACGGCATCGGTGTCGACACCGAGGCGGGCCGCTACCGGCTGCGCGACCGCGACGACCGGGCCGCGTTCGGCCACTCCGCCGGGCCGCAGTCGTGGAAGAGTGTCCTGCACCCGGCGCGCGCCCCGCTGTGGTCGGCCGACCGTGGCGCCGACGGCACGGTGGTGGTGACCGAACCAGAGGAGCAGCACCGGCGGTACGCGCTGCTCGGCGTGCGCCCCTGCGACCTCGCCGCGATCGGCATCCTGGACCGCGTCCTCGCCGGCGGGCGGCACGCGGATCCGGTCTACGCGGGATGCCGGGACGGCAATCTGATCATCGCCGTCGAGTGCACCGAGCCCGGCGCCACCTGCTTCTGCACGTCAATGGGTACCGGCCCGCACGCCGGCTCGGGTTTCGATCTCGCCATGATCGAGCTGGTGAACGGCGACGAGCACCGCTTCCTCGTCCGCTCCGGCACCCCGGCCGGGGCCGAGGTGCTGGCCCGGATTCCCGGGCGGCCGGCCGACGACGCGAGCATCGACCGCGCAAGCGGGGCCGTCTCGGCCGCGGCGACCCGGATGGGACGCACGATGCCAGCACAGGGGCTGCCGGATCTGCTCGCCGCCGCCCGGGAGTCGCCACACTGGGACGACGTCGCCTCGCGGTGTCTGACCTGCGGCAACTGCACGATGGTCTGCCCGACGTGCTTCTGCACGACCACGGAGGACGTCACCGACCTCACCGGCGACCACGCGGAGCGCTGGCGTCGCTGGGACTCCTGCTTCGACCTGGACTTCTCCTACCTGCACGGCGGCAGCGTGCGCACGAGCGGCCAGGCGCGGTACCGCCAGTGGATCAGCCACAAGCTCGGCACCTGGCACGACCAGTTCGGCTCGTCCGGCTGTGTCGGGTGTGGCCGCTGCATCGCCTGGTGCCCGACCGGCATCGACATCACCGAGGAGATCACCACGCTGTCCGTTCTGCACCCGACCGGCGAGGACGAGCCGCGATGACCGACGACGTGGTCGACCGGGTGGCAGCCTTGCCGTTCTTCGCCGCGCTGAACCCGCAGCAGCTGCGGCAGCTGTGCGAAGCCGGTATGCCGGCGTCGTACCAGCCCGGCGAACGCATCTTCGCCGAGGGCGGCACCGCGGACCGGTTCTGGCTCATCGAGACGGGCGACGTCGCGCTGGACATCCGGGTGCCGGGCCGCGGCGACCAGGTCATCGAGACCCTCGCGGGCGGGGCGGTCCTGGGCTGGTCGTGGCTTCATCCGCCGTACCGATGGCAGTTCGGCGCGAGCGCGCGCGAGCGGGTCGAGGCCATCGCGTTCGACGCCGCCACGGTGCGGGATCGCTGCGATGCCGATCCGGTCTTCGGGTACGCGATGTTGCGCCTCTTCACCCCGGTCATCACCGAGCGGCTGCAGGCCACCCGCCTGCGCCTGCTGGACCTGTACGCCACCGCCGCGCAGGTCGGACGGCCATGAGCACCTCGGCAGCACCGGCGATGGTCGGCTCGGCGGTGCCTCAGCCGTACCGGGTGGTGTCCCGCCGCGTCGACACCGCAGACACCGTCACGTTCGAGCTGGCACATGACGCCGGGCCGTTGCCGGCGTTCGCGCCGGGCCAGTTCGCGATGCTGACCGCGTACGGGATCGGTGAGGTGCCGATCTCGCTCAGCGGCCTGCCGGACCCGGACGACGACCGGGCCCGGCGTCTGACGCACACCCTGCGGGCCGTCGGCGCGGTCACCCGGGCCCTGCACGCCACCGCACCGGGCGCGACGATCGGTGTCCGCGGCCCGTTCGGCACCTCCTGGGACGTCGAGTCGGCCGCGGGCCGGGACGTGGTGATCGTCGCCGGCGGCATCGGGCTGGCGCCGGTCCGTCCGGTGCTGCACGCCGTCCTGGCCGACCGGGCCCGGTACGGCAACGTGGTGCTGCTGGTGGGGGCGCGGACACCGGCCGACCTGCTGTACCCGGACGAACTGCTTCGCTGGCGCGAGTCCGGCGTGCAGCTCGGGGTCACCGTCGACCGGCCCGCGGACGGCTGGATCGGCCAGGTCGGGGTGGTCCCCGCGCTGATCCCGCACGCCCGCTTCGACCCGGCCAACAGCGTGGCGTTCGTCTGCGGTCCCGAGGTGATGATGCGATTCACCGCCCAGGCGCTGATCGGCCGCGGCCTGCCCGCCTCGCGGCTACGGGTCTCGCTGGAACGCAACATGCGCTGCGGGGTGGGCTGGTGCGGGCACTGCCAGCTCGGACCGCTACTGCTGTGCCGCGACGGGCCGGTCGTCGACTACGCCCGCGCGGAACCGCTGATGAACATCCGGGAGCTGTGATGGGAACCGACGCGGCGACACCGACACTTGCGGTCTGGAAGTTCGCCTCCTGCGACGGCTGTCAGCTCAGCCTGCTCGACTGCGAGGATGAGCTGCTCGCGGTGGCGGACCGGGTACGGATCGCCCACTTCCTCGAGGCCAGCCGGCACGTGGAGCCAGGCCCGTACGACGTGTCCCTGGTCGAGGGTTCCATCACCACTGCGGACGACGTCGAACGCATCCACCGGGTCCGCGAGATGTCCCGCACCCTGGTCACCATCGGCGCCTGCGCCACCGCGGGCGGCGTGCAGGCGCTGCGCAACTTCGCCGACGTCGACGAGTTCCGATCGGTCGTGTACGCCCGCCCGGAGTACGTGTCGACACTGGCCACCTCCACCCCGATCGCCGCGCACGTCGACGTCGACTACGAACTGCACGGCTGCCCGATAGACCGCCGCCAGCTGCTCGAGGTGATCACCGCCCTGCTGGTCGGACGCCGCCCGAACATTCCGGCGCACAGCGTCTGCTTCGAGTGCAAGCAGCGCGGCAACGTCTGCGTGGTGGTCGCGCACGGGACACCGTGCCTGGGCCCGGTCACCCACGCCGGCTGCGGCGCGATCTGCCCGGCCTACCAGCGCGGCTGCTACGGCTGCTTCGGCCCGATGGAGACCCCGAACGGCGCCGCCGAGGCGGGTCTGCTGCGCGCCACCGGCATGTCCGAGGCCGACGTGGTCCGCGCCTACCGCACCTACAACGCCGGGGCGCCCGCATTCATCGAGCTCTCCCGGATCACCGTCGGACCACCGCCGGGCGCCGGCCCGCAGGACGTACCGGAGGAGAAGCGATGACGCACCGCTCCGATCGGACCCTGGACGTGCGGGCCCTGGCCCGCGTCGAGGGCGAGGGCGCGATGCACGTACGTGTGCGCGGCGGCGCCGTCGAGGAGGTCCGGCTGGACATCTACGAGCCGCCCCGCTTCTTCGAGGCGCTGCTGCGCGGGCGCCGGCACACCGAACCGCCGGACATCACCGCACGGATCTGCGGGATCTGCCCGGTCGCGTACCAGCTGAGTGCGTGTGCGGCCATCGAGGACGCCTGCGGGGTGACGGTCGAACCGGGGGTGGCCGACCTGCGTCGCCTGCTCTACTGCGGTGAGTGGATCGAAAGCCACACGCTGCACATCTACCTGTTGCACGCGCCGGACTTCCTCGGCTACCCGAGCGCCCTCGAGCTGGCCAAGGACCGCCGCGACGTGGTGGAACGCGGCCTGGCCCTGAAGAAGGCCGGCAACGAGATCGTGGAGGTGCTGGGCGGGCGGGCCATCCATCCGGTCAACGTGCGGGTGGGCGGCTTCTACCGGACCCCGACCCGCCGGGAGCTGGCGCCGCTGCGCGGGAACCTCCGGATCGCGCTGGACCAGGCGCTGGACACGGTGCGCTGGGTCGCGGGCTTCGACTTCCCGGACTTCCACCACGACCACGAGATGCTCGCGCTGACGACCCCGGGGCGGTACGCCATCGAGTCGGGCAGCGTGGCAACCACGGCCGCCCTGGATTTCGCCGTGCAGCGTTTCGAGGACCACATCATCGAGGAACACGTGCCGCACTCCACCGCCCTGCACGCCCAGCTGGCCGGTCGCGGCCGTTACGTCGTCGGTCCCACGGCCCGCTACACCCTGAACCGGCGATGGCTGTCACCGCTGGCGCTCGAGGCGGCGGACGCGGCCGGGCTGGGCGACGACTGCCGCAACCCGTACCGCAGCATCCTGGTCCGCGCGGTCGAGACGGTCTACGCACTCGACGAGGCGATACGGCTGATCGAGGAGTACGAGCCGCCGGGCCGGCCCTTCGTCGAGGTCCCGCCGCGGGAGGCGATCGGGTTCGGTGCGACGGAGGCGCCGCGCGGAATCCTGTTCCACCGGTACGGCCTGGACGCCGACGGCTTGATCACCTCGGCCCGCATCGTCCCGCCGACCTCGCAGAACCAGGCGAGCATCGAGGACGACCTGCGCCGCTTCGTCGGCAGCCGGCTGGACCTGGACGACGAGCGCCTCACCTGGCAGTGCGAGCAGGCCATCCGCAACTACGACCCGTGCATCTCCTGCTCGACGCACTTCCTCGATCTCACGGTGGAGCGACGATGAACGGCACCGGCCGGCGGGTGGTGATCGGCGTCGGCAACGACTACCGCCGCGACGACGGATTCGGTCCGCTGGTCGTCGCCGGGCTGACCGCACGGCAGAACTCCGACCGCCGCCTGGCGGCGGTCGACCTGCGGGTCAGCGACGGCGAGCCCACCAGGCTCATCGACCTGTGGACCGGCGCCGACATCGCCGTGATCGTCGACGCGGTGCTCGACGACGGCCACCACAGCGGACACCGCCACGAGCTCGTCCTCGATGCGCTGGAGGAGCTGCCCGAGGAAGGCGCGGCCAGTTCCCACGGCATCAGCCTGGGCAGCACGGTGGCGCTCGCGCGGGCGCTGGACAGGCTGCCGCGCCGGCTGGTCGTGCTCGCCGTCTCCGGATCGGAGTTCGGCTTCGGCCAAGGTCTTACCCCACCGGTCGCCGCCGCGGTCCCGCCGGTCATCGAACGAGCCTGCGAACTCGTGGGCTGAAGGAGGACATCATGTCCAGTGGATCATCGTGGCGGCGCTTCGCGGTGCGGCTGCTCGGCGTCTCCCTCGTGTCGCTGTTCGTCCCGGCCGCCGCACCGGCAGCCGCCAGTGCCGGGACCTCGTGGCGCATCGTCGACCTCGGCGCGGGAGAGGACAGCGTCGCGGTCGCCGTCAACGATCGGGGCCATGTGCTGGGAACCAGGAGCGGAACGCCGTTCCTGTGGCGCGACGGCCGGATCACCGAGCTGGACCCGCTTCCGAACGGCTTTCTCCAGGTCACCGACGTCAACAACCGCGACGAGGTGGTCGGCTGGGCCTTCGCCAACACCGACTTCGACGTCCATGCCTACCTGTGGCGGCGCGGCACGATGACCGACCTCGGCGTGCTACCCGGCGGATCGCACAGCTATGCCGCCGCCATCAACGACCGGGGCGATGTCGTCGGATACAGCGAAACGGCGGGTGGCCCGCACGCCTTCCGGTGGCGCGAGGGCGTACTGACCGACCTCGGTGGCGACCCGGTCACCGACTACTCGGTGGCCCACGGTGTGAACAACACCGGTCAGATCGTCGGTGAGTGGGGCGACGGCAACTACAGCGCTCTGCCGGTCCGATGGTGGCACGGCAACCGGCTGCTGCTGACCTCGGAACGGGCCGGTGCCACCGCGGTGAACGAGCGCGGTCACATCATCGGGTCGTACCAGATCGAGTCCGGCGCCTTCGAGCGCGGGTTCCTCTGGCGAAGCGGCCGGTTCAGCCCGATCGACCCACCGGCGGGCGCGACCTACTTCGTCGTGCGCAACATCAACGACCACGACCACGTGGTCGGGTTCAGCGCGAACGGATACAGCGACGTCAGTGGTGCCGTCTGGCAGGACGGACAGGCCCGCAAGCTGCCGAAGCTGGGAGACCGGGCCGAGGCCTATGACATCAACGACCGTGACCAGATCGCCGGCTACAGCACGACGGGTCCGGACGGACGGGACACCCGCGCCGTGCTGTGGGTCCGCTAGCGGTAGTTTGTCGGTTTATGGTGGTAGATAGAGGTTGAGGGCGTGGCCGTTTCCGACGGCCGGAGCCGGCCGGAGCCGCGACCGCCAGCCCTCCCAGGCCGAGCACACCGGCCGCTACGAAGGTGGCCGTGCGGCGGGTAACGGTCTTCATGACCGCTCCTTCCCTGCTTTCACACCTCACGGTGGCTCGCCGCCGTGGCAGCGACATGGAAGCGATGTGCAGACGGCATGGAGAATCCAGGCCCGGGGCGAGGCCGGTGGCGACCACGTCGATGTCGTGCCGCTACCAGGGTCCAACGGCCTTTCACCGCGGGTCGCCGGTCCCTTGCGGCGAGGTGGTCCGGAGCCTAGCGTCGAGGGGGTATCAAGGAGGCTGCGATGCGCCAGTGGCTGGTTCAGGACGTCATGACCCGGGATGTCCTCGTGGTGACTCCGAGAGCCTCGTACCGGGAGATCGTCGATTCCCTCGTGCGCGGGCGGGTGACCGCGTTGCCCGTAGTGGACGAGGAACGCCGCGTGATCGGTGTCGTGTCCGAGGCGGATGTGCTGCACAGGGTGGAGTTCATCGGCGATGAGCGCGAGCGCCGCACATTCGAGCGGCCGTCGCGCCGCTCGGCGCGCGAGAAGGCCCACGCTGCCGTGGCGGCCGACCTGATGAGCACGCCGGCGATCACCGTGGGACCGGAGACATCGGTCGTGGCTGCCGCCAGGCGCATCGAGACCGCACGCGTGAAGCGTCTACCGGTGGTGGATGCGGACGGGCACCTCGTCGGCATCGTCTCCCGACGCGACCTGCTGTGCATGCACCTGCGGTCCGACCAGGACATCCGCGACGACATCGTGGAGAACGTGCTGCGGCGAGCGCTGTGGATCGATCCCGTCTGCGTCGAGATTGACGTGATCGACGGAAGAGTTGCGGTCAGCGGCCGGCTGGAGCGCAAGAGCACGGCGGGTCTGGTCGGACGGCTCATCGCAGCCGTGCCGGGTGTGGTGACCGTGGACGACCGACTGGCGTGGGAGTACGACGACTCGGAACTGGTCCGGGCGCGCGGGTACGCGTTCGGCGATCCCGGGCGGCTGGTACGCCCCACCGTCGAGTAGGCGGCACAAGGAGGCCGTCGTGTCGGCTCGTGGCGGTTCGGATACGCCGCTGACCTTCGTCAACGCAATTCCGTTCTATTTGATCAACGATCGCCTGGCCGGGAGGCGTTGCCGATCCTCACCGCCGACACGGCACAGATCCACTACGACCAATCTGTCGATCGGAGCCGGGATCGTGATCGACCCGGCCCGCATCGCGTACGACGGCAATGGTTCGTCGCGTTCGGAGACGATGAAAGAACGCGAGAGACATAGGATTCGGCACGGCGCCCGCCACTGGGATCTGCGGCTCTTGCACGTCCAGCCCGGCGGAGTGGCCCCGCACCCGGCCCGTGACCTGGGCGCGCGCCTGCTCGAACGGATGGCCGGGAGGGTGCATGCCTGCGCACCCGCCGTAGCGGTCTCCAGCCACCTCGCCGTCGGCGCGGCGGCTACTGAGCTGCTGGCGGAGCTCTTCGACATCGATATGGTCGTCGTGGGGCAACGCAGCGGTCAGGACCGCACTGCGTTCGGGCTTTCCATCGCAGAGCGGGTCGCCGCCCGCGCGGTGACGCCCGAGACCGGTTCAGCCGCCTGATCGGCCTGCACCCCACGGTGCGACGGCACCCTGGCCGACGTACCCCATCACGTCTTGGATTTGTGCGGGACCTTCGGCCCTGCGCGTGCCGGCTCGCGCGAGGCAGAATCCAGATCAGACCAGTCTTCGATCGAGTGCGCCGAGTCTCGAAGTGACCGCGCCCTGATGTGACGGTCCTGTACGTCACCGGCGCGCTGCCGGTTCCGTCGACGGGCGGCCGGACACCGCGATCGAGTTGACGGGCTCGTGGTCTGGCGGACGGCGGACGGCGGGCGCGTTCGCGGCGTCGGGTCTGGGTGGCGGGGGTGCCCGCCGGTGCCGATCCGCAGGTGGGCCGGTGGCTCGAGCCTGTCCTTCGGGCTACCGGCGGCGAGCCATTGCACCGACGGCAGATTTCGCGTGTGGACCGCCACGAGCCGTTGATGAGATTGGTTTAATCCCGCAGTAGGTTCAGGGGGAGCGATCCGGATTCGCGCCACGGAAGCACGAAAGACTTCGCGCCCATTCTGAGGAGGATCCGTGAGAACACCATTGTCGCGCGTTCCCAGGCTGCTCAAGGCATCCATGGCGGCGTCATTGTTCGGTGCCGCTTTCGCCGTCCTACCCGTAACGGCTGCCTGGGCGGCCGCGCCGACCTGCGCCAACCCCACCATCGTCGGCACGTCCGGGGCCGACACGATCTTCAGCCCGCCGGGTGCCGACGTCATCTCCACCCTCGGCGGCGATGACGTCGTCTTCGCCAACGGCAACGACACCGTCTGTCTCGGCGCCGGCGCCGACGTCTACATCGGTGGGAGCGGCGCCGACCTGGTCAGCGGTGGCGCTGGTGCCGATATCATCCGCGGCGGCGATGGCGCCGACCAGCTCTACGGTGAGGAGGGCGCCGACACCGTCAACGGCGAGGCCGGCGATGATGTCGTCGACGGCGCCGAAGGCCCGGACGTCCTCACCGGTGACGACGGTTCCGACACCGTCACCGGCGGTCCGGGGCCGGATGCCATCAGCGGTGGCGCCGGCGCCGATACCCTCAGCGGTGAGGAGGGCGCCGACACGATCAACGGCGACGGGGGTGCGGATATCGTGAACGGCAATGGTGGAGCCGACTCGCTGTACGGCGACGCCGGCAATGACACGGTCTCCGGCGGTGCCGGGGCGGACTCCGTCGAGGGCGGCTCAGGTAACGACACGCTCAACGGCAATGCCGGAAACGACACCCTCACCGACAGCGCCGGCACGGATTCCGGTAACGGTGGTGCGGGTGCCGCCGACCGGTGCTCCAGCACCATTGAAACGCGCACCAACTGTGAGATCATCACCTGATCCCGCGGGGCGAACCACACCCGCCAGATCAGATCTGACGCCGCCGCAACGACATTCGTACGCCGCGGCGCGCCGGCACGACATAACCCATGACGGCGATGGCCGGTCCGCCATACCGGCCATCCCCGCCGTGCCTGAATTCTTACCGCCGCCCGATAAGGCCACGATGAACACCTTGGGCACGGGCCGTCACGGAGCAACTCACGGGCGACGGCATCACGCCGGCCGGCCCCGCCACGGCATGCGGGACCATCGGTCCTGCCTGCAGGCGTACGGGCGGGTGCTGTCTCTGACGTCCGTCGACACTGCCGCCGGAGTGCGCGCGCACCCGGGTGGTCCGCTGGCTGGGGCCGGGGGGCGCCGTCTCCTCGTAGGGCTGCCAGCGCTGGTTCGCGGCCTGCAGGGCGAGCTCAGGTTCTCAGTCATGGTCTTCAAAGTTGCGGGTGTGGTCGTTACACCTGCCGCTTCCTTGCAGTTCTGCCGGGTCACGCCGAGCATTTACGCAGCTATCCGTGGCCTAGTCGAGCGAGTTTTGCCGACAGAGCCGGTGCCACCCGTACGGTGGAAACGCGAGCCGGGAATCGGGAAGAGGATGCGATGCGAGCGTCGTGGTGGGCAGTACTGGGCTGGGCGATCGCCGTCCTCGTCGGCACGGCGTTGGTGCTCGTTGCCGGCTTTCTGGTGGTGCAGCGTTTCTGAGCTCGGATAGGTGATCCATCGCGCCCTTCCACAACCCAGGTCGGCGCTGCCCTGTCGAGCACGTGGTGGTGCATCACAGCGCGCAGCGCGCTCTCGCCGAACGGGGTTGGAGAGGAACAGCACGGGGACACGCCACTCGCGGTCGGCGGCCGGTCGCCGGGTTCACCGCGTACCCGGAGCGTGGTGGATCTCCCGTCGGTATCAGCAGGATTCGTATACGTACGAACCGCTGCCTGGAACGGTGACGTCCCGGTCTCGGCGGACGATCGACAGCGTCGCGCCGTGGCTGCCGCAGGCCTTCTTGAACGCCTGCCCGGTGTATTCGATATCGATGACGTTGTTGCCGTAGACCGAGGTGTAGTCACCACACTCGCCGTACTGGCCGCACTCCTCCACGATGGCGAAGTCCAGCCCCGCGTCGCGGCCGGCCGTACCGAGTTGGGCGGTGTTCTTCTGGCCGATGGCGAGACCCGCTGCGTGGGCGTGGGTGGCGAGCAGGCTCACGAATGCCATTGCGTCGGCACGGGTGAGCAGGCCCTGCGAGCGGTCGTACGAGTCGAGGTTGTCGGGTTCCACGGCGCGGAACCCGCTGGCGGCGCAACCGTCGATCCAGCCGTTGACCACGGCGGCCACGTCAGCGCGCTTGGCCCCGGTTGAGAGGTCGAGCAGGTTCTCGCCCCAGTCCTGGTCGATCACGCACTCGCCGTTCGTGTTCTTCAGCAGCAGATCCTCGTGGTGCGACTGCCACCAGCCGAGCTCGTCGGGCTGCACCTGGAAGGCGTTGACGTAGCAGATGGTGTAAAGACCGGCGGCCGGTACGGCCCTGCGGTCCCGACTTACCACCTGCACGCCAACGGGCGGCTGGTAGGCACCGCCGATCTGGTAGTCGAACTCCGCGTTCGCAGGCGGGACCGCGACAGCGCCGGTGAGCGCGGAGGTCCGCGCGGGCTCGGTGGCCCTGGCAGAACCGGCGGAACGAGCGGACACGATGGATGTGTCCGTGCGGGTGGCGGCCGGCGCGACGGCAAGGGGGGTGGAGAGGGCGAGAACGAACACGGGGAGAGCGATGCGATAGGCACGGCGTCCGGACGTCGACGAGGCGGGATGCGGTGCAGGGTTCACGACTGGGCTCCACCTGTCGACGGTCATCCCACCGACGCCAGGCCTTCGCCCATTGACACTCCGGCCAGGCCCTCCTGCGGTACCCCGGTCAGGCCCCCTTCCGCCGGGGCACCGGCAAGGCCCTGCCGGAAGCCCAGGTCAGCGACGGTCAGGGTGCGCGAGGCGGCCGTCCGGGCGAGACCCGCCGCGAGCGCATGGGCGCCGTGCACAGTGCGGTCCGGCAGGTCCACGACAATGTCGGCCACCGCCGCGCGGACGTCGTCGGGCACCTCATGACCACGCCGCAGCAAGGCGCGGACGGCGATCTCCGCCAGCTCGGCCGCCAGGTAGTCCGGCACCTCCCACCGGTGGCCGAAACACTCGGCCAATCGCGGCACGGTGGTGAACAGCCGCGCCAACACCGGCGGCTCGCCGAGCAGCGTCACGGCCAGGTCGCCGCCGGTCGCGGCCAGCGCCTCGGCCAGCGCCTCGGCCACCTCGGCTTGAAAGCCATCATCGCCGCCAACCCACTCGATCACCAGGGTGCCGCCCGCCGCCTCGCGCAGCACCTCGTCCACCAGGCTGCGGGCCTGCCCCGGCCACTGCGCCGCCAGACCGCCGGCGGACGAGACTCGGACCAGGTGACCGACGGAAACCAGCCGTAGCTCGGACAGCGCCTGGCCGTACAGCCTGGCCAGTTCACCGCGGCCGCTGCCGCGCGCACCGGACACGACGACGTTCGCCAACCTGCCCACGTTCTGCCCGTGGCTCTTCGCGGCGGCGACCTGCAGCACCGCCCCGCCCAACGCCTGCCGGGCCTGATGGATGCCGACCAGGTCGGTGATCCGCCGCCAGGCGCGGCTGGCCTGCAGCGCCGCCCGCGGGTCGAGGGCCACATCGGGCTGCGCCGGCTCGCCGGCCGGCAACTGCTCCAGCTGGGCCAGCTCCGGCAGCAGGTCCGCCTCGGTGAGCCGGTTGAGCTCGCTGTCCCGCGCCGGCGGCGCCACCGCCAGGCGGGATGCCTGGTTGCTCACCATGGACTCGAACAGCTTGCGGGCCACGCGCCCGTTGCCGAAGGTCGGCCCCTTCGGCACACGCTCGAAGTACGCCGTGAGTGACTCCACCGCCTCGTCGGTCAGCTCGTAGTAGTGCTTGCGGCACAGGTTGGTGGCGATGGTGACCAGTTCGTCGACGCGATAGTTGGGGAACTCGATCGTTCGGGTGAACCGTGACGCGAGTCCCGGGTTGGACTGCAGGAACTGCTCCATCAGCTCGGAGTAGCCCGCCACGATCACGACCAGTTCGTCGCGATGGTCCTCCATCATCTTCATCAGCGCGTCGATGGCCTCCTGACCGAAGTCGGGCCCCGAACCACCGGACCCGGCCGTGAGGGTGTACGCCTCGTCCACGAAGAGCACACCCCCCATCGCTTTGGTGACCAGCTCGGTGGTCTTGATCGCGGTGGAGCCGATGTACTGGCCGACCAGGTCGGCGCGGGCCGCCTCGATCATGTGGCCCTTCGCGAGGATGCCCAACTCGGCGAGGACCGCGCCGTAGAGCCGCGCCACCGTCGTCTTACCGGTGCCCGGCGGCCCGGCGAAGACCAGATGCCGGCTCATCGGCGGCATCGGCAGGCCCATCTGCTGACGCAGCTGCGACATCCGGATCAGGTTGATGAGCCCCTTGACTTCCTTCTTCACCCCGTCGAGTCCGATCAGGACGTCCAGCTCGGCCAGCGGCCCGGTCAACTCCATCCCCTCCGCCCGCTCCGCATCGTCGTGCTCGTCACCGACTGCCGTACCGTCACCGCCCGCTTCGGGTGGCAGCGGGACCACCGCCGGGTATCCCGCCCGTTCTTCGCGACGCGCCCCGGTCGTCAGATCCTCGACGACCACCTGGTGCTGGTCAGGCCGGAACACCGGAACACCGGCACTGCCCTGCACCATGCACCGGATCAGCCGGACCGGCTCCGCGGTGTCGGCGTGCACCCCGTCCCCGCCGCTGCCCAGCACCTCACACTCCGTCATGGTCGCCCGGCCCCCGGGGTCGACGCCGACGCCGTGGCCGCCGGAGTCCCGTACCCGGCACCGGGTGGCGGTCAGCGTGCCGCCGGCGGCGACCTGGATCCCGTCGCCGCCGGCGCCGACGACCTCGCTGTCTCGGACCACCGCCTCGACACCGTCGCCGACCACCAGGCCGCCCCCGCGCAGCAGCGCCGAGCCCAGCGTCACGCGGGAACCGCCGCGCACGCTGACGGCCGGTTGCCGGGTGGTGGTGATCCGGGCGTCGCTGAACGTCGCCTGAGCTCCGTCGTCGACCTGCACCCCTACCGCGCCGGCCAGGTCCAGCTCCACATCGGTGAAGTCCACCTGGCTGCCCTCGCCCGCCACGACCCCGGCCCCGCTGTCGGTCTCGACCCGCAGCCGGGCGAACGCCACCGTCGACGTGCCGGCCACCACGGCGACGTGCTCGGAGGTGCCGCGCACGGTCAGGCCCTCGAACGTCGGCATCCCCGCGCCGTCGACCCGTACGCCGATCGGGCTGTCGACGATCATGCAGTCCACGAACCGGGGCGCAGCGCCGCCGGTCACCTGAACGCCGGTGTGCTTGACGCCGCTGAACGTGCATTGCCGGAACACCGCGGCGGACCCTTCGGCGAGGTGCGCCGACTGCACCGCGGCGCCGGTGAAGGTCGAATCGGTGATCGACACGGCCCCGTCGCCGCGCAGGTACAGGTCGACGTTGGCGCTGCCGCGCACCCGGAGCCGGCTGATCCGGGCCGCGCCGTGCTGCTCGACCACGACCGCGGGCTTGCCGGCGTCCACGATCTCGCAGTGCTCCAGCACGCACGTACCCCGGCCGTTGACGCAGATGCCATTGCCGGCGACCTGGCGCAGCTCGCAGCGACGCAGCGTCAGCGAACCAGACTCGGCTACCACCACGGCGGACGAGGCGACGTCGCTGATCACAGTGTCCTCGATGGTGCTGGGCCGGGCGGAGGTCACCACGATTCCCGCGCCGGCTTGGCTGCTCACCTCGCAGCCCCGCATCGCCAGCGAACCGTCCAGCCGGGACAGCAAGGTCGCCCACGAGGCGCCGAGCACCCGGCAGTCGTCGAGCGCCACCTCGCCGCGGTGCACGTCGACCGCGGCCAGCTTGTCGTCAGCGCAGGACAGGGTGAGCCCGCGCAGCTGTGCGCCCGCTCCGTTGACGACGCAGACGCTGCCCTCACCGGCGTGCACCAGCACGGTGCCGGGACCGTCCGCCGCGCTGATCGTCACACGCACAGCCAGGACGAGATTCTCCTCGTACCGACCCTGGTGCACGGCGATGGTGGCGCCGTCCGTGGCCTCCGCCAGCGCCGCGGCGATACTCGGATAGGCGCCGGGCTGGCCGCTCGCGACGACCAGTACCTGCCGGTTCATCCTGACACCTCTCTGTTCAACGGATTCAGGCCAGGCCAGGCAGAGCGCCGAAGCGGCTCAACGCCGCCGAGCCGACGCGCGACTGCGGCTGCGTGTCGGCCCACCGCTCGGCGCAGCGGCGCAGCGACGCGGTGGCGAGGTCGTCGAAGGACACCCGGTCCCGGTCCACCCGGCCGTCGGCGTCGATCTCGTTTGCGGACAGCTCCCTGATGAGTACCTGGCCCCGGGCACCCGACGGGCCCGGCTCCACTACGTCGAGCACCTTGAAGCTGGTGCCGGGGACGAACAGCACCCGGTTGTCGGCCTGCTCGTCGCCGTCGGGTTCGAGCAACCGGGTACGCCGTGCAGTCATCGACCAGACCAGCACATCGACCGCACCGGTCAGGTCCGCCGACGGGGCGGTCAGGGCGGTCGTGAACCCCCACTCGGTGAGCAGGCGGCTCCGCGCGAGGAGTTCCCACTGCTCCGGCGACGGAGCCGCGGTGAAGACGGTCGCCCCCCGGTGCGACGGGAGCCGGATCAGCCCGGCCGCCACGCACCGCGCGAACGGCACGTGCGACCCCTTGCGCGCCGTTCGCAGGGCGTCGTCGATCGCCGCGCCACGGGCCGACAGATACAGCCGTACGGCTACCGAGTCGCTCAGGATCTCCGCCGCCGACTTCGCGGTGTCGCCCTGGAGGCCCGGCTGCTCGGACAGGATCCGGGAGATGGAGCTTGCCACCGCATCGAACTCACGGCTCAAAGCCCGGCGCAGCCAGCTCCGTTCCTCGTCGAGGGCACGGCCGGAGATCAGCGCGCAGGCGGCGGGTTCGGGGACCGGCTGGTAACGGGCTCGCCGCGCGGGCGACGGAGCCGGTGCGGGCTGCGCGGGTGTCGCCTCGGACGGTCGCGGTGATTTCACGTCAGCCGGGGCCGTCGCCGGCTCGGCGGTGTGCCGGGGTGCCTGCGGCCGGTCCGGCTCCGGCCGCGCCGGGGACGCGGCGGGCCGTTCGGGCGCGTCCGGCAGGAGCACCGACGACGTCTGCCAGGCGGGCAGTGCGACTGCCTCCGCGGTCGGCAGGGCGCTGATCACGGTGGCCGGCGGCGGCTGCCCGCTCACCTGGACGGGGACATCGACCGGGGTCGGGACGGTCGTGGTGTCCCCGACCGGGCTGGGCGGCGTGACGCCCGACGCGATCGTCGGGCCGGTCAGCGGCCGCTCGGGGTCGCTCTGCTGCTGGTCCGTGGCGGTACCGAGTTGCCCGCCCGCCGCGGCGACCGACGGGGCCGTGATCGACGCCGCGGCTGCCAGTGTGGACGCCGCCATCAGGACGCTGCGTTGCCTGGTCGCCGGGTCCAGCCGGGCGACGACGTCCTCTGCCAGTGCCCGCATGCGCGCGGCACGGGCCGCCGTGGCGTCGTCGAAGACGAACACGTGCCGCTCCGGATCGGCCTTCGCCGCGCGCACCTCGTCGGCGCCCTTCGGCGGATCCATGGGACGCATCCACAGGCCGGCCTGCACGACCTCGACCACCGCGTCGTTGGCGTACCAGTAGACCATCGGGGCGACCGGCTCGCCCAGCACCAGGGGCGCGCGATGGCTCAGCATCTGCGGGACCGCGGCCGGCGCGGTCGGCCTGCCGCGCGGCGTGTAGCTGAGTTCGCGTGCGAAGACCTGCCAGCCGAGGCGGCCGTCGGCACCGACGGTGTGCATCCGCGGTTCCTCGGGGGTGCCGACGGGGACGCCGCCGAAGCACACCACCGGGCCGCCGAGCAGGTCGGCGAGGACCTGGCCGAGCGACTCACCGCGGGGCACCTGCACCGGGCCGTAGTGCACGAACCGCACCCGCTGCCGGTTCTCGTCGTCAAGGCCGCGCCAGAACCGCGCGATGTCGTCGAGCGGCAGAGCCGGCGTACCGGGACAGCCGAGGATGACCGCGAGCGACTCCGGCTGGCAGGGCAGCGCCGTGACCAGCCACTGCCAGTGCTCCCGGACCAGCTCGGCGTCGCGGGCGTCGCGGATCCACACGCCGCCGGGCAGCGGCTCCGCGGCCCGCACCGAGCTGGTCGGCGTGAACTCGGCCGCCGCGCCGTCCCAGGCCGGTTGCGGAAACCGCTTCGCCTCCCAGGCCGGCACCCGGCCCGGGCGGTACCGTACCCAGCCGCTGGCCTTGTCCGCGTGCACGAACAGGGCGCCGGCGGCACCGCGGATCAAATGCCCGTGTGGCGCGATGACCGTCCGGTTGAGCCGGTCGGACAGCCACTGGCCGGCCAGGACGACCGTCTCCTGCTGCTGGCCGCAGACGACGAGCCGGATGCCGCGCCGGCGCCGGTTCAGGGCGCCGGCCACCGACTCCCAGATGCCCACCGGCATGTCGCCGTGCAGGTCCAGGACGACGATGTCGTTGTTCGCGTCCTCCTTGACGCCGAGGGCGAGCGACTGCGCCTCCGCGCTGATCGGGCCGTCGGTGTGCAGGACGAGAGCGTTGCCCACCGTGTGCCGGGCGATCATCACGTCGGTGCCGGACCGGCCCCGGCGGCTCAACGGTGATCTCACGATGTCACCCTTCCTCGGTTTGTGGCGATGGCCTTGCGGCTCAGGACCGGTCCCTCGGGCACGGTCTCGAGCAGGCCCGCCGGAAACGGAACCGGCGGGGTGCCGGCCAGCCTGAGCGCGGACAGGGTGTCGTTGTCCGGCAGCCGGAAGCGGACGCCCTCGTCCGAGACGAGGCACAGGTCCGGTACGGGTTGCAGGGGCGCGACCGGCACCGGGAGGACGACCATGCCGGTGCCGGGACGGGCGCGGACCGCCGGCGTGCCGTCCGCACGCAGCGCGCTGTGCGCCCGGTCGGTGAAGACCATCGCGGTGTCGACGGCCTGCGCCCCGGCGGGCGACTGGCGGGCGCACAGCACCCGCCCGCCTGGTTCGTCGTACCGTGCGCGGTCGAGGTCCGGGAGCAGGCCGGCCAGCGATCGGTCGCCGGAGCGCGGCGCGGCCACGACGTCGCCCGCCTGCAACGCCACCGGGTCGCCGCGCGAGCCCGCCCCCAGCAGCAGGAACGCGGTCCGGCTTACGGCGGCAAGCCCGTCGGGTCGCAGCACGAACAGCTGTTCGGCACCGCTCGGGGATGGCTGGGTGAAGAGCTGCCCCAGCGGATGACGGCGACCGGCGACCGGCGGGCCGTCGTCGCCCGTTCCGGTGATCTCGGGTACGCCGATCGGGTCGCCATCGGGCAGCGCGCCGAGCCACCGCGCCGGCGCCCGGGCCGGCTCCGCATTGGTGACGCCCAACGCCACCGGCACCACCCGGTCGGTGATCCGGTGTTTGCGGCCCCGCCAGATCAGGTAGTGGGCGTCCTCGCCGTCGACCAGTGTGAACCGGTCGGCGGCGAGCGCGGCGAACGGCGCGGCCGGGTCCAGGTTGATGCCGACCCCGTCCGCCGGGCCGCCGGGCACGGACCCGGCGAGGCAGGCCAGCCAGGGGCCGCGGACCAGGTCCTGCGTCGTCGGCAGCACCTGCGGCGCGCCCGGCAGGCCGATGGGTGAGCCGTGTGGCACGCCTTTGAGTGAGTTCCGGGACGTCAGGGTGAGGGTGGACCTGCTGCCCTGGATGAGCATCGCGGAGGTCAGGTTCAGCGTGGGATGCAGGACGCCGTCGAGGTAGACGTAGCGGGTGCCGGTCTCCTTCTCCACGATGATCGCGCCGGCGGCCTTCCACCGCTTGTTGCCGCCGGGCATGAGCCAGCCGTACCCGGCGAAGCCGGCGGTGGCCAGGACCGCCACGAGGACACCCACGAGCAGGCCCACCCAGGCCCGGCGGGACGGGTGCTCGGCGGTGTTGGCGTCGCCGAGCACCAGAGCGCAGCCCATCCGGCCCATCTGGAACTGGTGGGCGTGCACGTGGTCGCGTTGAGTCTGCATCGCCGGCCTACCCGAACAGCCCGCGGGCCCACGCGTACGTGCCGAGCAGCTGCAGCACCAGGGGCAGGATCGCCAGGCCGGTGACCACGTCGAGGACCGTTGCGAGGAATTCCCAGACCGGCAGCAGGCGACGTGGCCACGGCCGCAGGGCGGCGGTCACCAGCACGACGATCAGGACCGCGAGGCCGATCAGCAGGATGAGCCGCCGACCGGGCGACGCGGCCCGCGACAGCCAGAAGACGATCATGATCCAGCCGGCGGTTCCCGCCGCTGTCAGCGCGACCCGCTGCCACACGCCGAGGAACGTCCGGGCGCGCAACAGCAGGGCCCCGGAGAGCACCGCGACCAGGGCCGGGCCGGCCCATCCCGGTGCCGCCATGACCAGCAGGAACAGGACCGTAAGCACCAAGGCGGCGCACACGATCACGACGCTGAGGTAGTTGTCGGCCCGGTCGGCCCGGTCGGACAGTTCCGGTGCGGGCTGGGGCTGGTTGTCGTACTGCAGTTCCTCGCCGGTCTTCGGCAGTTGCGGCCCGCGCAGCCGGGCGAACCGCAACACGAACCCGGGCGCCAGGATGATGACGGCGAAGAGCACGGCGCAGGCCGTGCCCGCCGCCGCGGGCACCGACCAGGCGGCGGCGAACTGGAGCCACGACACGAGCAGCACCACGGCGGCGATTGCCGGCACGGCCATCATCGGCGGGTACGGCAGGGCCGCTGCCTGCAGCCGCCGGAGTCCCAGCAGCGCCAGAGCCACACCGCCGGCGGCGCCGGCGCCGGCGACCAGCGCGCCCCGGTTCGCGGCGATCGCGGCGCCGGCGCCGTCCGCCAGATTCGCCGCGGTGAGCCCGGCGTACCCGCAGGCGGCCATACCGAGCAGCAGCGACAGTGTCCCGTCGGCCAGCACCCGGGCGACGAGCACCGTGGCCAGGGCGAGGGCGACGCTGATCCCGAGACCGGCGGCGCCGTTGACCAGCAGCGGTCCCCGATCCGTCAGGACCGCGGCCAGCACCGCCAGCCCGACCGCCGACAGCGTTAGGAACAGGAACCGGCGGTACTCCGGTCGCCAGCGGTCGGCGCGCCGGTTGACCACCGTGGCGATGCCGTCCGCGACGTCGTCGAAGTCGAGCTCCGGCAACGGGTCGGCCGCCGGGCGCAGGAACAGCTCCTCGCCCTCGAGCCAGTCCAGCGACTCCGGGGTGCCGGCCGCGTCGAAGGGGGGCCCGCCCAGGCGTTGCAGCACCCAGGTGTCGGGCTGCCGCGGGTCATCGCGGTCGCCGGACGCCGTGTGCGACCGCAGCACCGGCAACAGGGCGGCCACCGTGGACGACACCGGCACCGCGAGATCGACACGTCGGTCCGGACCTACCACCGTGACCCGGCACACGTCGCTGTTCAGCATGCTGGTCACACCGCACGCTCCGGTTCGCCGACCAGTGCGGGCTGCGCCGACCCGGCCGCATCCACCACCGGGGTCTGAATCAACTGGACGCTGCGGCGGGTGACGAGCTGCGCCCTGCCGGGCGGGAGCTTGCGCGGGGCCGCCTCGCCGAGGAACCGGCCCTCCTCCTTCGGATAGGACAGCAGCATCGCCGGTGTGCCCAGCTCCCACAGCCGCCGCAGCACCGGGTCCATCATGGCCCGCATCGCGCCGGAGGTGCTGCGCGCGACGACCAGGTGCAGGCCGATGTGCGCGCCCTGGGCGAGCAGCGGCAGCAGTGGATCCAGGGCGGAGCCCGTGCCGGGGCCGCCGCTGAGGAGCTCGTAGTCGTCCACCACGACGAACAGTTCCGGTCCCTGCCACCAGTCGCGGCGGCGCAGTCGGTCCGACGAGATGTCCTGGCCCGGAACGCGCCGGTTCATCGACACGGACGTCTGACCGGCCAGGGTCGCCAGTGCGTCGGCGGTGATGCCGTACCCGACCTGGTAGTCGGCGGCGAGCGCGTGGTCCAGGTCGCGCCGCGAGTCGCCGATGACCACCTTGGCCTCGGCCGGACGGTACCGGCGGGCGACGGCGCGCAGCACCAGCCGCAGGATGTTCGTCTTGCCGGTCTCGTTGTCGCCCATCACGATCAGGTGTGGGGTGGTCATGAAGTCGTGCCACACCGGGGCGAGGCGCTGCTCGTCCAGGCCCACGCAGACCCGGAAGGCGGGCTCGGGCTCGGCGAGCTGTTCGACCGGCAGCCGGGTCGGCAGCAGGCGCACGGGCGGGGCGACCGGGCCGCGCCAGAACGTGCCGACCTCCTCGACGATGGCCTTGGTCGCCTCCGCGAGGTCACCGACGGTGGCGCTGCCGTCCACTCTTGGCAGGGCGCTGAGGAAGTGCAGGGCCTGCGACGTCATGCCGCGTCCCGGCTGGTTGGGCACCAGTGCGGCCTTGCGGGATCCCACCTCGGACTCCATCGAGTCGCCGAGCCGCAGCTCGAACTTCGTCCCCAGCAGGTCACGCAGCCAGGTCCGGATCTCCGACCAGCGGGTCGCGGTGACCACCACGTGGATGCCGAAGGACAGGCCCCGGGCCGCCAGCTCGCCGAACCTTCCCTCCAGCTCGCTGAAGTCCTGTTTCATCGTGAACCAGCCGTCGACCAGCAGGAACACGTGCCCGTGCGGGTCCTGGACCTCGCCGCGGGCCCGGGCGGCGAGGTAGCCGGCGATCGAGTCGAAGCCGCGCTCGGCGAATACCGTCTCTCGGCGCTCCATCACCTGCCGGACCTCCTCGATGGTGCGCACGACGCGGTCCCGTTCCATCCGGGTGGCGATCGAGCCGACGTGGGGCAGGCCGACGACGGACATGATGCCGCCGCCGCCGAAGTCCAGCCCGTAGAACTGGACCTCGTTCGGGGTGTGCGTGAGGGCCAGGGCGAGCACCAGCGTCCGGACCAGTGTGGACTTGCCGCTCTGCGGCGCACCGGCGATGCCGACGTGCCCGTCGGCGGCCGACAGGTCGGCCATGAGCAGCTCCCGGAGCTGATCGTACGGGCGGTCCACCACCCCAACCGGCACCCGCAGCCGGCCCCGGACGGCCGCGCTCTCCACGGTCATGCCGAACACGGCATCGGGTACGAGGCTCGGCAGCAGAGCGTCCAGGGTGGGCGCCTCCGCCAGCGGTGGCAGCCAAACCTGACGGGCCGGCGGCCCCGACCCGACGAGACGGTCGACGAGGACGTCCACGAGCCGGGGTTCGCCCTCGGCGCCTTGGTCCGGTTCCAGCCCCTCGACCGCCTCGCCGGCTCCCGCGCCGTCCGCGCCAGCGGTCTGGGGCACCGGCACGGCGCGGGTGTTGAACGGCACCACGTCAACGGCCTGCCGCTGCGCGGGCGTCGCGTGCGGGTCGCGGCCGGTGCGGACGTACGGGCCCGAGACGTAGGCGCTCTTGAAGCGCACCAGATTCGACACGTCGATCTTGAGATAGCCGTTGCCCGGCTCCGACGGCAGCTCGTACGCCTGGCCCACGCCGATCACCGCGCGCGACTCCATCGAGGAGAACGTCCGCAACGCGATCCGGTACGACAGGTGCCCCTCCACCCGGTTGATCCGGCCCTCGTCCAGCCGTTGCGAGGCCAGTAGCAGGTGCACGCCCAGACTGCGCCCGAGGCGGCCGATCGAGACGAACAGGTCCATGAACTCGGGCTTGCTGCTGAGCAGCTCACTGAACTCGTCGACCACCACCAGCAGGACGGGGAAGGGCGCGAGCCGGGCGCCGCCCGAGCGGGCCTTCTCGTAGTCGAAGAGGGAGGCGTATCCGCTGGCGCGCAGCAACTCCTGCCGGCGGGTCATCTCACCGTTGAGCGAGTCCTGCATCCGGTCGACCAGCGGCAGCTCGTCGGCGAGGTTGGTGATCACCGCGGAGGTGTGCGGCAGCCGGTCCATGCCGAGGAAGGTCGCGCCGCCCTTGAAGTCGACCAGGACCAGGTTGAGGATCTCCGACGAGTGGGTGGCCGCCAGCGCGCACACCAACGTACGCAGCAGCTCGCTCTTGCCGGAGCCTGTCGCGCCGATGAGCAGCCCGTGCGGACCCATCCCACCCTGCGCGGACTCCTTCAGGTCCAGCTCGACGACCTCGCCACCCTCGGTCACTCCGATCGGCACCTGCATGCGCGAGCGCTGCGCCTGCCGGGGCCGCCACGACACGCTCACGTCGAAGTGGTACGCATCCTTGATGCCCAGCAGGGTGGTCAGCTCGAAGTCGGACTCGAGTGGCTCGTCCACCACCTCGAGGGTGCCGCTCGTACGCTTCGGGGCGAGCAGCCGCGCCAGCGCCTGCACCTCGGGCGGGCCCAGCTCGTCGCGTCGCGCCGCACCGGCGCTGTCCGCCGTGGGGAACTCGACCCGGTCCTGCTCGAGCGTCAGCCGCAGCACCTTCGGGCCGCCGGGCAAATGGCCGGTGACATCGAGCAGCACGACGTTGCGGAGCCCGGCACCGAGCAGCCGGGAGCCGTCCGGGATCTCGGCGCGGTCCACCACCACGACGGTGAACGGCTCGACGACGCCCGGCCGGGCCGTCTTGTCGTGGTCACCGCGGTCGCCCACCTCGGGGCCGAGCAGATCCATGAGTTCGTCGTGGTCACGGGCGAAGAGCCGGACCGGGCCCGCCGCGTCGGCGTCCGTGGGATGCGCATTGTGCGGCAGCCACTTGAGCCAGTCCCAGTCGTCACCCTCGGCGGCGAGAACTGCGATCCGCAGCTCGTCCGGGGCGTGGAACGTCGCCAACTGGGCCAGCACGGCCCGGACGAGACCACGCGCCGACCCCGGATCACCGGCCAGCTCGATGCTGGTGAAGCTGCGCAGGCCGACCGTGACCGGGATGCCGCTGACCGTGCGGTACGCCTCCGCGAACCGGCGCAGCGAGATCGACGACAGCGGCTCCAGGTCCTCGATCGGCTTCGTGGACGGCGGCACGTAGCTGATCGCCGCGTCCTGCCGCCCCAGGCCGATCCGGACCCGGGCGAAGTCGTCGTGGCTCGCCCGACGCTCCCAGAGCCGGCTGCCCATCGCGATCGACCACAGCCAGCCGGGTTCCGGGTTGTCCCAGCAGACGGCACGGCGTTGCTGATCGGCCGCCTCGCGCGCCTTCTTGCGAAGCTGGGCGATGTAGCGCAGGAAGTCCCGCCGCTCGGCCTGCATCTTGCGCTTGCGCTCGCCGGCCGCCCGGCCGATCTGCACGATACCCATGCTGATCATGCCGACGGCCATCACGCCGCCCATCAAGGACATCGCGGGCGACCTGTTGAACATGCCGAACATCGCCATCATCGCGCCCATGCCGAGCCCCATCGGGACGACCATCATGAACGACCTGATGTCCAGCGGCGACGGCTCATCCATCACCGGCGGCTCCTGCAGCTCCACCTCCCCGCTGGGCAGCTCCGGGCCGCCGGCTCGCGGCAACCGCTTGACCGTGACCGTGCTCATCCGAGAACGCCCGTTCCGGAGCCGCTGCCACCCCAGGCCGCGTCATCCTGGCGCAACAGGTCGACCGCCGCGCGCTCGGCCTGGCCGTCCTCGTCGTCCAGCTCCTCGTCCTCGTCCGGTTCGCCCGAGAAACGCCGCCGGTTCGCCTCCACCGTCGCTCTGCGCTCGGCCTGGATCGCCTCCAGTTCCTCGGCGGTGGGGCCGACGAACGTGCACTGCAGCGGCCGCGTGGTGTCCGCCACGGGAGTGGCGCCGTCGGCGGGCCGGGCCGGTCGCCACATCGACAGGCCCGAGGCGCCGGGCGCAGCGTCGTGGTCCTCGCCGAACCGGCTCAGCGATTCCCTGCCCGGCAGGTCTTCGGACCTCGGCACCGCGGGCAGCGCGTCGTCGTCGCCCCACGGCAGAGGGTCGCTGTCCCAGGACTCGACATCCTCCTCGTGGCCGGTCAGCCGGACCACCGGCACCCGGTCATCGGGCAACGGCGGGGTCGACACGTGCCCCGCGCCGGAAACCTGGGGCGACTCACCCGCCGGTGCCGGCGTATCCCTCGTGTCCGGCGTCGCCGCGCCCTGCGGCATCCAACTGTCGCCCTCCTCCAGGGCCTCGCCGGCGCGGGACCGCCACGGCGTCTCGTCACGCCCACCGGTACGACCGGGCGGGGCGGGCGGCACCATCGGCGGCACCATCGCGAACTGCCGGTGCCTGCCGTCGTCGTCTCCCTGCGCCGTTGCCGGCGGGAAGTCGACGATCCGGTCCGCTGTCAGCCCGTCCCCATCGGACGGTCCCCCCGGCGCGTCGACAGCATCCCGCGCCGACACCGGTGCCCCGGCATCCGCCTGCGCTCCGCCGCGCGGCGCACCACCTGCGGCGTCCGGCGCGGCGGTTGCCGTGCCGTCCTGCCACGGCACGTCGTCGCCGCTGAGCAGCCCGGAAGCGTCGGAACGCTCCGCGCCGGTGGCGCCGTCACGCGATGGGGCCAGCGGTCCGATGGGCGGCATGCCCGGGGGCATGACCGCGGGCGACGAGACCACCCCGTCGGTCGACTGGACGCCGAACGCGTCCGGTCCGGATGCGCCGGGACGCAGGGCAGCGGGTGGCCGGGCACCGGTCGCCGGGCCGGGCACCGTACCCGTGGGTGCGTCCGGGGAGCCTGCTGGCGTGGTGCCGGGTTCCCAGGGTTCCGTACCGGCACCCACCAGCCCCGAGGAGTCCGGCAGATCCACACCGGAACCCCGATCCCCACCCGGCGGCGTCATCGGCATCATCGGCGGCAACCCACCCAGACCCGGCGATGCCGGCACACCAGCACCCGGCGGAAGCTCCACACCCGGCGAAAGCCCCACGCCCGGAGGCGTCACCAGCCCGTCCTTGTCCCGCGACGAAGCACCACCAGGAGCATCCGGCACACCCACGCCCGGCACACCACCACCCCACGGCGCACTGTCACCACCCACCAACCCCGAAGAGTCCGGCAGATCCACACCGGAACCCCGATCCCCACCCGGCGGCGTCATCGGCATCATCGGCGGCAACCCACCCAGACCCGGCGATGCCGGCACACCAGCACCCGGCGAAAGCCCCACGCCCGGAGGCGTCACCAGCCCGTCCTTGTCCCGCGACGAAGCACCACCAGGAGCATCCGGCACACCCACACCCGGCACACCACCACCCCACGGCGCACTGTCACCACCCACCA